>NZ_JAKJSZ010000001.1:0-14179 GCF_050337535.1 Vibrio kagoshimensis
CTGAAAACTACAGAACTCGAACCCAACCAACAAAACGCACTTGGCTAAGAAGCGACATACGATAAACAACCACAGTTTGAAGTACTTGGGCTGACAAAGGATTCATTCGACCAACCTGATAACCAAGTGCGACAAAGCCATTTGTTAACGAGTTAGACACAAAAAAAGAAGCCGCGCGAGATTCACTAAGCGACCAAAATTACTGATGCGGAGAAATGAATAACGTTGAACTCAAAGAGCCGAAAAACACCCTACGCGCACTGATGATTTGGTTGCACAACTTTCGGAAAACGAACAGGTGTAAAGCATAGAAACCGGACTAGGCTCTTTGACCAAAAACGCTTTTCTACTTTTGCAAACTAACGCCGCGTTAAGTAGTGAGCAACGCTACCACCCAACCTAAACCATTGCACCGTAAACACCAAAACTCGACTTGAACTGAAAATGCCGAGCGTTGGGAATCTGTCTTAAACGCCTTGTTAGGGCTGCGGTTGAAGGGACTGCTTTTCTTTGAAGTAAAGGTACAGTGGAAGACCAAACGAAACGCCGACTGACAAAGTTCCCAAGATAGCAACATATCGATATTTCACTTCGTGTCTTTGTCCGTCCACTACGATAAAACCTAATAAAGCAACTGCCGCTACCAAGACATCGAGCCAAGCAAATAAACTAATGGGATTTGCCGCCGCTTCATTGAACAAAAGACTAATATCTAATCCATTAGAAATTAGCCAAGGAACAAATGCTCCATACGGTAGAAATATACCTAACAAAGTAAGAACTAGATAAAACTTTATCATTTCGCCATCCTTGCAATTTTTTGTAGTAAGCCCTAACGCCGCATTAAGGTGTGAGCGACGCTTGCCTATACTTTGAGCGAAGCGAAAACGGCAAGCGTTGCGAATCACTCTTAAATGCTTTGTTATGTACGTACTTTGCTTGGCAAACTATCTAGATATGTATTCAACGCATCAACCAGTAACTGTGCGTCTTGTAAGCTTCTAGTGCGCAGTACATGCTTTATTTGGCTACCGTCATTTCGGTATAAAGTAACCACATACCATTGTTTGAATTTTCTAGTCCAATCTAACAACTTAACATCTGCTATTTCATCATAATATACTCGCTCAGCAACATCTTTTGTTGTGCTAGAGGTTCGAGCGTAAACAACGCGACTACTAATAGTTCCAGTAGAATACGTACCAAATCCCCAACCAAAATAATGTTCAGTCATCACAAAGTTATCAGGTTTCCATGCTCGATGTTGAGTCATAACCATTCGATCAATAATCATTGGAGCATCTTCTACCGGAACGGGATTAGATTCATATACCATAGGTGTCGTACCACACCCGGAAAGCAAACTAATAAGTAAAAGAAGTGAAAATATGCGCAAAACAAAGCTCCTAAGATTAATGTATGGCATATTATATATTACAAACTGCTAGTTGTAATTGGAGTTTAACGCGAAAGTACATAACGCCAAGCTAAGCTGTGAGTGAAAGTGTGCCAAAATTAGAGCGAAGCGAAAATGGCACGCGTTCACGAATCAGTCTTGAGCGCCTTGTTATGTGAATTACCACAAAGCTACATTGCTAAAAGACTCATAGCTTACTGTTGCTTCTCGTTCATATTCTTCTTCATCATTGCCAGTCAACTCAGCCCAAGCTTGCCCTGCAACGTACAGTATTGATTCTGCCCATTGATCTGAACTCTTTGGCATTAAGGATGGATTATTAAGAACTTTTGTATAATGTTCGTAACCTTTAGCTACAACGAAACAGCGTGCATATAGAAAGCCATCACCAGAGCCACTAGACTCACCCGATTCCTCAATCCATTTTTGACCATCAATGGCATATAGAGCTTGAGATAGGTATTCTTGAAACAGAGAGATTTCTTCCTCTGTTTTCGAGGACAATACAGAAACGATAGGTGCCACAGCTTCTTCATCATCGCAATCGTCGAGAGCTTCTTGATCAATAAGTGAAATTAACTTCCAGAATTCATTTTGTTCCATAGCACTCTCCATTTTCACATAACGCCCAATTAAGGTGTGAAGCACGCAACCCCGACACTCAATTTGACCACCGTAATCACTAAACTCAACCCAAACCAAAAATGCCAAGCRTRCTGAATCACTCTTAAATTGTTTGTTATGCGTTTCCTTCCAACAAGCTGCTGTCATACCAGATATCTTCGTAGCCATTGTTATCTATTAGGAAGCGGTAGCCAGGAGGCAAACCAAGATAAGCTTGCACTTGAGGTAGATATTTAACTATATGCTCAACATGTAGCGGGTCAAAGAAGTTTGCGTTTGAAGATAACTCTTCACCGCACCAGATATACCAACCATTTGTACCATTTTCGGGAGCGACTCTCATACCATTAATAGGAACCTGACTTAAGGTAGAGAGTGCAATTCCTAGTTTGCTACCGGCTTCCGGATGTTCCTTTGCTAAATCTTTAAACTGATTATCCAACTCTTCCTCCTGACGCATAACGCCCTGTTAAGTTGCAGACCAACGTAAACCTGAACTTAAAGTAACGTACCTATTACACCAAAAACCATTGGAACTGAAAATGCCACGCGTTAGCTGTCAGCTTAAACAGTTTGTTATAACACTTACACGTATTATCTAACTTTAAAGCTATTAGTCGTAGTATCAAACACACCGACACAAACTTCATCAAACGGGAGTTGTGCGATAACGCCACCGTTGTTAGAAATTATTTTACTACCTCCGAGCCCATGATTCTTTGGGTTATTCAACGAATGAGGCCAGTTACATTGAATAATCATAGCTGCTAAAGAACGCGCTATTTTCGCTGAATCTGTATCATAAGTGGCACTTTCAGTTTTTAATGGTAATTCGCGCTTACCAATGTAGCTTGGCCATAATATATAAGATGGGGATTCAGCAGATAACTGCTCTACCACGCTACTGACATCACTTGCTTCTCTGCAAAGGTAGGTACTAAACACACCAAGTTTATGTTTCAAAACAGGGCGTTCATGCCCAGGTTTAAAAAATGTAGATTCACCTTCTGTCAGCCCAACCTTACACCACATGGGCTCTATACAACCTTGTTCATTTACAGCAGCATACGCGTTATAAACAACCCTACCTTTAACTAGCGGATAACCAATAAAAGCTAATATCTTTGATTTTTTACATTGGGTTGATATTTCTTTTAAAGCATCCTCAATTAACGAAGATTGAGTCTGGTTCTTTATTTCACGATGAAAACCAGTAATTGCTAACTCCGGAAATACAAGAATATCCAAATCTCTGTGTTCAGAAATAATATTACAAATCGTTTTCGTATTTTCCTCGACCGTCCAATTCATGGACATTTGAGCTATTCCAACTTTCAACGAGCACCTCAATTAAATTATATAAATGAACTAGTGTTATAACGCCGCGTTAAGTAGTGAGCAACACCACCACCCTACCTAAAACCTTGCCACCTTAAACACCAAAGCTGACCCAAACTGAAAATGCCGAGCGTTGGGAATCTGTCTTAAACGCTTTGTTATGTACGTTTCACCGCGACCACGGAATATGTATGCCAATGCTTCATTCTACCCAATGAAGTCTTCGATTTTTCATCACGTTCAAAGAACCTGACTATTTCAAAACCTGAGAACAGAGTCTTTACCTCTGATTCCGATAAAGGTGTGGTTGGAGTACGATAGTTGTTAGCCCAACTGTCTTCAAAGCCCATGAAGTCACCAGCAAACACTCCACCGATTTCAATTGAAGATTTAATATTGCTCCAAGTCGATTCAAATTGGTTTGGGTCAGCGAAGAACAAGCTGGAATTTGCAATAACTACGCCAGACTTTGGATAGTCGAATGATTCAAACGACGACTCTGTAATTTCCACTAATGACTTTGCCCCAAATCGGTCTCTACAAATAGAGACTGAATCAGGATTAATATCGAAGCCATGAACCTGATAACCCTGTTGTTCTAGGTACTCGATATCACTACCTGTTCCACAACCACAGTCAGTGGCTATTTTAAGGTTTGATTCATTGAGTCTGGATGCAAACTCAGTACGTTTTGAATGTGGGCGAGACAATGCCTTTTCGTAGTACTGGCGCCAAATTTCAGTATTTTCATCCATAAGTTTCTGATTTTCCCTAAAAGTACATAACGCCGCGTAAAGTAGTGAGCAACGCGACCACTTTACCTAAACCATTGCACCATAAACACAATACTCAACCTAAACTGAGAATGCCGAGCGTTGGGAATCTGTCTTAAACGCCTTGTTATACGCGGTCACAACGGTTTAGTTAAGAAACTTTCCATTCTTTCAAACTCAACTGGTGATAAGTCACACTGAAACATATACTTGTCATTGCCTAATGTATGCAATTCAGCAAGGTATCCAGTAAAGTAATTATGATGATTATTCTCCCTTAAACTGATTAGACGCAATACAGTACCTGGTTTTATCGCCCATCCTGTAACGTCTCCAACGCGGTAGTAGAGCCAACCATCACTTCGACTTAAATAAATTGAATGTGTAGTACGCTTTTTATAGCCTTTAGTCTTGAAAAAACACCTATACAACGCCACTAACGGCTGAAAACCTAACTTAGTTTCTATCTGCCACTCGAATGATTCCATTTATGAACCCCACCATATAGCTTATAACGCCCAATTAAGTAGCTGACAACGCTACTAATACACTCAAATTTACCACCTAAATCACTGAAGCTAAGCCGAGTTGAAAATGCCAAGCGTTGACAGTCTGCTTAAATTGCTTGTTATACAAAGCCTAGCAACACCCGCAGAACTTAGTGCCTTGCCTTTGATCACTACCTTACTTTAGTTTCTGGCGACTCGACCATTCTTTGCAAGCATCAATGATTGTGAGACCAGTAGCTCCTTGCATCCATTGCATAAAACCTCGGTCGAATTTGAAATCATCGCCAAATTTGGATTTGAAATATCTACGAACATTTTGAGTCGTTTTATAAGTGTCTGTAATGACAGTTGTATCGAGTATATCAATCTTGTGCCAATCAACCTTTTCCATGGTTTAGATTACTCCCTTTGTATAACGCCCAATTAAGTAGCTGACAACGCCACCAAGACACTCAAATCTACCACCTAAATCACTGAAGCTAAGCCGAGTTGAAAGTACCAAGCGTTGGCAGTCTGCTTAAATTGCTTGTTAGGTAATTTTTACCGTAGCCAATGAAGCTTTAATTAGACTGATTCTATGACTAGATTAAAGTCCATATTCGAACTGGAAAATACGATATCTGAGCTTTCATTAGTCTCGACATTAAATTTAGCTCCTGGCTCTATATGGAAACTAACTTTAGTTTCAAATACTTGAACTGTAATTTCACCAGATTCATTACCTGTATTTTTAAATTTCTTATTCATTTAAAATGCCTTCTTTATTAATTTTAATACAGCTACAGATGACATATAGCTACACTTTCCGAAGCAAAAATGCCATGGGTAGGAGGTCAATTTGAGAGCTTGGTTAGGTATAGCTTGATGAGTCATAATCGTTTTGATTTTATGAAGAAGAACACAAGAAAGTCAGACATTAAAATTAGCACCACGATTAACACTTCTGAAATTGTAACGGGCTCACCTTCCCCCCATTGTATTTTGATACTTGGTAAGGCATTTAATATAGCCCTATAAAGCTCTTCACCGCCCTTAGAATCAAATAATAAAAGGCCTGCAAGAAGTACGTCTAGGCAATTGTTTTTTAATGACATGAAAAACCCAATAAGTTCTGGCAGATAATCAGTAAATAAAATAAACGTTAACATTACAATTGAATAACCAAAGGGCAAAAAAAATTGAAGAGTTACGTTTAACCCTAAAGCGTACATTGCATTTCTGATTCGAAACATTACCAACGTAATTAGTACAATATCAACAATCGACAGATAAAAATAAGCACTTGAAAGGAATCCCTCCTTATGATGGAACTTCGCCGCCAGACCCCCATTCACAGACACTAACGTAATAATTATTAACGCTAGCATCAATACACGCCCAATAAAAGCTCCTTTATAAGGGCTATAAGTCTTCACAATCATTCCCCATTGTAATTTGCACACCCCCTGTGTACCTAACGCCGCATTAAGTAGTGAGCAACACTACCACCTTACTAAACCATTACACCGTAATCACAAATCTCAACTTAAATTGAAAACGCCGAGTGTTGCGAATCTGTCTTAAATGCCTTGTTAGGTTACCTACATGATGCAGCCAAAGTTTAGCACCAAGATGCTGAATTGATTACAAAACTACTGGCTTTCGACGCAGATGTAAAACTGAAAACCACGAAACTCAACCAAGCCACCTTAAACACAAAACCCAACGATGGAATGAAAAATGCCTAGCGTTGGGAATCACTCTTAAATGCTTTGTTATACATTAGATCCACGGCAGATGATGAATTGCAATTTCATCAGGATTTTTTAGTGATTTTAGGTACTGCGTTGCCTGCTTTAATGATACTTTATGGGCATTCGGATTAGACTTAACGAAGTTAATAAAATCTTCAAAACTATATAGTTCTTCCTTTGTACCAAAAGCAAAATACAATGGAATTTCAAAGTCTTCACTCTCAAAACAGTTCTCTAAGTGATAAACCAGCCCTCGAATATAACCTTCTATATAAGCGACACCAGTATAACTTTTGACTTTCCTTTTCTCTGACTGAATGTGTTGATATTCAACTATTAGCCTCTGCAATCGACATGGGTGAGAATATTCACCTGAATATCGATTTTTTTGTATCCTTTGAAGCGCATGAATCACCCCATCTTGATAACAGGCAGCGTAGATGATCTGTGGACATTCAGTATTGCTAACTTTGTTAGCTATTTCCATGTGCTCATCTTCGAAATCACTTAATATGAATGCGGACAGCTCGTAAGAAAGGTCTGGAAGTAAAAGCTCCCGTTCAACAGCCTCTTGCTTTACCAACTCTAGAAAGTAAGTTCCATCGGTTACGATTGGAATAAGCCCAGCCTCTCTAAATCGCTCAGCCTCAGCCTCAAAAGGAGTCACCACGTACGCTTGTCGATGCAGAAGATCCATTTGAGCTTTTACCAAGCCATATACCTCTTGGAAATCGCTATCACGCATTGAGTAACCAATAAAGATAACTGTTTGAGTCGCCAAGATGGTTTTGAGCATACCTCCAATCAATTCCTCATTGAGACGCCTGGTACACTCAGTGTAGTCGTCCTCTGTTGCTACAACAGTTGAGAGATTATCAATTGAGCCATGAATTTTTAGTATACGGCGCTCAGCAACCTCCCAAAATGCTAAATCGCTATCTAAGACAAAAGGCGTTGCATGAGAAAAATCTTCAAAATAAGTATCCCAATTTGTCGTGACGATGTTTTTAACAGGGAAAAGAGTTCCAATTGATTTATGAAAAGACGTAGCCATTTTTTGCAATTCAGGGAAAGAATCAATGGTTTTAAACCTTGAACGAATCATTTGTAACAGCTTCATACGTCCATTTGGCTGCTTACAAAATTCTTGCATCATTTGCGGAAAGCTTAGGTCTTTGTCTGATGCATTAATCTCCCTTGCTACCTGCTCATAGAAGTTAATGTTTAATACAGTTGGAGCTTCAGTGCTAATACCCGCCCCAGTAAAAAACGTAACTTTCCCAGCTAGCACTTCATCGATTAACTCCTTAGGAAGTGGTACATCAAAATTATTTTTGCAACCAACACAATCGCAATTATTCTCATGAGATTTCAAAATCTTCTCCTAATGTATAACGCCCAATTAAGTAGCTGACAACGCAACCAATACACTCAAATTTACTACCGAAATCACTGAAACTAAACCGAGTTGAAAATGCCAAGCGTTGGCAGTCTGCTTAAATTGCTTGTTATGTGAATGCCTATCGCGCGCCTAAAAACGGTAAATGCTTTCGTTGCTGATAGGTTAAAGCAAGCTCCAAACAGTGCTTAACTTCAGCCTCTGGTAATGGATTTGACAAAGTTAAGACAATTGCCCTGTTACCCTGAAATTCCAACGTACCATCGTGTAATTCTCTAAAAGTATCGATTAGCTTAGTTTGGCAGTTAAAGAAGATGTAGTAGTTACTTGGTGATTTCAATTTGCAATCAATTCGAATTGGACTGCCCGTCTTGACGGCATAACTCGACTCACCCCATTTTAGAGATTCTTCAACTTCACCTAGTTCCAGCTCAGAAACGATTTGAAACATTAGATTTCGCAGTTCCTCTAGCCGAATACGTACATCTTCTGGATATTCGTCGAACCGTTCTTTGACTACCTTATTTATTGGAAACCTCTATTCACATAACGCCCAATTAAGTAGCTGACAACGCTACCAATACACTTAAACCTACCACCTAAATCACTGAAGCTAAACCGAGTTGAAAATGCCAAGCGTTGACAGTCTGCTTGAATTGCTTGTTATACATACATTGCACCATAGGTTGCTAGCAAGCCGATTGGAAGGAGCAATATCCATTGTGGAAGTTTTACAAAAACCTTAGATCCAAAAAAATACAACCCAACCGCCACAAACACTGATGCATACAGAATATATAAAAAACCTAGCAACTGGATTAGGAAATAGAGTGAATCAATGCCATACCAACCGACGTATAAAAGCATTAGTGAGCTAATAAACAAAGTGACCGAGACAAGATGCCAACAAGCTAGAAGCGTTGCTTTCGGGATATCATCAAGCTTCGACTTAAGAAAAGGTCTAACTGGGTCTACTTGACCTGCAAATACATGTACTAACGTAGTAAATAGGGCTAATAACCCCGAGCTAAATATCCATATATTCATAATATACTCCGTATGTATAACGCCGCGTTAAGTGGTGAGCAACGCTACCACTGCACTCAAGACATTATGCCATAAACACTGATGCATATCTTTGAACTGAAGCCGCCGAGCGTTGGGAATCCGTCTTAAACGCTTTGTTATGTGCGTGCTAAATCTGTGCGTATAATCTCAGCATGTCTTTGTGTTGAATACCATTTTCATAGATTGGTTCTGAGTAATTCAGTAAGAAGTGATCCTTGATGATCGAGTCAACGCGAAAACCAAGGCGCTGATAATAAGTCAGTTGATAGCCAAAGGTACCTGTACCCAATTCAATACGAGAGATTCCCTTACTTGGTAACTGAGACAGAACTGACTTGAGCAATTGAGAGCCAATTCCTTGACCTTGTAACTTGGGGTATACAGAAACATTGAAGATTTCAGCAAGGTTTTGGGTTTCTGGCTTCACTATACATGCTGCCAAAATACGCTCATTATCTAGCGCAGCAAAGCACCATGATTCAGCTAAATATGATGAAATACTCGCTTCAGAAGGATCTGCTTCGAGCAGCAAATCTAGCGGAATTTGGCTACTTTTGACTTCGATAAATTGCATTTTCCCTCCAAGCACATAACGCCCAATTAAGTAGCTGACAACGCTACCAATAGACTTAAACACCACCTAAATCACTGAAGCTAAACCGAGCTAAAAATGCCAAGCGTTGACAGTCTGCTTAAATTGCTTGTTATGTTCGTAGCCATTTGTACATGATATAGCTATCAACCAATCCTAGCTGACCATGATTGTATGCCTTGGGTATTGTGCCAATAATTGAGAAACCGAGCTTTTCCCAAAGCATAACCGCTACTTTATTAGTCGACACTACACTATTAAATTGCATAGCATCAAAGCCAAATTCAACTGCTTTCTTTTGTGAGTGCTCACACATAAGGCGAGCAATTCCTTTGCCTCTAGCTTCACTTGATACCATATAGCCACAGTTACAAATATGACTACTTGGACCCATAGCATTTGGCTTAATGTAATAAGTACCGAGAACAACGTCATTTTCAACAAACACATAAGCTTTTAATGGCATTTCACACCACAAGGAATAAGCATCTTCCAGTGTCATATTTGGTTCAAACGCGTAAGTTTCTTGAGCTTGGATCACCATAGAAAATGTTGACCAAAATGACTCAAAATCTAATTTTGTGATTTCTCTAATCATGAAATCCCTCCCGAGAACATAACGCCCAATTAAGTAGCTGACAACGCTACCAATACACTCAAACTTACCACCTAAATCACTGAAGCTAAACCGAACTGAAAATGCCAAGCGTTGCCAGTCTGCTTAAATTGCTTGTTATGTGTGGGCTGACTGATACACGTTATTTTCTATCAAAGCACCTGCAAACTCAAAGGTCAGGAGCCCTATACGATTAAACCTTAAATGTTCATAAAAGCCATTGGATTCATTCTCAACCCAAGTGTAAAGCCAGTATTTGTTACCAAACTGATTCTCGACTTCACTCAAGAGCTTTCGACCTAACCCTTTTCCTTTGAAAGTGTTATCTATATAAAGTTTTTCTACTTCAAAGCCATTGTTGGACGTTTGATAATGCGATTCAAGATTGACCATTGCATAGCCTTGAATAACATCATGTTCTTCACTTACAAACACACGATATTTAGGGGTATTCAATATTTCAGAGAAGTAAGTTGCAGTAAAAGTAGATAAGACATACTCAGCGTATTCACTTTTGATACCTTCTCTAGCATATGTGTCTAACCAAACTTTAATGGACAATACCGCTAATTTTGCACAATCGTCTTTTGTCGCTTCCCTAACCATTTCCCCTCCAAACACATAACGCCCAATTAAGTAGCTGACAACGCTACCAATACACTCAAATTTACCAACTAAATCGCTGAAGCTAAACCGAGTTGGAAATGCCAAGCGTTGGCAGTCTGCTTAAATTGCTTGTTAGATTGGCTAGCGTTTAGTTTTCCACATTGGCAAAAAGCACTACTATAAAATTATTTCATTGCTTTTATTACTGCTAGCCAATACATCGTGGGACTAGATAAACCAATAGAAGGCAGGACTACTTCACCTATTCTCTTGTGTTAGCCTTACCATTTTCTGTTTTTAAATGAATAAGTAAATCACTCAGATTTCTCGATTTCGGCTTATGCAATCCGTATCTATACAGCACATGTTCAGCTTTATCTAATCTATCAATTTTTGCCAAGTAAGTGATGTAACTTTGTGTTAGTTCATGATTATACCGAGTCAAAACAAGTAACTTTTCATACAGAGTGATTACGAATTTCTTTGATTTAGAGTTTTTTTGAGAGATACAATCAACATATCCGGTCCCAAGCAAGTAAAACTCTCTTGATTCTGCATTATCTAAGTTAAAACCCATCTTTGATGCAATCGGTAAGGATTCATCACAATATCCATTCTGCAAAAGCATCACACTCATTGAAAATGAATAATTTGCTATTTTATCTTCAGGTGACTTTAAAAATGCCGTATCAAGAACAGATAATATATCGGAGCTTTCGCCATCCAAATTCATCAAAGCTATAGCTTTAACATAGTAACCAAAATCATCTTCTTCATTTTCTTTAATGTAAACATCCACAAGATCCATTAAAGGTTCGAATTGTTTACTTTGTATAAGTTTCTCAAGCTCACTTCTTTCTACTACTTTAGTGCATGATGATATTAAAAAGATTGAAGCCAAAACAACAGCGATTGCATACCTATTTTTAAACACTTACCAAGCCCTACGGTTGAAGTTAATAATATCTATAGCTTTTTGTCTATCTAGAGCCAAATACGTCAAGTGAAATATGAGCCAGCCGTATCTAACGCCCAATTAAGTAGCTGACAACGCAACCAATACACTTAAACTTACCCCCAAAATCACTGAAGCTAAATCGACCTAAAAATGCCAAGCGTTGGCAGTCTGCTTAAATTGCTTGTTAGGGCTTGAACTCAAAGCCTACTGGATAGTTGTGAAAACCATCAAAGTCTCCTTTGCTTAAAGCAACACCATTTTTCTTTGCAATGGCATAAACCATACTCATATGAAACATATAGTTAGGAATTATATACTCTAGTATAAAGCGGCTTTGAGGAAGTTTAACTTGAGAGAAACCAGCTGATTCAGCCATAACTTGAGTATCATCAAACCCAGGCACTTCTGGTAGTAATTCAAGTTGAAGTTTTACATCTTCAAGCATTTTACAAACAGAGTCTTTACCTGATTCTTTTAGTTCGCAAGACACCAAGTCAACCGATACAATGGGGCAATACCCTCTCAAAAGAAAGTTCGCAGCAACCTGCGCATTCAACTCCAGAGAAAACATTCCCTCTGACAACGAATCTAAGAAAATACTATCTGGAATTTTATCAACGATAACTCTCATCTGCTGCAAGTAATTAAGAAATAACTTCTTAGTCGAAATATTCATATTAAATCCCTAGAGCCCTAACGCCCAATTAAGTANCTGACAACGCTACCAATACACTCAAACCTACCACCGAAATCACTGAAGCTAAACCGAGTTGAGAATGCAAAGCGTTGACAGTCTGCTTAAATTGCTTGTTAGAACTGTACTACAGAGCAATTGTAAGTTTGATTTCCATTAGGTTTTTAGCTAACTCCTCGTTTGCTGGCATTGGGAATACGCCTACAGCTTTCACAGCTTTTTCACTGCGCTCACATAGTTTCTCATAGCCACTTGTACTTATTTCTGTAACATTGCCATGCTCACTTAAATGTATATTAAGCGTACAACTCTTACCTTCAAGCCCATCAGACAAAATCAATTCATTCTGAATCATTTGGGTATAGATTTGCCCATGTTTATTTAGCTCAGACGGGGCTAACTTGCCTATACTGCTATTGCTTTGAACAGCACAGCCAGAGATCACAAACACCATACTTGCAGCTATACAAATATATCGAAATGGAGCCTTCATCCTATTYATCCCCTAAAAGTTCTAACGCCCAATTAAGTAGCTGACAACGCTACCAATACACTCAAAYNTACCACCTAAATCACTGAAGCTAAACCGAATTGAAAAAGCCAAGCGTTGGCAGTCTGCTTAAATTGCTTGTTATGTTCGTGCTTACAGCGCTACGACAGCCTCAATTTCCACTTGTAAATCCGGATGAATTAATTTGGAAACTTCAACCAAAGAGCAGGCTGGTAAATGACCATCATAAAAGTTAAATAGTAGCTCTCGGATACTAGCCAACATTGATATGTCACGAACAAAGATTGTGAGTTTCACCAAATCACTTTTCAAACGATTTTCTAACCTAAGGACTTCTGTAATCTGATAGAGAACCTCTTTAGTCTGCTCTGTCAGATTAAGGAGTTGAGCATCTGTGCCGTAAGCTGTAAGCCCAGATATATATAGCGTTTTGTTGTGTTTTGTTGCATGGACATAAGGTCCTGCTATTTGAGGCAAGTTTTCATAAGTAACCCTTTCAACCACTTGATCTCTCCCTAGAACATAACGCCGCATTAAGGTGTGAGCAGCGCTTGGCTACACTTGAGCGAAGCGAAACTGCCAAGCGTTGCGAATCACTCTTAAATGCTTTGTTATATGCTTAGTATTACATAGGGGCTCCAACAACTACAGAAGCTCCCCAGCGCCATTGTGAATATAACTGGTTAAGTGAGTTAACGTAAGTTTGACCCGTCCAAGGATCGGATACTTCTATTCCGCCACTATTATTCATTCTTTGCAGTACGATAAAATGCCCTACAGCCCCATTGCTTGGTCTTACAAACGCAATAAGCTTCCATCCACTTGCTAAAGTCTGGTAAAGCTCATTAGGTGAGGCAGGTCTATTGACCACCCAAGCCCTGAATTGGTAATAGTTCAATAGTCCTACAACTTCATTGACATGAGCAGGTCTATCTATAGGTCTACCATCCAATACCGTAGCTATCTGCTGCTGGCTTTGATAAATATTTGCCTGTCGCAAAACATCTTGGATTGAAGCAGCCCAACACCAGTTTTCACCAAGCTGGCGCTCAATAGCTTGGGAAGTAAAGGAAGTAATAACTAATAAAGTAAGTGCGATAAATCTGAAGATGTTCATATGTTTCTCTCCTAGCCCGACGAAACATACTAACTATAGATAGGACGGTAGGGTTATGCCAGATTGCATATAACGCCGCATTAAGGTGTGAGCGACGCTTGGCTATACTTGAGCGAAGCGAAACTGCCAAGCGTTGCGAATCATTCTTAAATGCTTTGTTATGTGCGTACTAAACATTACCACTGCAAGACGAGTTAAAAGAAAACATACGTACTTCATCACGT
>NZ_JAKJSZ010000002.1:0-407011 GCF_050337535.1 Vibrio kagoshimensis
ATTAATCTTAGAACCAGAAGCTAGACGCTCCATTGAGGTTTGTTGAGCACTGTTCGCGTTGTTTAGGTAACGTTGCGCTGTCATTGCTGATACGTTTGTATTTACATTCACTGCCATGGTGATTTCTCCAATTGATTTTCCGGTGTTGCGGTTTCCGACGTCTCGGAAAACCAAGTAGTTCTCTCAAAGTTACTTTTTATAACGGCGTAATTTCGAAATTCTTTAGAGATATTTAGAAAAAATATTGGAAAAAATAGGTTTGAAAGGGAAAACGTGATGAGAGGTTTAAAAAGTACAAAAAGATGAAAAAAGGATTAAAGTTCGTATTCATGCTGCCGATATTCGGCGAATTTAGCCAAGTAAAGTTAATGCTAAATTCGGGGCTTGTTTAGCTTGCGCAAGAATAGTAGTGCTGACTTGTTGAAGAATTTGCTGCTTTAACATTTGAGTGGTTTCTTTTGCGTAATCCGTATCTTTAATGCGGCTGTTCGATGTAGCCAGGTTTTCATGAACATTTTCTAGGTTATTAACTGCATGACCAAAGCGGTTCTGCATTGCCCCTAGCTCAGCTCGATGGCTATCAACATACTTCATTGCTGTATCGAGAATAGATACAGCCCTTTGCGCTCCACCAGCACTGGTGATGTCAATATTATCTACTGATTCATATTGCCCACCAGATATCGCTAGTTCATTAGCCAGTCCACCAGAGAACGCGATTGTCCCTGAAGACTCATCGCCTGCCATATATATTTGAAGCTGACCATCATCATTCACGGAAGCTGAGACTAAATCAGTCTGACCATTGATATAAGTCGCCAGCTCTTCAATATCATCACCAGCTTTAGCATTAATAGTAATTTCCTGCTGCTGCCCAAAGCGATCTGTAAATGACATGGTCATATCATTACTTCCACTTTGAACTGACCATGAATCGCTTGCCATTCCATTCGCTATATAACTAAAACCGCCCATCTCAAGGGTGTCTGTTCGCATGTTATTCAAGTTAACTTGAACCGCCTCTCCTGATGCTGAACCAATTTGAAAAGCAGTACTGCCAAAGCTCCCATTTAAGAGTTTTTTTCCACCAAAAGAGGTGGTTTCTGCAATTCGATTCAGTTCATCATTTAGCGCGCTTATTTCTTCTTGTAGTGCTACTCGTTCAGCTTGGCTATTCGACCCATTTGATGACTGAAGTGAAAGATCACGCATTCGCTGCATGATGTTCGTAGTTTCATTCATCGCACCTTCTGCAGTTTGCATGATAGAAATACCATCATTTGCATTTCTAACCGCCACATCAAGACCGCTCATTTGAGCCTCTAGTCGATTCGAAATCTGAAGCCCTGCAGCATCATCTTTAGCACTATTAATACGACTCCCTGAAGCTAGACGCTCCAAGGATTGATTAAGCATATTGTTTGCGTTAGAGAGATTTCTCTGAGCAACCAATGCCGAAACATTTGTATTTACAGTAATTGCCATAGCACACTAAATAAGGTGAAAACTTAAACACCTATCGACCGTTTACAAAAAAACTTTAATAAAAAAGGAGCACAACGGCTCCTTAATATTTCACTGTATTCAGTGATAACTTTTACTGATTTCTTGAATCGTATCTACTTAATGTTTAACTCACCCAACATAGTGCTTGATGGTGCAAAGAAGTACGCGCCAGTTACCGCTTTAGTAAAGCGCAGCAGTTGGTCTGTTTTACCGTCAGTAACGCCATACATACTTTCAAGCATCGCATCAAAGTTATGACGCACATTACAATATGCAATGAACAACAAGCCATGATCACCAGTAGCACTTCCGTAAGGTAAGCTGTGGCGCACAATCTTTAGCCCTTTGCCTTCTTCTTTAATATCAACACGACCAACGTGAGACGCAGCAGGAACATTGTCTAGCTCAATTGAATCAGGTTTAGTTCGTCCAACTACTTTCTCTTGCGCAGAAACACTTAGGCGGTTCCAAGCAGGTAGATTATGGATAAAACGTTGAACCATCACATAACTACCACCAGCAAACGTGCCCTCAGGTACAATTGCTACTTCAGCTCTTTGTGCTTCTTTTGGATTCTCTGTGCCATCTACAAAATCTGTCATATCACGAGAGTCTAAATAACGATAACCATATGTTTCGTCGACCACTTCTACATTGTCTGCGACTTCAGATAGCAGCTTTCTCAGAACATAAAAGTGTAGATCGTGTCGATTTGAGTGACAATGAATCAGTACATCAACCTCACTTGATGGCGCTGTAATTTCGCCCTCTCCAAGTTCAGGGAATGCGATAAGGTCAGAAGGAGCATCTTGTTCAAACTTATCCCAGAAAACCTTAGAAAATGCGATAGACGCCGCTAGATCAGCACCTGGTTGGCTTTGGTTCAGTTCTTCAATTAAGTTCGGCAAACTCTGTAACTGTTCTAATACTGTTGAGTCATTACTCTTCACTTTTAACTGGACATAAAGAGCAAAAGGTCCTGCTTCAGGCAATATTGCACTTTGTACATTTTGCGCGTCATGTGACGTGTTAACCATAAATACATCCTCTCGATTTTTACTTCAGTATAATTTTAATTAATTTTCTTATTTTGATAATTATCAGTCTTTAGCTAGAGTCATTCGGAAACAATCTTTCACTAAGCGGCTATTGAATAAATACAGTGCAAACCATAGCAACATCACAAGGGTGATCGCATTAGCCCAATGGAACCCACCATTATCTAAATATACAAGGTAACCGGTATGAAGCATTTGCAGTAAGACAGTGATCATAGTGATACACCTCCCCCACGTAACCAATCGATTGATCCTTTCCCTATCTGGTGAACGTAGACCAAATAACCACATTGAAGCCAAACTGGGAAAGCTCAAAACTATGCCTACATAAAACATGTCATGATCTGGGTAAATGATCTCTAATATTTTCGCACCAGACTCTCGGCTAGCACCAGCAACAACAAATACGACTAATGCTTTTGCAAGAAACAACCAGACAAGCCAAAGCAACACTGGTGCTTTTAAAAAGCCGTGCTTATCGTATTGATCAAAGGAATATCGCACAAATAACTACTTAACTTTATTTCAAAGCAACACTTTAACGTAATTTCTTCATATTCGGCTAGATTTTGAGTTATCTTATTAGAAAGTCTGTTTCTATTTCACGATATCACTATGAAAAACAAACCAAACACACCCTCAGTTGAATCTCAGCAAGAAGCAATGAAAATAGCCAAAGCAACTCAAAAGCCTAGCCAAACAAAAGAGCAAACAAAATTGATTGCTCAAGGTATAGAGAAAGGTATAGCTCTCTATAAAAAACAACAAAAAGAGAGAAGCCGCCAAGCTGATAAAGCCAAGAAAAAGTCTCAAAAAGACAAGCAGCAAACTCAAGCTCTGCAAAACCAAGAGGCTGTAGAAGCAACCGTAGAGGTAGGTGATAGCTCTAATAATAAACTGCCTTGGGGATTATTAGCCCTAAGTTGGATCGGCTTTGCCGCCTATTTTTTCCAATCCTAAGGTAATTATATGAAAAGACTTTATTTCATTTTTGCGTTGGTGGCTCTACTCTCAGGGTGTACAACACCAACAAAACTTGCCCATTCTGATGCGGCGTCTGTAGAGGTCGACATATTGGGTTTATTTGATGTAAGTAAATGTCAGTATTTAGGCGATGTAACTGGAAATGAAGGGCATTGGTACAGTTTTCTATTTTTTCCGAATGACACCCTGATTCAAGGTGCATTAAACGAGCTTAAAAGTAATGCCATCAACCTCGGGGCTGATACTGTTATTATTTCCGTTCCACAAACGTTCAATACATCAGTTACTATGCTAGGTACCGCCTATTCTTGTGGTAAATAATAGCGAGCATTTTTTTAAACTTAAATACCAAGGGGCTTCTGGTACTTTGAGCATGCGCCTTACAATGTATTTTTAGCTACTACAGATAAAAGAAAGCCAGCTTTCGCTGGCTTATGCACTAAATCCAAGGCTTGTTGCTATATCATTCCGACGCTCAAGCACCCACTGGCTATCAAATGGTCCCCAATCAGATAACTGGTAGTAACCATCATTATGACGCCGCCCATCTTGAATAAACATCAGTTCAATTCCAATCCCCGGTAAAGCCTTGAGTACGTCTTGAATTGTACGACGAGGCCATCCCGTTTTCTCGATGAGTTTAGGCACATTAGGCCTTTCAAGGCTTTCGACTAATAATGCTAAATATAGCCGCCTTGCAAAAACAGGACTCAACTCCATTGACACCTCCTATGTCTGTGCCAATCAATTATTTCTTTTTTCACTCATGACATGTTGAGGTTGATCAATAAGTCTCCAATAGTGGCATTTTCTTACTGTTTTTTTTCGTTCTAGTAAATATTTCACGCTGGATTTTGTCTGATTTACTGCTTCCTGTTAGGATTCAAAGCATAAGAATGAAAAAATATCACCAAAAGGAAGAATAATGACTGTCACCATATTCGGTATTCCAAACTGCGATACCATCAAAAAAGCGAAAAAATGGCTTCAAAGTGAAGAAATTGAGTTCGATTTCCATGATTACCGTAAACAAGGTATCAGTGAAGCGCTCATTACTGAGTTTTGTTCAGAACTAGGTTGGGAGCTAGTCGTCAATAAACGTGGCACGACTTATCGCCAACTGACTCAAGAGCAAAAAGACAATTTAAATGAAGCTTCTGCGATTCAATTATTAATAGAACAACCTGCGATGATTAAACGTCCTATTTTAAAAGTGGATGCGCAATATCATTTAGGCTTTAAAGCCGATCAATACTCAGCTATTTTTGCATAGCTTCGATTTATTCGGTCACGAATCAAATAGCATTACATTCAAAATTACGTTTACTTAACAAGGAATTCAAGGATGACAGATAGCCCAACTTTGGCTCTCGCAAAAGACCTAATTAGCCGCCAATCGGTAACACCAGAAGATGCAGGCTGCCAAGAGTTAATGATTAACCGATTAAAAGCACTTGGCTTTGAGATCGAAGTAATGGTATTCGAAGATACAACTAACTTCTGGGCACGTCGTGGTACTGAAGCTCCGCTATTCGCATTTGCAGGGCACACAGATGTCGTACCATCAGGTCCTGTTGAACAATGGAACACAGCTCCTTTTGAACCAACCATTATTGATGGCGTTCTTTACGGTCGTGGCGCTGCTGATATGAAAGGCTCACTTGCTTCTATGGTAGTCGCAGTAGAACAGTTCATCGCCGAGAATCCAGATCATTCAGGGTCGATTGGTTTTTTGATCACCTCTGATGAAGAAGGTCCATTCATTAATGGTACGGTTCGTGTTGTTGAAGCTTTAATGGCTCGAGATGAACTCATTGATATGTGTATTGTCGGTGAACCTTCAAGTACTAAGTATGTTGGAGATGTCGTCAAAAACGGACGCCGAGGTTCAATTACTGGTGATTTAACTATTAAAGGGGTACAAGGTCACGTTGCTTACCCTCACCTGGCTAGTAACCCAATTCACAGCTCTTTGTTAGCAATTAATGAACTCGCAACAACCGAATGGGATAAAGGTAATGATTACTTCCCACCGACGAGCTTTCAAATTCCGAATGTAAGTGCTGGAACAGGCGCATCAAACGTTATTCCTGGTGAATTTAACGTCCAGTTTAACCTGCGCTTTAGCACAGAGTTAAACAACGACATTATCGTAGAACGCATCTCCGCGATCTTAGATAAGTACGACTTTGAATATGACTTACAATGGACTTTCAATGGTGACCCATTCTTAACAGATGCAGGTGACTTACTTGATGCTGTAGTGGAAGCTGTTGACCATGTTAACGACGTAAAACCAGCATTGCTCACCACTGGCGGTACATCTGATGGCCGATTTATTGCCCGAATGAACGGACAGGTGATTGAATTAGGTCCAGTTAATGCCACTATCCATAAAGTGAATGAGTGTGTGAATATTGCCGACTTAGAAAAACTCACACAAATGTACCAACGTACCCTAGTTAACCTTTTCGGAAAGTAATATGACCCCTGAGCAGCTGACCGGACAAACTGAATCACACCTTACTGAGATGCTAATCGGTGAGAAATACTTTCTCACTCACCCTCAAGTTCAGAGTGATTTACAAAGTTTGGTCAAAGCTGCTCATGATGATGGCTTTAAATTAGAAATTGCGAGTGGATTTAGAAGCTACGCAAGGCAGGCTTCCATTTGGAATAGTAAATTTTCTGGGCAGCGCACAATTTTAGATTCACACAGCCAGCCTATCGATTTTGATTCACTCAATGAGCAAGAACGAATGTGGGCGATTTTAAGGTGGTCTGCACTTCCAGGTGCAAGCCGTCATCATTGGGGCTGTGATTTCGATGTATTCTCACGAACCTGCTTACCCGAAGCTACTCAGCTTCAATTAGAGCCTTGGGAGTATTTAACTGGGCACCAAAAATCCTTCTATAATTGGATGCTTACTAACATAGAGAAGTACCATTTCTTTTTCCCCTACAGTAAAGATTTAGGGGGGGTTGCTATTGAACCTTGGCATATTAGTCATCGTTCAATATCGAAAGATTGCTTATCTCAGTTATCTCCATTAATACTTGGTAATCAGCTGCTATCTGAGCCAATATTAGGGCAAGCGAACATTATTGATCAGTTAGATAACATCTATTCTCAATTTATTGGAAACATCAGCGATTAGGAGCCTTTATGTTAGAGATCTTAACGAATCCATGGGTCATTTGCTTCATCGTGGTCAGTGTTATTGTCGGAAATATCGCGGCATTAAAATACACTGCAAATATGAACGTAGGTAAGCCAAGTAAACTTAAAGGTGAAAGTGATTTAGATAAGCTGAACCGTTTAGATAAATTGAATAGTGCGAGAAAGGCAGCCGAGCAAGACGCCCATAAAGACGCATAATTAAACTTAGTTGATACATAGTTGATCAGTTAAAACCGACAGATATAAAAAAGAGGACTTACGTCCTCTTTTTGTATCAGCTAACCAACTTTTTCTTTATTCAGCTGGTTCTTTAATTTCTACAATTGCGGCTAAAACAGGAGCTAATGATTTAAGGAACTCTTCTTCTACCGGTTTACCTGACGCATCAGTCACGTTAATTGAAGTTCGGTTACCTAAATCACCCATTAGGAAAGTGTACGTCCCTGTCTCAAGTTCAAGAGGTTTAACACCAATGCTTTCCCAAAATTCATCATCTGGAGAGGCATATTTAGCTTTGATTGTTCCTTGAGATTGATTTCGTTCTTCAAGCTCAAAACCCATCGTCGGTAATAGTTCAGGTAAGCGCTGCCACAATACATTGTATGGAGTACGAGCAATAATTACAGGGAATCCACTTCTGTCTGAGCCCATTGTAATTGGGATTCTCTTCACCAATTCTTGAGCTTTTAATGCCGCTTCATCTCGCAAGTCTTGATCGTATCTTGCTGTCACTAAGTTCGTCATAAACGCGTTATAACGTTCTTTGTTCGTTGCTGTCACCGGCTGAACAGTCGTGCCTTCTCGCCAATCAATCAGATTAATCTTAAAACCAAATCGGTTATTGGCTTCAAAACGAGAAATAGAGTATCGGCTGCCGATTTCAGTTTCTTCATCTTCAGAAACCCACGTAACCCAACCTGTCTCTACAGAGTCTGTAGATTGCTCACGAATTTCAATTTGTCGAGCAGATAACATATCCACCGCAGTTTGCCATACTCTGTCAGCTTCCTCTTTACGCAGCAGCCAAAGCGTTACTTCACCATTTTGACGTTCAGCACGAGCACCGGGAATAAGCTCTAAGATTTGCTGAGGTGGTCGAATATCAACACTAGGACCAGTACCGCCAGTGAACTCACCTTGTGGGATATCAAAATTAGGGTAAAAGAATGGCTCAGCACCTTCAGGTACTTGCCACTGTGTAAATTCTGGTGTTTCTAAATACTCAAAATCATCTTTGGCTTGGCGACGTTGAGTCGCACTGCCTGAACACGCAGTAAGAACAAAAACAGCCAGTGAACCGATCACTAGCTGGTGAGAATACTTCATTTAAGCTCCTAAATGCCGAAGTTTACTCCGGCATTATTTCATACTAATTAGTAAATACACGCTTCTGTCATAGCTTGAGCAACCGTAGGTTGTTGTTCAGCTGAAAGTTCTGTCAGCGGTAAGCGTAAACCACCCTCAGAAATTAAGCCAAGCTTGTGAACCGCCCATTTTACAGGAATTGGGTTTGACTCAACAAATAGGTTTTTGTGCAAGGGCATCAGGCGTTCATTAATAATCTCTGCCTCTTCAAACTTGCCTTCTTTGGCTAGTTTAAACATTTTAGCCATGTCTGCAGCTGCAACATTATTAGTAACCGAGATAACACCATCACCGCCACGCTTAACAAACTCAAGACCTGTTAAGTCATCACCACTTAGTAAGATGAAATCTTCGCCACAAAGTTCACGGTGAATTGCAATTCTTTCTAAATCACCTGTCGCATCTTTCAAGGCAACAATGTTTTCAATTTTAGATAAGCGAGCTACCGTTTCAGGTAATAGATCGACAGCGGTACGACCTGGTACATTGTATAGAATTTGAGGCACATCACTCACTTCAGCAATGGCTTTATAATGTTGATATAAGCCTTCTTGAGTCGGTTTGTTGTAATAAGGCGTCACGCTTAAACAGCCAACAATGCCAGAACCATTAAGCAAACGGCTAAATAGTACTGATTCATGAGTCGCATTCGCGCCCGTACCTGCAATAACAGGGATACGACCGTCAGCAAACTCAACAATCTTATTCACGACTTTGACATGCTCTTCAATAGTAAGTGTAGAAGACTCACCTGTTGTACCAACAGCAACCAAACCATCACTTCCAGCAGCTACATGATGATCAACTAACTTTTTAAGGCTGTCGAAATCCACTTCACCATCTAAGTTAAATGGCGTAACGAGCGCAACGATACTTCCTGAAAACATGTCTATCTCCCTTAATTTAATCTTTTTGCATGGTACTGTATGGCGATTGATAAACACAAGACTTTAAAGCCTCTTACCGACCACATCGGCATTAAATATTGTCGTATGTTTGAGGTTGCACCAACTTAAGCTTCGGAAGCTTAAACATTTGGGTAACAACTGTTCGCATGTATGGCTCTCTGGTCCTTATTTAAGGGATAAAGTACCTGCTTGTTTCTATTCAATGAAAGTGACTCAAAACCAAAATCAGCCATAGATATGCGCCCTAAAACGGCATATACCCTTTAAGTAAAAACCTTTACCGTCACTTATTCATTTTGGTAACTGTGCTAACATGCATGAAACAATGGAATATTAAGAGACGTGATTTTATGACTCAGCATCTAGTAATCACAGCTGTGGGCACAGATCGCCCGGGTATATGTAACCAAGTGGTTCAGTTAGTCACCCAATCAGGCTGTAATATTATTGATAGCCGCATTGCTTTATTCGGTGAAGAGTTCACCCTGATTATGCTGTTATCAGGTAAAGCAAGTAACATTACTAGAGTAGAAACTACCTTACCTTTATTGGGGCAAGAGCACGATTTCATTACCATAATGAAACGCACTTCTACTCATGCACAAATCGATAACTCATATACCTTAGAAGTATTCGTCGAGTCCGATGACAAACTTGGTTTAACTGAAAAGTTCACTACTTTTTTTGCAAATCGCCAAATAGGTATTGATTCATTGAGTGCTCAAACAATCAATAAATCAAAGGTTGATCTAGATAATGACCAATTTCATATCTCAATTACCGCTTCCGTTCATTCAGAATGTAATTTGATGCAGCTACAAGAAGAATTCAATTCATTGTGCCAAGAGCTCAATGTTCAAGGTTCGCTCAACTTTATTAAAAACAGCCAATAATTATGTACCCTTTGACCATTTCTGATGGCTCTTTGAAAGCATAGTAACCGTAAAAAGGAAAACTCATGAATACGCTGACAGCTGGCACTCCGGCTCCTGCTTTTTCTCTACTCGATCAAGACGGAAATACCGTTTCTCTTAGTGACTTTTTAGGAAAAAAAGTACTTTTCTACTTTTACCCGAAAGCGATGACGCCTGGTTGTATTGTTCAAGCTGAAGGTCTACGAGATATAAAGCCTCAACTTGATGATCTCAATGTAGTTGTACTTGGTGTGAGTATCGACCCAGTAAAACGCTTACCTAACTTTGTTGAGAAAAAATCCCTTAACTTCACTCTATTATCGGATGAAGACCACGCTGTCGCTGAACAGTTCGGAGTATGGGGAGAGAAGAAATTCATGGGTAAAGTGTACGACGGCCTTCACCGAATTAGCTTCTTAATCAATGAAGAAGGCGTTATTGAGCACGTATTCAATAAATTCAAAACAAAAACGCACCATGAAGTTGTATTGGATTACTTCAACAAAGACGCTTAAGCCTAACTCATAAAAATAGCCCACGGTTTAATTGCCGGTGTAGTTATTTGATATAACGTAACGGTGCCTAACGTTAACGTTGGGTTAGTTGGAAATACAGATAGCAAAAGGGCGAACATTTTCATGTTCGCCCTTTTTATCATCAATAACTAACCCGAGACATATCACGGGGTGAATATGAATCAACCTTTAGCTTTAGACTCTGCTTCATGTAACTCATGACTTGGGAGCGCGTTCCAAACAGCTTTAACTAAAGTTGCTAATGGAATCGCAAAAAAGACGCCCCAAAAGCCCCATAACCCGCCAAACACTAGTACAGCAACAATAATAGCCACAGGGTGCAAGTTCACCGCTTCTGAGAACAATACTGGTACTAAAACATTACCATCCAGAGCTTGGATTATACCGTAAGCTAAAAGCAACCAATAAAACTGTGGCTCTAACCCCCATTGGAACAGACCGACAATCGCGACAGGAACTGTCACAGCTGCAGCACCTATATACGGGATCAACACAGATAAACCGACAGCAACCGCAAGTAAAGCGGAATAGCGAAGATCAAGAATGGCGAACGTGACGTAGCTAACACCGCCTACAATTAGAATTTCAACAACCTTGCCTCGAATATAATTGGAGATCTGTTGATTCATCTCCACCCACACTTTCGTAGCAAGTCGACGATTTTGGGGCAATATGCCACTTGCCATCTGAATCATTTCTTCTTTGTCTTTCAACAAAAAGAAGATGAGCAAAGGGACCAAAATTAAATACACCGCTAATGTCGCGATACTAACCAATGAAGCTAGCGATCCTTTCACGACGCTCTCTCCCATCCCTAACACTTTATTTTTCGCATTAGAAACAACAGATTCAACAATCTGAAGGTTGGCTAATTCAGGGTAGCGCTCTGGAATAGTAGAGATAAAATTCTGCAATCCACCATACATGCTTGGAATGTCATTAATCAAATTTCCCACTTGGTTCCATATTGTCGGGACCAAGCCAAACAATGCTAGAAGCATTAAGCTGAAGAACATCAAAATGACTAACATAACCGACGGTGTTCTAGGAATACCTATTCTTTGCAGTTGAACCACCGGCCACTCTAAAAGGTATGCCAATACAATCGCTACCAATAACGGAGCAATTAGGTGACCAAAGAAGTAAATAGTAATAAAACCGAAAAGAATGATAGCAACTAAGCTGACGGCATGAGGATCTGAAAAACGTCGCTTATACCAGCGACTGACCATTTCAAGCATTTGACTGCACTTCCTTTTTAATAACTTGGATTTGGTGAAAACCAGAACTCGCTTCCTGTTCTACAGAATAAGCTTGTTGTGATAAGAAGTTCACAATGTCTTTCATTGAGCTCATGTCAGATATATATATTAATAATGATTGACCGTTCTCTAACCTAGCAGCATAACGCTTCGCTAATAATAGTGCCATTGGGCAACGCTCTTCGCGTAAATCGAGAATATTAGGTTTCATTCTTGAGCTCGATGCTTATTATAAGAGGCGTATTGTAATCTGTTTTTTAAAACGCGCCATCTTTCTATTTCATTAACACGAGAGATGAGAGTCGCGTATCGTGAAGTTTTATCTCATAAAGCTTTATGAGATAAAGGAAACCAATTCAAACAACCCTTGTCTTAATGTCAGATGAAACGGAGTATTACTGACTAATATGTTAAAACGCACCCGCTCGATTGTTTGCTTGTGTATAGCAACTGCATTAAGCACCCCTATTTCAACCAATGCAAATAGCCTAGATCTCCCAGATATTGGCACTGCTGCAGGTGGCACATTAACCATAGATCAAGAACTCGTTTATGGTGATGCTTACATGAGGATCATCAGAGGTAGCCAGCCTATCGTCAATGATCCGGTGTTAAATGAGTACATCAGTAACCTCGGTCATAGACTCGTTGCGAATGCCAACGATGTAAAAACCCCTTTCGAGTTCTTTATGATTCGTGACCGTAATATTAATGCCTTTGCATTTTTTGGTGGTTACGTCGCTTTGCATTCAGGGCTATTTCTTCATGCCCAGTCTGAAAGTGAAATAGCCTCTGTTATTGCACATGAAATCGCACATGTAACTCAGCGTCATTTAGCTCGTAGCATGGAAGATCAAGCAAGACGCTCCCCAGCAACTATTGCTGCGCTTGCAGCTTCTGTCTTACTGGCTATCGCAGCCCCAGAAGCTGGTATTGCAGCGATTACAGCTACGACTGCGGGTAGTATGCAAAGTCAGATCAACTACACTCGAAGCAACGAAAAAGAAGCTGACCGTTTCGGTATTAACACTTTGGCTAAAGCTGGGTTTGATGTAAAAGCAATGCCACGATTTTTTGGTCGATTAGCCGATGAATATCGCTACGCAAGCACACCACCACCCATGCTGCTTACTCACCCACTGCCTGAAGACCGTATTACTGATTCTCGTGAGCGTGCACGTCAATATCCACCTTTAAAAGTATCGCCATCTCTCGATTACCACCTAGCACGAGCTCGGATTGTTGCTCGTTATGCGGGTATAGAGAATGATTCGGCTTTAGATTGGTTTGAACGTAAGTTGAAGAAAGCCCCTGCATCACTAGTGCCTTCATTAGAATACGGTAAAGCCTTAGTTTATTTAGATTCTAAAAAGCTAGATAAAGCCGAACCAATCCTGACAAAATTGATCACTAATGACCCACTAAATACCTTCTATCTAGATGCTATTTCAGACCTTCACATAGAACAGAATAAACCTGAACTAGCCATAAAAGAGATGAAATCTGCACTAACTCGTAAGCCAAATAACCCAGTATTAACAATTAATTATGCCAACGCCTTATTAGAAAAAGAGCAATACCAAGAAGGGATTCGCGTACTACAACGCTACACTCACGATAACCCAAACGACACCAATGGTTGGCACTTACTATCTAAAGCGAACATCAGCCTAGCGAATAGTGATGAAGATCTCGCAGCTCGAGCGGAAATTCTAGCTTTACAGGCTCAATGGAATAAAGCCATCCAGTACTACACACAGGCTAGCCAACTTGCTGAATTAGGAAGTTTAAAACAGGCACGCTACGATGCCAGAATCGATCAACTGATGATTCAACGTGATCGCTTTCTATCATTACAATAATGGCTCTATTTCTCACGCGGTAACTGTGTAAAATTAACAACAATAATAATTAGGAGAACAATATGTCTGTCGTCATTTACCATAACCCTCGTTGCTCAAAGAGCCGCCAAACGCTCGCAGTGCTAGAAGAAAACGGGGTTCAACCTGAAATCATCAAATATTTAGATACACCTTTTACTGTTGAGCAACTGAAAACGTTATTCTCTCAGCTCGGCTTTGAAAGCGTTCGTGAAATGATGAGAACAAAGGAAGCTGATTACAAAGAAGCGAATTTAAGTGATGAGTCACTTACTGATGAGCAACTTTTTTCTGCGATGGTAGATAATCCAAAACTATTTGAAAGACCTGTTGTTGTTGCGAATAACAAAGCAAAGATTGGTCGCCCACCAGAACAAGTCTTAGAGATCTTATAACTCACGATGAGCATTAAAATACTGGTGCTGTACTACAGTCGCCATGGTTCTACTCAAGCACTCGCAAGACAAATCGCAAGAGGGATAGAATCTATCCCTAATTGTGAAGCCGTATTACGCACAGTTGAAGACATCACCCCGCATGGCGAGCCGATAGAACCGATAGCCACTCTAACTGAACTTAGAGAGTGTGATGGACTCGCACTTGGTAGTCCTGTCTGGTTTGGTAATATGTCTGGCTCTATGAAGCATTTCTGGGATTCAACCACACCACTTTGGTTAAATGGCGATCTTATAGATAAGCCAGCTTGTGTGTTTACTTCGTCTTCGTCATTACATGGCGGGCAAGAAACCACTCAACAAACCATGATGCTGCCACTGCTGCACCACGGGATGATGATATTAGGTATTCCTTACTCTGAACCACTTCTGCACACCACTCAATCGGGTGGAACACCTTACGGTGCCAGCAGTGCCGGTCACTCAGCTTCATTAACAAAAGATGAAATGGAACTGGCTCAGAAGTTAGGTAAGCGCTTAGCTAAAGTTGCTATAAAACAGAAGGAAGTTCAGTTGTAATGGATATGTCACTGCGCACTAAGCAATTTCGTTACCTTGCATTAATCAGTAATGTTTCATTACTTGTTTGGGTGGTTTTGTGGCAGGTCACACTATCGCCCCACCCCCATTTAAACAACTTAACACTAGCTTTTGTATGGGCGATACCATTGTTGTTACCACTGCCAGGGATCATTGCTGGTAAGCCTTATACGCATGCTTGGGCTAATTTCGTGCTCATGCTGTATTTCTTACATGCTCTCACTATTTTCTACGTTGACGGTGGTGAGCGTATGCTCGCCGTGGTTGAATTCGCCCTCACCTCTTTAGGTTTCGTTGGCAATATTCTTTACACGCGTGCGCGCGGCAAAGAACTAAGCCTTAAGTTACCATTGTTATCAGAAGTGGAAAAACAAGAGAAATCAAGATTCAATCAGTAACCCTTATTTTTCTTAAAGTTTGTTTTTTTCCGAATACAAGCTGAGTTCAACAACTTCACAAGACACCGTTTGTTCATAAAAAAAGCCCGATACATCCATTATGGCGTATCGGGCTTTTTATAATCACTTACAGTTTTATTTACTTATCTACAATTTTACTTACTTAGTAAGCCACTCATAAACCAAGTCAGGCTTAACTTCCTGAACGGGAACCACGATTTCGGCTTCATTCAGTTCAGTTGATTCCCCGTCTTGACCTTCGAAAACACCTTCAATAGAAGACTGTTCTACCACCTCAAGAGCCTCACTTTCATCACCAACCGTCTGCGTGTTAACTTGTTTTTCAAACCCTGGCGCAACTTCCGGCATATCAGATTGTCGCTCGATAGCAGTCACCTGACGAATTCGCTCTACTTCTTGTTCAAACTCTTGTTGAGTCGACAATAAGTGAATACGGAATGTCACTTCACTGTTTTGAATTTTTAAAATATCTAAGCTTGCTACAGAGTTTAATCGTTTCAGTGCATTTTCTAGCTCAAAGAAATTTTTAGCATTATTAATACTAATAAACTGAGCCAAAATAGATTCTGAAGATTCGCTTGCTACTGTAACTGCGCTTTTGCTCGCATAGTAATGGCTCACTTCATCAATTAGTTGCTTAGAAGAGGAAGCAGAACCACTTAAAGGTGCTTTAGGTGAGCTTGTCATAAATGCAGGTTGCTGGTCGTATAAAGTCCAACGTAGCGAGTTGCCTTGAGACTTAATCACTAAAACAGCATCGGCAGGGTAACGCTGACTCGCGGTACTGATTGGCCCAACAAAACCTCCCCATAAATCAGAAGTAGCGATTCCTGTAATATCATCAAAATCACCAACAGGCAGAATCAAGGGTAAACCACGGGTTTCAGCATTAATTTGTAAACCAGCAGCTAATTCAGAAGCAGAATGTTCCCAAACAATATTCTTATCAAAGTTTTGCTCTTCTACCAGCCACACTAAAATATTCGAGCGAGTATCTGGCCAGTAAGGTAACTGTGCTTGGGTGAGTAATGAACGAATTTGCGCTGAATTAAATCTCATGCGTAGTGTCGTTTGGTCGCCCTGCTCACCATAGCTTAGCTGAGAGATATATTGAGAGCTTTGGCGCATCGCTTTTTTGATCATGTCATTAGACGCTACGTCTTTTAGACCTGTAGCTCTAACAAGAACTTGCTGCATACCAGTATTTCTAGCGACCGTTTCTGGTTGCTTATTTTCACCGTTAATTACGACTTCGGAACTAAAGATATCGACTTGAGTTAATGCGTAACTCGGTAATGACAAAAAAACCATCAACAACAATGCTATATAGCGCATACTGATCCTAATATTCTAATCTTGTGGCTTGATGATAAGCAACTATCGAAAAAGGGGCAAGGATAGTCCGTTCAGATAGCTTGATAAAAATTAAATTGAAATAGCCTAACTAGGCATCACTCATTCAAAAACGACATGAAATAAAAAATTTTCCTCCTCAATCTATCATTTAGACGAATAAGTTTGATCTACCCGACATAGCAATCGATTGCCAAATGATAGAATCCTGCGAATTTTATTTATCTTAAATTTTATCTTCTCACTTAAGTTCAAAGGATATTCCATGAAGAATGCTTTGCAGGGCGCTCAAATGCTGTTTGTTGCATTTGGTGCACTCGTCCTCGTACCATTATTAACTGGCTTGGATCCAAACGTTGCATTATTTGGTGCCGGCATCGGTACCCTTTTATTCCAACTTATTACACGCCGTTCAGTGCCAATCTTCTTAGCATCTTCTTTTGCATTCATTGCTCCTATCATGTTTGGTATACAAACGTGGGGCATAGGCGCGACCATGGGGGGGCTTATGGCTGCAGGTGTTGTGTATGTGTTGATGGGCGCTCTAATTAAAGTAAGAGGTGTCGGCTTTATTCACAAACTGCTTCCGCCGGTGGTTGTTGGTCCTGTAATCATGGTTATCGGTTTAGGTCTAGCGCCTGTTGCGGTAAACATGGCTTTAGGTAAAACAGGAGATGGTGCAGTTCAGCTTGTTGATGCTGACGCGGCACTTTGGATTTCTTCGATTTCACTGCTAGTAACGATCGTCGTCAGTGTATTCTCAAAAGGCTTCCTGAAGCTGTTGCCGATTTTCTCTGGTATTGTCGCGGGATACGTCACGAGCTTAGTGTATGGTGCGGTAGACTTCACCCCAGTAGCTCAAGCATCTTGGTTAGCTTTACCAAACTTCACAACACCTGAGTTCAACATCAACGCCATCCTATTCATGATATTTGTTGCGATTGCTCCAGCTGTCGAGCACGTTGGTGACATGCTTGCTATCTCTAATGTGACAGGCAAAGACTACCTTAAGAAACCCGGTTTGCACCGTACTATCACTGGCGACGGTGTAGCAACGATTGCAGCTTCTATGTTGGGCGCACCGCCAAACACAACCTATAGTGAAGTAACAGGTGCTGTAATGCTTACTAAGGCATTTAATCCAGTGATCATGACTTGGGCTGCGGTGACAGCAATCGTTCTTGCGTTAGTAGGTAAGCTCGGCGCTCTACTGCAAACGATCCCAGTTCCAGTAATGGGCGGCATCATGATTCTACTGTTTGGTTCTATTGCAACAGTCGGTTTGAATACCCTCATTAAAAATAATGTAGACCTTCACAAATCACGTAATCTAGTGATTGTGGGCATTACTTTAGTTTTTGGTATAGGCGGCATGGCATTTGGCATCGGTGATTTCAGCCTACAAGGTGTAAGCTTATGCGGTATCGTTGCAATATTACTTAATCTAGTACTTCCAGAAGAGCTAGGTGACAACACTGTAGTAGACAAAGCTCAAATCGATTAATCAGTCGTTAAGGCTACCTACAAGAAATTACAAACTAACAAGATCAAAAAAGGGAGAGCATCAAACGCTCTCCCTTTTTATTAATGCGGTTAATTAAGCCAATTCAGCGAGTAAAAAACTGTTCAGATTAACTTAAACAAAAAACCGAATTACTTAGTACCGAAGATTTTATCGCCTGCATCACCAAGGCCTGGAACAATGTAGCCCTTGTCGTTTAGCTTCTCATCGATTGCAGCAGTGTAAAGCTCAACATCTGGGTGTGCTTTTTCTAGAGCAGCAATGCCTTCAGGAGCAGCAACAAGTACAAGTACTTTAAATACTTTACAGCCTTGCTCTTTTAGAAGGTCTAGAGTTGCAATCATAGAACCACCAGTTGCTAACATTGGATCAACAACTAGAGCAATACGCTCATCAATGTTAGACGCTAGCTTGTTGAAGTATGGTACAGGCTCTAGTGTTTCTTCGTCACGGTAGATACCCACCACACTGATACGAGCACTTGGCATGTGCTCAAGTACACCATCCATCATACCTAAACCAGCACGAAGAATTGGCACTACGGTTACTTTCTTACCTTTGATTTGGTCAACTTCTACTGGGCCGTTCCAACCATTAATGGTTACTCGCTCAGTCTCGAAATCAGATGTCGCTTCATACGTTAGAAGGCTACCCACTTCTGTTGCTAGCTCACGAAAACGCTTAGTGCTAATGTCACCTTCACGCATCAGGCCAATTTTATGTTTTACTAGCGGGTGTTTCACTTCAACAACTTTCATTTCCAACTCCGGCAATATTTAAACAAACCTGTAGATTATACACGAACTTTGTGGTTATTTCAGAATCTTTATTCTAATAAAAAAAACCGCGCAAACGTTTGCTCTTCGTAATCAAGCCCTGTTAGAATAGCGCCGTTTTCACATCCAACTTAAGTTCGAGGACTATCCCGTGAGTGGTAATACTTCTTCTCTAAGCTACAAAGACGCTGGTGTTGATATCGATGCAGGTAACGCACTAGTAGACCGTATTAAAGGTGCTGTTAAACGCACTCGTCGCCCTGAAGTAATGGGTGGTATTGGTGGCTTTGGTGCCCTATGTGAACTTCCAACTAAATATAAAGAGCCTGTTCTCGTTTCTGGTACTGACGGCGTTGGTACTAAACTTCGCCTTGCTCTGGATCTGAAAAAGCACGACACAATTGGTATTGACCTTGTGGCTATGTGTGTGAACGACTTAATCGTTCAAGGTGGTGAACCTCTTTTCTTCCTAGATTACTACGCGACAGGAAAACTAGATGTTGATACTGCAGCTGATGTAGTTTCTGGTATTGCTGAAGGTTGTGTTCAAGCAGGTTGTGCACTTATCGGTGGTGAAACTGCTGAAATGCCAGGCATGTACGAAGGCGACGACTATGACGTAGCTGGTTTCTGTGTGGGTGTTGTTGAAAAAGCAAACATCATTGATGGAACAAAAGTAGCAGCGGGCGATGCTCTTATTGCTGTTGGCTCAAGCGGTCCTCACTCAAACGGTTACTCTCTAATTCGTAAAGTTCTAGAAGTTTCTGGTGCTGATAAGAGTGAAGAACTAGAAGGTCGCACGATTGGCGAACACCTATTAGAGCCGACTAAAATTTACATCAAATCAGCACTTAAAATGATTGCAGAACATGACATTCATGCTATCTCGCACATTACTGGTGGTGGTTTCTGGGAAAACATCCCTCGCGTACTTCCTGAAGGTACGAAAGCCGTAATTGATGGTAAGAGCTGGGAGTGGCCTTCTATCTTTAACTGGCTACAAGAGAAAGGTAACGTGGAAACATTCGAAATGTACCGCACTTTCAACTGTGGTGTAGGTCTTGTGGTAGCTTTACCGAAAGATCAAGCAGATGCTGCTGTCGAACTACTGAAAGCTGAAGGCGAAAACGCTTGGGTTATCGGTGAGATTGCCAATGCTGAAGCTGGTGAAGAACAAGTAGAAATCAACTAATAGCCTTTTATCTGTTTTGGTTTTATCCAAAACATTATTAGTGAATTTCACGAATGAGGACCTTATGGTCCTCATTCTGCTATTTAGCCCCCAGAAAACCTTAAAATGTATAGGTACATTACATAAAGCTTATTCACTATGAATGTACTTTGAACAAACGAGTTAGACTACCGCATGAAAAATATTGTTGTTTTAATTTCAGGAAACGGAAGTAACCTTCAAGCCATTCTCGATGCTTGCGAGGATAATATCATCGACGCTTCTGTAAAAGCGGTCTTTTCAAATAAAGAGGACGCTTTCGGTTTAGAGCGCGCAAGATCAGCTAATGTTCCTGCTCGTAGTCTAAGCCCTAAAGCTTACGAATCTCGTGAATTGTTTGATATTGAGTTAATGAAGCAAATCGATGAATACCAGCCAGATTTAATTGTTCTTGCTGGCTATATGCGAATCTTAAGCCCTGAGTTTGTTCGTCATTACTTAGGTAAAATGATCAATATTCACCCATCACTGCTTCCTAAGTATCCTGGTCTGCATACCCACCAGCGCGCTATTGATGCTAAAGATACCGAGCATGGAACAAGTGTGCATTTTGTTACGGAAGAATTAGATGGCGGTCCGGTTATATTACAAGCCAAAGTACCGGTTTTCTCCGATGACGACTCCGATGCGTTGGCTAACCGTGTTCTGACTCAAGAGCATAATATTTACCCTCTAGTAAGCAAATGGTTTATTGAAGGTCGATTAGAGATGAATAACGGAAAAGCACTGTTAGACGGTGAATGTTTAGGTCAACACGGCTACGCCGAAGAATAGAAACAAGTGAACAATCAAATAAAAAGCCGCTTAAACTAAAAGCTCAGTTTAAGCGGCTTTTTAATGAGTGCTATAAAATCATACTCACTCGTTAACTGTCTGTAATTAACTACCCAAGCTGTAGTTAACTATCATAGATTAGCTATGAACAGCTAACTACATAGCAGAAACGTAACAGAAACTGTTAGCAATCACTGGTTAAAGGTTCCGTGGGAGCCTGGCTCAACACTTTTTTCGGGGCGTAGGCCACATCTGAAAGCTGCTCATGATTACTATCCACCATTTCGCCAAAGTGGAACAATGTAAACTCCCCTGGCTTCATACGACACCATTCCTCGTTATCTGTTAAAGGCTGGGTCGCCACAACAGACACCACATCATTCGGCGTCGTTTCTTCTTGGAAGTTAATCTCAACATCTTCGTCGATTAGACTCGCTTTCCCGAAAGGAGCGCGTCGTGTAATCCAGTACAAATGGTTAGTGCAATAAGTCATTACATACTCACCATCACTCAGCAGCATATTAAATACGCCTTTTTCTCTGAGGGTATCGCAGCACTGCGCAACAAAGCGGAACATGCTTTCTTGATCTTGTGGTGGCTCTGGGTAACGTTCTTCTAATTGCTTTAATAGCCAACAAAAAGAAAGCTCACTGTCTGTTTGACCAACAGGACGAAAGCGACCACTTTTTAGATCATCATAATCAGTAAGCTGACCATTGTGAGCAAATGTCCAATACCTTCCCCATAGTTCTCGCGTGAATGGGTGAGTATTTTCTAAATTCACTCCACCTCGGTTTGCCTGACGAATATGGCTAACAACAGCGCAGCTCTTAATTGGATAGTTTTGAACAAGTTCAGCAATTTTAGATTCACAGCTAGGGTTAGGATCTTTGAACGTCCTAAAGCCCTTTCCTTCATAAAAAGTAATACCCCATCCGTCTCTATGCGGACCAGTATTCCCCCCACGTTGAATGAGCCCTGTAAAACTAAAGCATATATCAGTTGGCACATTGGCGCTCATACCGAGCAATTCACACATGGTCTAACCTACTCCCTTGTTATCACCATCATTGGAGCAAAGCATGCTCCAATTTATATCTGTTTAATTCACTATAAATTCTGTTTAACTAGCTTTAGATATAGCGATTATTCCATTTCTTTTTCAACAAGCTGAATAACAATATGGATAATTTTAATATGTACTTCTTGAATACGGTCTGCGTAGCCAAAATGTGGCACACGGATTTCAATATCTGCACAACCAGCCATTTTACCGCCATCTTTACCGGTTAAAGCAATAGTCTTCATACCCTTTGCTTGCGCCGCCTCAATGGCTTTTAAAATGTTGCTAGAGTTACCTGAAGTCGACAAACCAAACAACACATCGCCTTTACGGCCAACCGCTTCTACATAACGAGAAAATACGTGATCGTAGCCAAAATCATTACTCACACAAGAAAGGTGGCTTGGATCTGAAATTGCGATACCCGCATAACCTGGGCGATTCTCACGGTATCGACCTGTTAGCTCTTCAGCAAAATGCATAGCATCACAATGCGAACCACCATTACCACAAGAAAGAACTTTGCCATCTTGCTTAAAAGAATCTGCGATCATTTTAGCTGCGGCTTCTATCTGAGCAATATTATGATCATCACTTAAAAATTTATTTAGAACGTCAGCAGCTTCGTTCAATTCACTTTTGATTAGGTCTTGGTACATAAGGCTTATCTCTTATATTAGTTCACGCAGCGTATCGCTCGTAAAGTGAGAACTGAAGGTTATTCCTTCTATTATCTGAGTTTACCCAGAAACATTTCATAGTGTCGACACTTAAGCTAAAAGATTGCCACGTTAATTCCCTTCCTAAGCCGAAACTGAGCACTTCTTCACCGCCCACCTCTCATAATTAGAACTTTAACTCTACTTAGATCACTTTTTATGCAGTTAGGGATTTTACAAATATTCAACAATTCAATTACACTTAACTGGTTCGACCTCTTTATTAGCTTACATAAAAATTTTAGTAACTAAAAACAAGAATAATGTCTGAAAAGGAAATCAACAATGGACATATTGCTCTCCCTACTCTGCGTCACTTTAACTGCTGGTGTGTGCTTATATCATCGCCTTAGCTTAACTCGTGCTCTATTAGCCATTACGCTGGTAATGATAGGGCTAACCTTTAATGGAAACATAGGTGCAACGGGTTGGTTAACTTACTTACTGTTCACTGCAATTTTCGCTGTACCAAGTATTAGACAAACCCTAATTAGCCAAAAAGCCTTAGTTCTGTTTAAAAAAGTGCTGCCTGCTATGTCTCAAACCGAGAAAGAGGCACTAGATGCTGGTACGGTTTGGTGGGAAGCCGAACTTTTTAAAGGCAAACCACAGTGGGAGAAGCTTCAACAAATCCCTGCGCCATCGCTATCTAAAGAAGAACAAGAATTTTTAGATGGACCCGTTAACCACGTCTGCGAAATGGTCAGTGATTATCACGTAACTCATGAACTGGCAGATCTACCGCCAGAAGTATGGCAATACCTCAAAGACCATAAATTTTTCGCGATGATCATTAAGAAAAAATATGGTGGCTTGGAATTTTCAGCTTATGCACAGTCTCTGGTATTGCAAAAGCTAACGGGTGTCTCAAGCGTTCTATCTTCTACTGTTGGAGTTCCTAACTCCCTAGGTCCAGGTGAGTTATTACAACACTACGGCACAGAAGATCAAAAAGACTACTACCTGCCTCGCCTAGCTGAAGGGAAAGAGATTCCATGTTTTGCTCTGACCAGCCCTGAAGCAGGTTCAGATGCAGGTTCTATCCCTGACTATGGCATAGTCTGCAAAGGTGAATGGGAAGGTAAGCAAGTACTCGGTATGCGTCTGACTTGGAATAAACGCTATATAACACTAGCACCAGTGGCAACCGTGCTTGGTCTTGCTTTTAAGCTACGAGATCCTGAAGGTTTACTGGGTGATAAAGAAGATCTAGGGATCACTTGTGCCCTGATTCCAACTGACTTAAAAGGTGTTGAAATTGGTAACCGCCACTTCCCATTAAATGTTCCTTTCCAAAATGGTCCAACTCAAGCGCAAGATTTATTTGTGCCGATGGACTTCATCATTGGCGGTTCGAAAATGGCAGGTCAAGGTTGGAGAATGCTGGTTGAATGTCTTTCAGTTGGTCGTGGTATTACTTTACCTTCCAACTCGACTGGAGGCATAAAAACAGCCGCTCTTGCAACTGGAGCTTATGCTCGTATTCGTCGTCAATTCAAACAGCCTATAGGGCGTATGGAAGGAGTGGAAGAACCACTAGCTCGCCTTGCAGGTAATGCTTATGTTCTGGATGCTGCAAGTACTCTAACCGTAGCGGGAATTGATCTAGGCGAGAAACCTTCTGTTATCTCAGCCATTGTAAAGTACCATTGTACCCATCGTGGACAGCGCAGCATTATTGACGCAATGGATATAGTAGGTGGTAAAGGGATTTGCTTAGGTCCATCTAACTTCCTAGCTCGTAGCTACCAAGGTGCGCCTATTGCAATCACCGTTGAAGGGGCGAATATTCTTACTCGTTCTATGATTATCTACGGACAAGGCGCGATTCGCTGCCATCCTTATGTTTTAGAAGAAATGGAAGCCGCTTATTCCGATGATGCTAACTCTGTAGAAAAATTCGATTCTGCACTTGCAGGGCATGTAAGTTTCACACTCAGTAACTTTGTCCGCAGCTTCTGGTTAGGTTTAACCGATGGTATTGGGTCTAACTCTCCAACTAAAGATGAAACTAAACGTTACTATCAGCAGCTCAACCGCTACAGTGCAAACTTGGCATTCCTTTCAGATGTTTCGATGGCAGTGCTTGGTGGTTCATTAAAACGAAGAGAACGTTTATCGGCGAGGCTTGGAGACATTCTTAGCCAACTTTATTTAAGCTCTGCAACCTTAAAACGTTATGAAAGCGACGGCAGACATAGCGAAGATTTAGCTTTAGTTCACTGGGGTATGCAAGATAGCCTACAACAAGCTGAAGTTGCCATAGATGAATTCTTGATGAACTTCCCTAACCCAATTCTTGGTCGTGCGTTACGCGTAATTCTAATGCCATTTGGTCGTGTTCGCCGCGCGCCAAGTGACAAACTGGATAGCCAAGTGGCGCATATTATCCAAACACCAAGTGCTACTCGTTCACGTATAGGTCGAGGCCAATACCTAGAACCTACAGAGCACAATGCCGTAGGGAAAATAGAACAAGCTTTAGAAATCATTCTGAAAGCCGAACCTTTGTTCGACCGCGTTTGTAAAGAAACTCATAAAAAGAGACCTTTCCTTCGCTTAGATCTGATCGCTGATATTGGGCTAGAAAAAGGCATCTTAAACGCGCAAGAAGCTGAGCTATTAAAAACAGCTGAAGTACATCGTTTATACACAATTAACGTCGATGACTTTAACCCAGAGGAATTAGCAGCAAAGCCTCAGTACCCAACGATTGAGAACGTCGCTTAGTTTATTGTTTCTAAGTACATTTAAATTCAATCTAGTACACTCAATAAAAAAGGGACTCTGATGAGTCCCTTTCTGTTTGTTCTATCTTCTATCTTCTATCTTCTATCTTCACGATTATTTCTTAGGAGCCTGTAATTGCATCTCTGGCATAGCTTGTTTCTTAGCCTTTATCTTTCTAATCACAAACCAAATCAACAGCCCTAAAAGGATTGCAACTACGTTTCCAACGCCAATGATAATCATATTTTTTTGTCTATCCGCTTCTCTTTGCTCTAAGATGCGTTGCTCTTCTTCTAGCTTTTTCTGTTCCGCTAAAGCCGCTTCTTGTAATCTTCTAGATTCAGCTAGGTCAATCTCTTCAACCACACTATAAGTATGCTCTTGAATTGGGAACATCAACGGACGCTTAGTTGAAGCATCATTAGCAAACACTTTTCCGAACCATGAATAAATCCCTAATTCACCATTATAATTAATAGTAAGCGGGACTTTCTTTTCATCAGTGCCAGCCTGACCTTGCTCATAGTAAACATATTCATCAGGCGCTTTATGTTCAATATGGACAGCTAATGTGCCAGGTTCAATCATCCCCTGCTCACCAGAAACCACCACACTATGAGGTTTTCCTTCTTTTCTGGATTGGATGAAAGTAGTCGAAATCGGCGAAGGGTAAACTAAAACTTCTTGCTCCTGAGCTCTAAGAAAGACGCCATTGCCTGAAGTAATTCGCACTCGGTATTTTCCCGGCTCGATATCAACGGGCAGAGCAACGGTAAACACTCCATCACCAGGTATTTCATCCAAACCTTCACCGTCATCGGCAAACTCACCCATAACCATAGGAATTGGGCGAGCTTCTTTAACTAATGTGTCTTCATTTTCAACGAACTTAGTAAAAGTGACTTTAAGCTTCACCCTATCTAAGAAATCCCGCAGGACTAAAGGCTTACCATCAGAAGAAAGCCGAGCAGTAAACTTAATGTGCTCGCTTTGATAAAGCCTATTCGGGAAGTTGCCCGTTTTTAGCACAAGGTGCGAAAGGAGCTTAATATTATTCTTAGGGGAAACTTTACCAACCGCCTGCCAAGGACCAGGCATAGGGTTATCAATCGAAATAATATCCATGGACGATTCTTCATACCAACGTACATTGTCGGCATTTCTCCACGAGTAATACTTTTTACCATCAGGGCGAACAAGTACAACGGGTTGGGAACTTTCCGCACGATAAATTACGAAGGTAATCTGCTCAATAGTCGGATCAACTCGAAAACGATTATCCAACAAACTCATTGTTGATTCAGTAGCAGCTTTTGCACCAAGGCTCATCAATAACAAACAACAGGTAACCATTACCCTCAACATATATTCTCCTACTGACGCCAGAGGCAGCTTCCGCTTTTCTCTACGATATCTAACCGATTTTGATGTTCATCTAGTTCATCGGCCGAAGCCCTTAAAACCTTTAATAGTTTTCGCCCAGTCTGTGCTCGGCGAATACTTTCTGCTCCACCATCTTGCTGACCAGCATTAAATTGCAGTGATGTTTGACCACCCGTCATTAATAAATAAACGTCGGCCAAAATCTCAGCATCGAGCAAAGCGCCGTGCAAAGTACGGTGAGAATTATCAATTCCGTATCTTTCACATAAGATATCTAGGTTGTTTCGCTTACCTGGAAATATCTTTTTTGCCATCGCTAAGGTATCGGTCACTTCACAGAAGTCACTCGTCTTACCTATGGTTGGATCTAGCTTTTCAAACTCATAATCCATAAACCCTGTATCAAAGGGCGCATTATGAGCAACAAGCTCGGCACCATTAATAAACTCAAGAAACTCTTTATGAACATCTCGGTACAATGGTTTATCAATCAGAAATTCATCTGTAATACCGTGAACTCCAACTGCCTCATCTTGAATCATTCGATCTGGCTTCAAATAAACGTGAAAGTGACGCCCCGTTAATTTGCGATTAATGATCTCAACGGCACCAATTTCAATGATTCGGTGACCAAGATAGTGAGGGCCACTCTCGGTGTTCATACCGGTTGTTTCGGTATCGAGTACGATGATGCGCTTGTTTTTAGCGTCGGTTTGTCGTTCAGAATTGCTGCTGGTATTCATAAGGATAACTGTGTCAGACTATGCCAATAATGTGCTTAAAGTAATAGTATCAAATCATGACGAAACAAGTCGAAATTTTCACTGATGGGTCTTGTTTAGGTAACCCAGGTCCCGGTGGCTATGGTGTTGTACTTCGCTATAAAAAAGTCGAAAAGACCTTAGCAAAAGGCTATACCCTCACCACAAATAATCGCATGGAAATGCTCGCTGCTGTTGTCGGGCTAAAAGCCTTAAAAGAACCTTGCTCTGTTATTTTAACTACCGATAGCCAGTATGTTCGCCAAGGTATCACTCAATGGATACATAACTGGAAAAAGAGAGACTGGAAAACCGCAGACAAAAAACCAGTAAAAAATGCCGATTTATGGAAGCAACTTGATCAAGAAACTGCACGCCATAGCGTAGATTGGCGCTGGGTAAAAGGCCACGCGGGCCATCGAGAAAATGAAATGTGTGATGAATTAGCAAGAACCGCTGCAGAAAACCCATCTGAAGAAGATACTGGCTATCAACCCAGTTAACCAGCATCGAGCCTTTAATGAAAGCCGTTAGTCGGCTTTTTTATGCTTTGTAGGGTGCTGAGTTTTTTCAGGTGATAAAGACCCAATATGCGCCGTACACCTCGTAGTCAAGCTTGCTCCTACGGGGGAAAATCGTCGTTTTAAGTGCCAGTGTGGTTTAATTGGTTTGATAGGATAAGTGCGCTTTCTCGCGACAATGAAATATTGGCTTCCGGCAGATGATGCCCAGTCACCAAGACTGTTCTCTAACCAAGTCCACACCGTTTGATATTTCTTCATCGGAAATAAAGCATAGCTATCACATTGGATTACTTGATAGTTAAGTACCCCTAGCCAATCTTTCATTCGACTTGGCGTGTACATCCTTCCACTCCAAGGTAAGCTGTTTTTCCGCCATGGCATTAAGCTCGCTAAACCCGTTAAGCTAAACGGATTAAAGCCTGAGATAATCAGATAGCCATCATCCATCATCACGCGGTCAACTTCTCGAAGTAATCTATGGGGGTCGTTGCTATAATCCAGTTGATGGCTGAGAACTACAACATCAAAACTTTTTTCGACAAAGGGTAAATTATAAACATCCGCAATCACATTATGTAATGGGTTCTGGATATCTAAGTTTACTTGATGTTGAATGTTACAAGTACAGCTAGCAAGCTCACTACTAAGTCCGCCGAGTTTGAGCATATGGTAACCAAAAAGTTTTGGGCACCATTCATCAAGTCTCATTTGAATTGATTCCCTTACCCATTCACCATTATGTAACTGGGACCAAGTATAAGGGCGTTCAAATTTCTTTTGGCTACGCGCGGGCTTCATCAATAATCTGTCTCACTTATTCTGTCTCACTAAAAGTGACTGGAGAACCAATAATGTTACATATCAAAAGCATACCTGCATTTAATGACAATTACATCTGGCTGATTGAAAATAGCGATCGCCGTTGTGCTGTCGTTGACCCAGGTGATGCCGCTCCAGTATTAGAGTATTTGCAAAAACATGAGCTTACTTTAGATGCAATTCTCGTTACGCACCACCACAACGATCACATTGGCGGTGTTCCAGAGTTAGTTAGACAATACCCAGACATTGATGTCGTGGGACCAAGAAATGAACCAATTCCAACATTGACTCACCCAGTGGAAGATGGCGACCAAATTAAACTATTTGATGAAGTTTTTCTTGTACTAGGTTTAAGTGGACATACTGCAGGACATATTGGCTTTGTAGGAGACGCCAAACTCTTTTGTGGTGATGTCTTATTCTCTGCTGGATGCGGTCGTATTTTTGAAGGAACACCAAAGCAAATGTTTGACTCCCTCAATAAGATCGCAGCCTTACCTCAGGAAACTGAAGTCTATTGTGCTCATGAGTATACGGCTAGTAATGTAGCTTTTGCGTTGGCTGTTGAACCTGATAATGATCTACTTCACCAATATCGAGACAAGGTGAACCGTTTACGAGCCCAGAATCAGTCCACTATTCCTACAACACTTAGACAAGAAAAGTGGATCAATCCATTCTTACGTTATACGCAACCAAGCGTTATAAAATCAGTCTCAAACAGAACTCAAGAAACCGATCCAATCTCTGTTTTTACTGCATTACGTGAGTGGAAGAACGAATTTTAACGATTTGATACTTGTCACTCCTAGGGGGTGACAAGTATTATCAGCAGCCGTTTATTTAAAAGGCTGTATCATGCGAGTTAAGTACAGCTGGGCATTGGCGCTTCTGCTTTCTGGTTGCCAATTAACTCAGTCAGACAATCAACAACAAGATCCCGAACCAACGAATCAACCTACGCCTGATCACGTCGTCTCATCTGAAACAACGGCTGAACCTGTTATTGAATCAAAAACTCAAATACAAGCACCGGTTGTCACTCCACAAGATCAACAGGATGTATGGCAACGTATCGCGATGCAATTGGAGCTCACGGTTCCAGATCATAAAAAAGTCGACTACTACCGTACTTGGTATCTAAAACATCCCAACCATCTTCGCACAGTGTCAAAAAGAGCCGAGCCTTTTCTTTACTTAATAACAGAGAAAATTGAGCAGCGTGACCTTCCATTAGAGCTGGCTTTACTGCCTGTTGTAGAAAGCTCTTTTGATGCCTTTGCATACTCTCATGGCAGTGCTGCTGGTCTATGGCAGTTTATTCCAGGGACCGCTGAATGGTTTGGTCTAAAGCAAGATTTTTGGTACGACGGACGCCGTGATGTTGATGCATCAACGGATGCCGCGCTAGATTACCTGACTTATCTAAACAAACGTTTTGAAGGCAACTGGAACCATGCAATAGCTGCATACAACAGTGGTGGTGGTCGTGTATCAAATGCAATCAAAAGAAATAAAAAACAAGGAAAGCCAACTGATTTCTTCTCTCTAGAATTACCCAAAGAAACCAGTAGTTATGTCCCTAAACTCCTTGCTCTTGCTGATATCGTAGCCAACCAAGAAAAATATGGCTTAGAGATCCCTGCCATTGCGAACGAGCCTGTTCTTCAATTAGTGAATCCGAATGAACAACTCGATCTCGCGATTGCAGCTAAGTACGCTGATATAACCGTGAAAGAGCTACAAGGGCTAAACCCAGCGTATAACCAATGGGCGACATCACCTGATGGTCCTCATCAACTATTGCTTCCTATCGAATCTATTGAGCGATTCAACCAACAAGTTGAAGAGAATCGCGGCAAAGGCATGAAGCTTGTTCGTTATAAAGTGCAATCTGGGGATAGCCTTAGCGTATTAGCAAACAAATACAGCACCACCAGCAAAGTGATTCGTTCTGCCAATAATATGACCAATAACAATATACGAATTGGTCAGTACCTTATGATTCCAACATCAACCAGTAACGATAATGTATATGCGTTAAGTGCATCAAACCGCTTAACAGCCACACAATCAAAATCTCGTGGGCAATATAAACTGACTCATACTGTTGAGCCTGGAGATAATTTATGGACGATTGCCAGAAAGAATAAAGTTTCACATCAGTCTCTAGCGAAATGGAATGGAATGGGACCTCGCGATACATTACGTGTCGGTCAAGAACTGGTTATTTGGAAAAACGGCTCTGACGGCGCAATAATCCGCACCGTTTTTTACAATGTACGTTCAGGAGACACCATCAGCGGGATTGCTTCAAAATTCAAAGTAAAAAGTGCTGATGTTGTAAAATGGAACAGTTTGAAAAATAAAAAATATCTGCAGCCTGGGCAAAAACTGAAGCTGTATGTTGATGTAACTAAGGTAAGTGTATGAACCCTTCAAGTAACCCGCTCGTGATGTTGTTGGATATATTCCGTTCACCAACATCTTGTTTTTTAGCACTTCATCAACGTGGAGCTTGGGGGTGGCAACCCTACATTGTATTAATATTGAGTCCATTTTTGTTTTGGGGTGCGTATTTTTCAAATGTCGATTTTACTTGGCTAAGTGCTGAGTTATCCCAACAACTTAATCCAAAACAACTGGAACTATTAGACAGTAATACCCTACTTGCCAGTGAAATTATCAGTGATGTATTTGGTCGTACTCTTGCCGTTCTGATGCTTGCTTTTTGGTTTAACCTCGCGGCAAAACCAAGTGTCCACCAGCACGGTTACTGGAAGTGGTTTGCAGTATCTTCAGCGGTAATGTTCCCTGCTGTATTGGGTGATATTGCAAGCTACGCAAGTTTAATACTGAAACACGGTAACGTGATGTATTATGCTGCTGATCTTAATAGTTTAAATGGTTTGATTAAGCTTCCATTGACCAATGACTGGTCTCAATTTGCAAGTTCGCTACCATTGTTACTACCTTGGTATATTGTTCTAGGGTATTCAGCAGTATTGACATGGACTGAGTTTGAACGCGGTCAAGCACTTGTTATCTCAGCTTTACCTTGGGTTGGTTACTACTTGATCTGGGCTATTTATATTCTAGTTTCTTAATCGAACGATAATCTGAGTCATGTAGGGTCATAAACTGTTCGCCCTCCTCAGTTTGATTAGTTAACCTTCGCTGAAAAGGTCACCTGTAATGGGTTATGGTCAGAAGCGTCCGAAATGGGCGCTTTTGTTTTTTTCACTTCGAGTCCACGATAAAAAACATGATCAAGTGGCAGACCGGTAACAAATTGAGTCCTATTATCAGGCTCAAACGTCACTTCCTGTAAGCCTACCTTCTTTAAAGCTCCTTTTAATACGGTAAACCTAGCTTCACTCCAACTATTAAAATCCCCAGCAAAAATAATTGGCCCCTTATGAACTAGTAACTGATTAGTCAGAACATCTAACTGTTCAAAATAGTCTTCTGTACCAAACGTAAAATTAACAGAATGGATATTAACAACAGCCAATTTTTGCCCGTCACTCAGTTGATATAATGTCCACAATGCTGATTTAGGTAACTGTAACCACGGCTCTTCATGCGTATAAGCACACGCTTTAATTGGCAAGACTGATGCAAGGTTAAGCACTCCCGCTTGTGTATTAAAAGCTTCAAATGCATTCACTTGGTTTACTCTCCACTCGGAGCTACTAATGTAACTTCTCAGCTCATCGGTCATGCTCGCTTCTTGTAATAAGATCAGCTGGCGATCTTTAGAGAGCTCCTCTAAAGCCTCCTGCCAATTCACTTTATTTTGCTTATAGATATTCCATACTAAGATCGATAAGCCATTAGATACATCAAGAGACTGAGGGGATGATTGAGTAAAACAGCTGTGCTCTGCCACGCCAATTTCATTTAATGAAGAAGAAGCGGTTCGATTTGAGTTTGAGTTTGAGTTTGAGTTTGAGTTTGAGTTTGAGTTTGAGTTAGTGATGGTATTTAGCTGTACTTGAGAAGGGACGGTAAAAATAGCTTTGAAAGAAATAAAACTAACAAGAATAATAAGAGCAGCTAAACACGTTAATTTTTTGAGCATAGGTCGATCTACTTAGGAAAGAAAAAGGAGCGATAAACGCTCCTTTCAATAATTCATTTTAAACAGCGTCTTCGTCTTCTTCGCCAGTACGAATACGAACTACACGCTCAACTTCAGTAATGAAGATTTTGCCATCTCCAATTTTTCCAGTTTGAGCTGTTTCAATGATGGTATCCACGCATTGATCTGCAACTTCATCTGTCACAACAATTTCTAGTTTTACTTTCGGCAAAAAATCAACCATGTACTCGGCGCCACGATATAATTCTGTATGTCCTTTTTGACGTCCAAAGCCTTTAACTTCTGATACTGTCATGCCTGTAATGCCTACTTCAGCTAACGCTTCACGTACGTCATCCAGCTTAAATGGCTTGATGATGGCTTCAATTTTTTTCATGTTCATCCCTTAAACTCTACGAATATGACTATTATCGGATAGCTATACTAAACATTCAATCAAAAAAGCCAGAGCATAAAGGCTCTGGCTTCCAAAATAATTCATAAATCATAACAGCTTATATAACCATTACGGCTGCCTTTTAGGACAACGTAAAGCTAAGTTACTTCAAACTTGAGTAATACGCCGCTAAATTTGCAATATCTGCATCATTAAGCATAGAAGCCTGAGCTTGCATAACTACGGCTAAACCACCATTACGCTGCTTTGTTTTGTAGGCATTCATTGAAGAAACTAGGTATTGCTCATTCTGACCTTTAAGATTAGGGTAGCCTGGGATAACAGCAATACCGTCAGCTCCGTGACATGCTGCACAAATAGCAGCCTTTGCTTGTCCAGCTGCAACATCACCAGCTGCGAGAGCGTTACCACTTAATAAGCCAAAACCCAAAACCAATCCAAGAGTAATTTTTTTCATTGCTCATTCCATTATTTATTTTTATATAAGATTAAGAGTAATTGTGACATAAATAAAAGTCACTTACTCCAAAGAACCTCACAATCTTGACCTTGATATTTTTGGTCAACAAACACTCCAAGAACAGCAACGACATTTTCACCATCCATAACAATCGGCGTTCGTCTTCTTAACCAACTCGGCACATTATATTCTTGGAATAGTTTCTTCATCTTACGACTATGATTACGCCCAACAGGGTGTGCTACTAAACCTTCAGGGTTAAATATTACCCGCAAACATTCCGCATCTTTTATAACATCAAGCGACAACATTCCAACGCTATCCATTTTATGCTTTCCAAACTTATTTTCGTCAGTTTGTAAGCATATTGAACCGATACGGTCAGGCAATGAGATTAGTTCATTCAGCGAAATTGATTGAGACCAATTTGTGATGTCCTTAGCATTTTTTACTGCATATAATCGCCCTGAATAGCGTCGAATTTCTACACTATTCAATATAAACTTGGGGTTAGCATCATGCTTTGCTTCTGCCACTTCATCCCAAATCAACTGTAGCTGCGTTCTACTTGGCATGGTAAAACCTAATTTTGCCAGCCACATTCGAATTAAGCGTGCACGTAATAACGTCGTTTGATTTTCAAGAAACGTAATATCTAAGCTCTGATCCAGATGATAAGCCTGAGAAAATTGTGGGGCTAAAAGCTCATCAAGTAATTGCTCTTGTTCAGCACATAACTGTGCACTGCGTTGAACTGAAGCACTAAAGCTGGACCACCTTTGTTGGAAGCGAGGAGCAATTTCATGGCGTATAAAGTTTCTGTCAAATCGTAAATCAGTGTTACTTTCATCCTCTACCCAGCTTAAACCTTGCTGATGAGCGAATGCTTCTATATCTGTACGTGAAGCTGCCAAAAGAGGTCTTACTATAAAGGCGTTTCTAAACGGCATTATTTGCGCCATTGAAGAAAGCCCTTTAGGTCCACTTCCTCGCTTTAGCGCTAATAGAAACGTTTCGACCTGATCATCACTGTGCTGCCCTGTAAGAAGGAAATCACCATCATCAAGATATTGGCTAAGCACTTGGTATCTTGCATCTCTTGCTAGTTTTTCTAAACTTTCCCCTGAATTCTCATCTAATGTCACTTTCTCTATAAAAAACGAAATTCCTAATTGATCACACCAAGTTGAGCATTGCTCCGCCCATTCATCGGCATGAGCACTCAGACCGTGATGTACATGTACAGCAATCACTGCAATTGACGGGAACGTTTTTTGATATCTCGAGCTCAACTCAAGCAACACTCTTGAATCGACGCCACCACTAAACGCAATCACAATACGCTTTGGTTGATGAGTGATAGGTTGCATTGCTGATGTAAATATCTCAAACAAACTCGACATGAAACGCCCTAGAAGTGACTAAAATTAAATAAAGAATAGTTTTAATAATAAAAAAGGGCTGGCACTGAGTCCAACCCTTTCATTCTATCGCTGATTTATACTATTTCTTGATCACCAATACTACTCGATGAACAATGCTACTTGACGAGCAATGGTACCTGATGATCAGCAGTAACCGTAACTCATTAAGCGCTGGTAACGACGCTCTAACAAATCATCATTATCAAATTGCTCTAGCTCTTCTAGTTGCTTAACTAGCGTCGCTTTCATATTCTCAGCCATTTGAATTGGGTCACGGTGTGCACCACCTAATGGCTCAGGAATAATTTCGTCAATCAACTCTAACTCTTTTAAACGCGGAGCGATCAAACCCATAGCTTCCGCCGCTTGTGGCGCTTTATCAGAATCACGCCATAAGATTGAAGCACAACCTTCTGGAGAAATTACCGAGTAAGTTGAGTACTGAAGCATATTGACGTAGTCACCTACACCAATTGCAAGTGCGCCACCAGAACCGCCTTCACCAACAACATTACAAATAACTGGGACTTTTAGACCAGCCATTACTTTTAAGTTTTTAGCGATCGCTTCTGATTGCCCACGCTCTTCAGCATCAACACCAGGATATGCCCCAGCTGTGTCAATAAACGTAATGATTGGCATATTAAAACGTTCTGCTGTTTCCATTAAGCGCAAGGCTTTACGGTAACCTTCAGGTTTCGGCATACCGAAATTACGTTTTACTTTTTCTTTTGTCTCGCGACCTTTCTGATGACCAATAACCATCACAGGACGGCCATTCAGACGAGCCATACCACCGACAATCGCTTTGTCGTCAGCAAAAGCACGGTCACCCGCAAGCTCTTCAAATTCAGTAAAAGCGTGCTCTAAATAATCTAAAGTATATGGACGCTGTGGGTGACGAGCCAATTGAGCGACTTGCCAAGCACCTAAGTCACTAAATACTTTTTGTTTAAGCTCTAAGCTTTTTTTCTCTAGTTGTGCGATTTCTTTGTCTAGATCTACCGCTGTGTCACCACCATGACGAGAAACGTCACGTAGCGCTTCAATTTTTGCTTCAAGTTCAGCGATAGGCTTTTCAAATTCTAGAAAGTTCAGGCTCATCTATGAATCCTTGTTGATTCAGCTCTCAAGTAAGTGGAGCTAAATTTAGTTAAATTCGAGTTCTACTTGGTTATTTCCAAGCAGCTGTTTTAATTCATCAAGCAATGTATCACTTGGCGTTACACGCCATTCTGTGCCCAAAGTTAACCGCGCTCTAGCGTCGGCACGTTGGTAGTATACATTGACTGGGACTGTTCCGGCTCTATACGGTTCTAAGATTTGACCAAAGCGTTCAAAAAATTGACCCGTTATTTGGGATTCTTCAATTGATATTGATAATCCTCGAGCATATTTTTCGCGGGCGCTTCCTAAGTCCATCACCTCGCGCGCGGACATTTTAAGGCCACCGTTGAAGTCATCAAAGCTGACCTGTCCAGAAACGACCACAATTTTGTCTTTTTCTAGTAATTCTGCGTACCTATCTAAGGCATCAGAGAATAACATGACTTCCATTCGGCCTGATCGGTCATCTAAAGTCATCAATCCGATACGGGTTCCACGCTTTGTCGTCATGACTCGCGCGGCAATAACTAAACCTGCGATGGTCAGTGATTGATCTCGCCTTGTTGGAGTTGCATCATTTAGGCGGCAGCTCGTATATTTAGCCAATTCTTTAATATACGCATTAACTGGGTGACCGGTTAAGTATAAGCCAAGCGTTTCTCGTTCCCCTTCTAGCCATACTTTTTCAGGCCATTTGGGAACTTGCGTATATTTATGTTCCACTTCTTCTGGCGCATCAGTTAACACACCAAACATATCCGATTGACCGAAAGATTCAGCATGATGATGCTGGCTCGCCGCTTTCACCGCATCTTTAAGTGATGCCATCATTGCAGCTCGGTGAGGACCTAATCTATCAAGTGCGCCCGAATAAATCAGTTTTTCTATCACACGCTTGTTAACTTTTTTCAAGTCAATGCGAGCACAGAAATCAAATAGGTCTTTAAAATACCCGCCTTTTTCTCTAGCTTCAATGATCGCTTCAATCGGACCTTCACCTACACCTTTGATAGCTCCGATACCGTAAACAATCGCTCCTTCGTCATCAACATTGAATCGATAAAGTCCTGAGTTAATATCTGGTGGAAGCAGCTTGAGCTTCATTCTGATACATTCATCAACTAAGCCGATGACTTTCTCTGTGTTATCCATATCAGCAGTCATTACTGCAGCCATGAATTCAGCAGGGTAATGCGTTTTTAACCATAATGTTTGATACGAAACCAGTGCGTAAGCCGCTGAGTGAGATTTGTTAAAGCCGTAACCTGCGAACTTTTCTACTAAGTCGAAGATCTTCATCGACAGTTCGCCATCTACACCGTTTGCTATTGCACCATCTTTGAAAGTGCCACGCTGCTTTGCCATTTCTTCAGGCTTTTTCTTACCCATCGCACGACGTAGCATATCTGCGCCACCTAGCGTATAACCCGCTAAGATCTGTGCAATTTGCATTACCTGTTCTTGGTATAGAATGATTCCGTATGTCGGATCCAATGTTTCTTTTAGTGATTCGTGCTGCCACGTTTCATCAGGATAAGAAACCGCTTCTCTACCATGTTTACGGTCGATAAAGTTATCTACCATGCCTGATTGCAGTGGACCAGGACGGAATAAAGCTACCAATGCGATTATATCTTCAAAACAGTCTGGTTGAAGGCGCTTGATCAGATCTTTCATACCACGAGATTCCAATTGGAATACAGCCGTAGTTTCAGAGTTTTGCAAAAGGTTAAATGACGCTTGATCATCTAGAGGAATCGAGTCTATTCGTATAGGGTCTTTTCCTTCTTTAGCCAAGCGAGGGTTAACCAAACCTAAAGCCCAATCGATGATGGTAAGTGTACGTAAACCTAAGAAATCGAACTTAACTAAGCCCGCCGTTTCTACATCATTCTTATCAAATTGAGTAACCGGGAAGTTGCCTTCCGCGTCGGCATAAATTGGGGCAAAATCAGTGATCGTGGTGGGTGAAATTACAACACCACCAGCATGTTTGCCTGCGTTTCGCGTACAACCTTCTAGAATCCGGCATTTATCGATCAGTTCGCGAACTTCTTCATCACCATCATAAAGCTCAGGCAATGCGGGTTCTGCTAGAAATGCTTTTTCTAGAGTCATGCCAGGATCAGGCGGAACCAGTTTTGAAATGCGGTCAACGAAACCAAATGGATGGCCAAGCACACGACCCACATCTCGGATTACCGCTTTTGCAGCCATAGTACCGAACGTGATGATCTGGGATACCGCATCGCGACCATACATTTCAGCTACGTGATCAATAACTTGATCACGCTTATCCATGCAGAAATCGATATCGAAATCGGGCATAGATACACGTTCTGGGTTCAAGAAACGTTCGAAGAGGAGATCATATTCAAGTGGATCAAGGTCTGTGATATCAAGAGCATAAGCAACCAAAGAACCAGCACCAGAACCTCGTCCAGGACCTACAGGTACATCATTGTCTTTTGACCATTGGATGAATTCCATTACGATCAAAAAATACCCTGGAAACCCCATGTTATTGACAACTTCGAGTTCTATTTTTAGGCGGTCGTCGTATTCAGGTCTGCGTTCTTCACGGACTTTTTCATCTGGAAATAAGAACGCCAAACGTCGTTCTAAACCTTCTTCTGATTTTTTGATTAAGAAGTCTTCAATTGCCAAACCTTCGGTTGGAAAGTTTGGTAGAAAGTATTCACCTAGCCTAACTGTCACATTACAGCGCTTAGCAATCTCAACACTATTTTCTAAAGCTTCAGGAATATCAGAAAACAGTTCGCACATCTCTTCTTCAGTTCGAAGATATTGCTGCGGGCTATAGTTCTTAGGTCGGCGAGGATCAACAATGGTATAACCGTCATGAATCGCAACACGAATTTCGTGCGCGTCAAATAGGTCTTCTGTTAGAAAAACAACTTCATTGGTAGCAACCACAGGAAGTTCAGCTTGCTCTGCCAACTCTAGGGCAAAATGCAGATAAGACTCTTCGTCTGGGCGTCCAGTTCGAATTAATTCAAGGTAGAAGCGATCGGCAAAATGTGTTTGATAAAACTCAACACAGCTTTCAACCAATTCTTGGTTACCTTTTAAAAGAGCTTTACCAATTTCACCTTCTTTAGCACCAGATAAAATGATCAGCCCTTCTGCATTCTCAACCAACCATTCTTTATCTATGACAGGTTGATGCTGAACATGACCTCTCAAATAGGCTTTAGAAATCAATAATGTGAGGTTGTTATAACCTTTATTGTCGGTAGCTAATACTGTGAGCTTAGTAAGCTCCTCACCAAATTCAGCGGATTGCATTAAGAAATCTGCACCAATGATTGGCTTAACCCCACACCCATGGGCAGTACCGTAAAACTTCACCAAACCACAAAGGTTAGTGAAGTCGGTAAGAGCTAATGCTGGCATGCCCATTTCAGCGACTTTTTTAACAAGGGGTGGCACTTTAGAGAGACCATCCACCATTGAAAAATCACTGTGTACGCGCAGGTGAACAAATTTCGGATCTGACATTATTATTCCTGAGTTCTAGACGTTCTCGCCTAGGGTTCTAACTGGGTGTATTCTATTTTTTTACTTACTGGCTAAACAAGGTTAATCTAAACCTAAAATACGCTTAACCGGTTTAAAACTTTTACGGTAATGCTCGGTTACGCCATGTTTCTCAATTGCTTCAAAATGCGCTTTAGTCGGATAACCTTTATGCTTAGCAAAGCCAAACTCCGGGTGCAGCTTATCTAATTCTTCCATCTCTTGGTCACGAACTACTTTCGCAATAATTGAAGCGGCACTGATTTCCGCGACTCTTAAATCGCCTTTTACAACGGCAATACCATCCATTGGTAAATCAGGTACCCTATTACCATCAATTAAAGCAAGATCAGGCTGAGTAGCTAACCCTGCTATCGCTCTTTGCATTGCGATCATGGTTGCTTGCAAAATGTTCCATTCGTCAATTTCTTGTGGAGAACATCGTCCAACAGACCAAGCTAACGCCTTTTCTTTGATCTCTGGGAAAAGGGCAAGTCGCTTCTTCTCAGAGAGCTTTTTGGAGTCATTCAACCCTTCAATTGGGTTGTTTGGATCAAGAATAACAGCAGCAGTCACAACATCCCCGACCAGAGGACCTCTTCCAACTTCATCAATACCAGCAATCAGCTGATAACCTGATGGATATTCAAAAGGTGGAAGTTCTTTTTTATCTTTCGCTGCCATTTTATTTCTCTATTAATTTTAGAACTGCGTTCGCAGCTTGTTGATCGGCATCTTTTTTGATCCATTGATGCATTTCAGTAAACTTCGCTATCAATTCAGAATTATCATTAGAAAGCACCTTATCCATTGCTGGATACAAGAAATCTGGATGACACTCTTCTTGAATGAACTCTTTAACTAACTCTTCACCGGCTAGAACATTTGGAAGAGACACAAACTCTGTAATCGACAACTTCTGAGCTATCCACCCAGTGAGTTTAGTAACTTGATAACCCACAACCATAGGGCGTTTGATCAACATACATTCTAATGCAACCGTTCCTGATGCAAGCAATACCGCATCCGCTGCTGTGATGACATTACGCGCCGTATCTTCAACGATAACAAAATCTAATTCAGGGGCTGTTGCTCGCCAAATATCTATAAACTGCTGTTTACGCTTTTCATTAACGGCTGCAACTACAAAACCTATCTCGGGATATTTTTGCTTAATGCGTTGGCAAGTTTCAATAAATGGCTTAGCAATTAATGCTACTTCACCACCACGGCTGCCTGGTAAAACGGCTACCCACTGCTTGTCAGTTTCTAACTGTAAGCATTCACGAGCTTGGTGTTTGTCCGACTGTAATGGAATCGCATCAGCTAATGTATGACCAATAAACTCACATGCAACGTTATATTTGTCGTAGAAAGCCTTTTCAAAGGGTAAAAATGCAAGAACCAGATCCGTTGCTTTATCAATTTTGAAAATTCGCTTCGGACGCCAAGCCCACACTGAAGGGCTCACATAATGAACCGTCTTTATACCCGCATTTTTCAAATCTAATTCAAGTCTCAGATTAAAATCAGGAGCATCGATACCAACAAAAACGTCTGGTGGGTTTTGAGTAAAATACTTAACCAGTTCGGCTTTAACTTTCAGCAGCCTAGGCAATCGACCTAATACCTCAACTAACCCCATAACAGCTAACTCTTCCATATCAAAAAGAGAGTCGCAGCCTAACGCATTCATTTTAGGACCACCGATACCAACAAACTCTGCGTTAGGGTATTTGGATTTGATCGCTTTGATGAAACCTTCACCTAGGGTATCACCAGAAAGTTCACCCACGACGATACCAACTCTTATTGGTCTAGAGTCTACATTAATGTCTGCAGATAATGTTTGAGACTGCTGTTGTGTCATTGTTCTTCCTAATTTCATCCAAGCTTAAAACAAAAAAGATCGCTCAATAGTAGGCGATCTTTTCTTTACTCCAATTCAAATCGCTATCGAATAATACCGCGTTCTGAACTTTCAAGCATATCCAACATAGGGTTAATTGAAGGAAACTCTTCTGCCATCTCAGCAAGAGTGACCTTAGCTTCCTCTAAAGTTTTACCTGAACGGTATAACTCTTTGTACGCTTTCTGTAGTGCTCGGATTTCTGGTTTCTCAAAACCGTTACGCTTCAAGCCCACTAGGTTAAGACCGAATGGCGCAGCGTGGTTACCTTGAGCAAGTACATATGGAAGCACATCTTGCACAACAGCAGAACAGCCACCAATGTAAGCATAAGCACCAATAGAACAAAACGGGTGAATCGCAGAAAGAGCCATAACACCAGCGTAATCACCAACTGTAACGTGACCACCAAGGATAGCGTTGTTACCAATGTGAGTGTGGTTACCAACGATAACATCATGCGCTACGTGAGCATTTACACAAAGTAAGTTGTCGTCACCAATCACTGTGGTTGCTTTGTCTTGAGTCGTACCACGGTGGATCTGAACGGCTTCACGAATCACGTTACGATCGCCGATCACTACCGTTGTTTCTTCGCCACCGTATTTTTTATCTTGGTTTTCTTCGCCGATAACCGCATTAGGGAAAATTCGGTTCTCTTTACCAATCGTAGTGTGACCTTTGATTACAACATGTGACATCACTTCAGTGTCATCACCAATCGTTACATTACCCGCAATATAAGTAAATGGACCTACAGACACATTAGCACCAATAGTCACATCACCTTCAATTACGGCTGCTGGATGAATTTTTGCGGTTTCATGAATCATATTAAAACTCTCTACGAGCACACTTAAGTTCAGCTGAACACACCACGTCGCCGTCAACTTTGGCAACACCAGTAAATGAAGCAATACCACGTCGTTCTTTCAAAAATTCAACTTCAATCACTAGCTGGTCACCAGGAACAACAGGCTTACGGAATTTAGCTTTATCGACACTCGCAAAATAGTACAGTTCATTTTCAGATGGCGCACCAAACGATTTAAATGCCAATAAGCCAGTCGCTTGAGCCATAGCTTCCAAAATTAGAACACCTGGGAATACTGGTAATTGTGGAAAGTGGCCAGTGAATTGAGGCTCATTCACAGAGACATTCTTAATAGCTGTTAGCGTTTTAGCTTCATCGAAGTTAGTCACACGATCAATCATTAAGAATGGGTAGCGATGAGGAAGTAGCTCCTGAATTTCAGTAATATTCATCGTTTTCTGTTCAGTAGTCAAAGTCGTATTCCTATTTGGATTCTTTATTCAATTATGAGGATTATAAACGAAAAAGGCCCGCCTTTCGCGAGCCTTTTATTAGAAAATGGAATTATGATTCCACATTCTTTTCGATTTGCTTTTCGACAGTTTTTAAACGCTTGTTCATTTCATCAATACGATGGACGTGAACTGCTGTCTTGCGCCAGTCTTTATTGGATTGCAATGGAATGCCAGACGAGTACATACCTTTTTCAGTAATATTACGCATCACCATCCCCATTCCAGTAATTGTGACTCCGTCTGTGATTTCAATGTGTCCATTAATTACACAACCACCACCAACTATGCAGTATTTACCTAAGCTTGTACTGCCAGCAATAATAGTACCACCCGCAATCGCTGAACCATATCCGATGTGCACGTTATGGGCGATTTGAAGTTGGTTATCAAGAATAACGTTATCTTCGATAATCGTATCATCCAGAGCCCCACGGTCTATAGTAGTACACGCACCAATCTCAACTCGATTGCCTACTTGAACAGAGCCAATTTGTGGAATCTTAATCCACTCGCCTTTTTCATTCGCATAGCCAAAACCATCAGATCCAATAACAGTGCTTGATTGAACTAAACAAGCTTCACCCAAAACCACATCATGGTAGATACTGACGTTTGCCCAAAGCTTAGTTCCAGCCCCAATTTTTGCATTCTTACCAATGAAACACCCGGCTCCAATAACAGAGTTATCGCCAAGTACAGCACCAGTTTCAATCACAGCATTAGCGCCAATTGAAACATTAGTACCGATAGTCGCAGTGCTTGCAATAACGGCAGAGTCTGCGATTTCACAAGCGGGAGCCGGTGTGGTGTCCATAACCTGTGACACCCTTGCAAAAGCAATATACGGGTCATCGACAACAATTGCGTTACTAGAACATAGCTCTAATTCACTAGACTTAACCATTACGGCTGATGCATTACAACTTGCTAAATGCTTACTGTATTTAGCATTAGAAAGGAATGTAATATCCCCTTCTTTTGCTTTATCCATTGGAGCGATTGCTGAGATGATCGCATCACCATCACCGTGAAGTTCACCACCAGTGATTGTTGCTATTTCGGCTAAAGTCAGATTTTTCATAAATTATTTCAGTGCTTTGATTACTTTTTCAGAGATATTGTATTCAGGTTTGCCGTACTGCATTGCTTGAATATCCACAACAAGGTCGTAGCCTTCTTTCTCAGCTACTTTTTGCACAGCATCTTGAATTACTTTAAACAGTTTTTGCTTTTCTTGAGCTTCGCGACGTTGGCTCGCTTTCTCTAAAGCCTGAGCTTTAATTTTATACTTGCTGTCTAGTTGACCAATTTCGATACGAAGTTTTTCTACTTCATCAGGCCCTAGTAGCTCGCCATCACGCTTCAGCTTCTCAATTTTAGTTTTAGCTTCTACTTGGATGCTTTGAAGCTCTGCCGCTTTATCTTTAAATTCTTCCTGCATTTTCTGAAGAACAACTTCACGCTGAGGCAAAGCTTGAAATACTTGAGCAGTGTTAACATATCCAACTTTTTGTGCAGCTTCTGCAGCTGTTGCAAAGAAAGATGAACTCAGTACTACAAGACCTAGGCCTGCTGCTTTAATCATTTTATTCAAAATATTGTCCTTTAAATTTTAGAAAGTTCTACCAATGGTGAATGTAAAGAATTCTTCATCATCACCTTCGTAAATTTTTGTTGGTTTAGCAATTGAGAAAACAAGTGGTCCCATTGGTGACATCCACTGTAAAGCTGCACCATATGAAGCTCGGTAGTTCGTTGGATCTGAGTAATCGTAATAATACTGACCACCAGATGTTATCTGACTACTGCTTTGATAATTAAACTCAGTATCCCAGACACTAGCCATATCGAAGAAGACACTGGTTCTAATTTGGCTACGAGCTTCATCAGACGCAAATGGTGTTGGAACAATAAGTTCTAAACTTGCTAATGCTACTGCATTACCACCAACAGAATCATCGGTTACCGATGTGTGGTTAGGGTTATTACCGCCACCATCAGCATACACAGCTTTTGGACCTGCAGAGTTCGAACCAAAACCACGTAAAGTTGTAAAGCCACCTGCGTAGTAGTTCTCATAGAATGGGAACAAGTTGTCGTTACCATCCGTTTGACCATAACCATTACCGTAGCCTAAACGACCACGCATCAACAGAGTGAACTCATGCTTTTTGGTCAGGGGAATGTAATGTTTTACATCATACTGCGCTTTAAAATATTGAACATCTGAACTAGGTACCGTCATTTTAAAGAACGCACGTTGATGGTTACCAGCCGTTGGGAAAAAACCACGGTTTAAGTTATTACGTGTCCAAGAGATATTGACATCAAAATCGTTTACTAAAATATTTTCATCACCATACTGACCAATACTTTTAGCAAATTGTTCAACTTGAATATAAGTCGGGACATTACCGATCTTGTTATGCGTATAACCAACACCAAGGTCAATACGATTCAGCTCATCCATAGGGAAACCCCATGTTAAGCTTGTGCCATAACTTTCATTGGTATAGTCAACAATACCCGCTTCAGAAGCTTCAAATGTATTGTAGAAAATCTTACCACCAAGACTTACACCATCTAGCGTCCAGTAAGGGTCTCGATAGTCCAAGCTTACATTTTTTTGGTAATCATTCATCATCGCGCTGATACCAACACGATCACCAGAGCCTGCAAAGTTATCTTGCTGTAAACCAACCTGGAAACTCACACCTGACTCAGTACCGTAGCCGACACCAAAGTTTACACTGCCAGAGTTTGCTTCTTTGACGTTGTAAACCAAATCGACTTGGTCTTCACTTCCAGGCACTCGAACCGTTTGTACATCAACCGTTTCAAAGAAACCTAAACGATTCAAACGACCTTTACCTGTATCAATAGCTTTCGAGTTTAACCAACTACCTTCCATTTGACGCATTTCACGGCGCAAAACTTCATCTTTCGTTGAGTTATTCCCTGAGAAACGAATATCGCGTACATAGATACGACTTCCAGCTTCAACATTGATAACAAGTGATACTTCATTTGTTTCATCATTAAATTCAGGGATAGTGCGAACCTGAGGATATGCATAGCCAGATTCACCAAGAACTCGCTTCACGTCCTCTTCTAAGCTTGTCACTCTAGAGCCGTTATAGGTATCACCATCTTCAAATGGAACCAGAGCTTTAAAGTCATCTTCACGTCCGATTAGCTCACCACGAAAAGAGACATCTTTTACCGTGTAAGCTTCACCTTCATCAAGCCCAAGGGTAATGTAAACCCCTTTCTTATCTGGAGAGATCGCAACCTGAGTAGAGTCGACTTTAAACTTCAAGTAACCGCGATCTAAGTAGTAAGATTTTAGAGCCTCAATATCACCAGCTAATACTTGCTTCTGATATTTTTCATCAGCCAGGAAGTTCCACCAAGCAACATCTACATTTAAGTTGAAGCGACCAAGTAAATCAGCATCTGAATAAACTTCATTACCAATGAAGTTTATTTGCTGAATCTTTGCAGATACACCTTCAGTAAAAATGAATTTTAGATCTGAACGATTACGAGGTAGTGGAGTAACAACCGCCTTTACCGTTGCGTTGTACTTACCAACACTGTAGTAGAAATCTTCCAGACCTTTTTCGATATTACTTAACGTCGTTCTATCTAAAGCTTCACCTTCACGTACACCTGAAGCATCTAGGTTCTGTTGAAGTTGCTCTTCTTTTATCGCTTTATTTCCTGAGAATGAAATGCTGGCAATTGTTGGTCGCTCTTTAACTTGAACAATCAAAGCCCCTTCATCGCGCAGTACTTTTACATCTTCAAAGTTACCAGAGGCATATAATGCTCGAATAATTTCTGACACATCATTCGGGCTTAATTCATCACCAATACGAACTGGCATCTTCAATAAAGCCGCACCTAAAGCAACACGCTGTAAGCCTTCAATTTGAATATCTTGAACTACAAAATTTTGTGAGCCGTTCGCAGCGACGCTTGTGGCCAAGAGGCTTGCGAACAGGATTTTCTTAATCGCCATACTTATTCTAATTATTCCTTGCTACTACTAAAGCCTGTGAGAAACCATTCACAGACGAGTAAAATCGTTAAATATTGCTAGAGCCATGAGGGAGAAAATAATCGCCCCTCCCAGTCGATATCCCATTTCCTGAATTTTTTCAGGTACTGGTTTACGAGTGATTGCTTCAATAGCGAAAAAGAGTAAATGCCCACCATCTAACATCGGCAGTGGAACTAGATTTATAATACCTAAATTGACACTTATTAAGGCTAAGAAGCCTAAAAAGTACACCAATCCATAATCAGCAGTAGTGCCTGCACCTTTAGCAATTGAAATCGGTCCGCTCAAATTATTGAGACCTACATCGCCAACAATTAATTTTTTTAGCATACTCGCGGTAAGCCCAATGACTTGCCCAGTTTTATCTATCGCTTTGCCAATAGATTCAATTACACCAAATTGTAATTCAAAGCGATAATTTTCAGGCCACTCTGCGACTTCAGGAGCAATGCCAGCATAACCAATACTTGTACCGTCAGCTGCGTTACGGCTATTTGGGGTCAAAGCCAGCTCGACTTCATACCCATTTCGCAATACAACTACTTCTATAGTTTTATTGGGATTAGAACGAATAAGCTCAACAACTGACTGCCAGCGCTCAATCTTCTGTCCATCGATTGCAACTATATTATCTCCCGCCTCAAAGCCAGCTTGCTTAGCTGCACCATCTTCAATCACTTGAGCTAATACGGTTGATATTTCAGGGGTGTAAGGCAAAAAGCCTAATGATCCCATCGCGGATTCTGTCTCTGGGTTAAATTTCCATTCAGAAGTATCAACCACTATTTGCTGTTCTACACCAATATTATCAGGTGAGGTTACAGTCATTGCTATTGATTCGTCACCGATATGAGAAATCAAACCCATATTTACAGATTCCCAATCAGCGGTTTTGATTCCTGAAATAGATTTAAGTTCCATTCCCGTTTCAATTCCTGACTGTGCTGCAATAGACTGAGGAGTAACTTCACCGATAACGGGCTTTACCGCAGGAATACCGATGAGGAAAACAAGCCAATATGCAAAAATAGCAAAAATAAAATTAAATGCAGGTCCCGCAGCAACGATTGAGCTTCGCTTCCACAAAGGCTTTTTATCAAAAGCATATTGATGTTGGCTAGCTGGGACATCATCGACCCGGCTGTCTAGCATTTTCACGTACCCACCTAGAGGGATAATAGAAAGGCTATATTCAGTGCCGTCACGTCCAACTTTACTCCAAATTGATTTACCAAAACCAATTGAGAATTTTTCAACTTTTACGCCACAGCGTCTAGCTACCCAAAAATGACCATATTCATGCACGGCAACCAGAATGCCCAGAGCGACTATAAAGGAGGCAAAGTTCCACAAAACTCCGGTCATGATAGATTCTCTTCAATATATTTAACGGCAAATTTACGCGATATATTATCTAGCTCTATCAAGCTTTCCAAGCTATCTAACTCATCAGAGCCATATTGTTCGCAGACTTTGTTCATTACATGCTCATTGATCATGGCAATTTGTGTAAATTTAATTGCAGAGTTTAAAAAAGCATCAACAGCAATCTCATTGGCTGCATTAATTGCAGTGGTAGCATGTTGGCCTTTATAGCAAGCATCTATTGCCAATTTAAGGCAAGGATAGCGTGCAAAATCAGGTTCAAGAAAAGTTAACTCACCCACTTTTGTAAAATCTAAAGCTTGAACGCCGGCCTCAATTCTATCAGGGTAAGATAGAGATAAAGCAATAGGCGTTGCCATATCTGGCTCCCCCATCTGCGCAAGGACAGAGCCATCTTTATATTGAACCATGGAATGGATAACAGACTGTGGGTGAATAATGACTTTTAACTGCTCCTCGGAAGCATTAAATAACCACTTAGCCTCGATAAACTCTAAGCCTTTGTTCATCATGGTTGCAGAGTCTACAGATATCTTGGGACCCATCGACCAATTAGGATGAGCAATAGCTTGCTCTGGGGTGACAGTATCGAGGTATTTAACTTCAGTGTATCTAAAAGGTCCGCCAGAGCCTGTCAGCAAAATATGGTTAACACCATGCTCTTTAAGATCACAATAGCCTAAATTCGTCTGAACCTTCTCACTTAAGCATTGAAAAATTGCATTATGCTCACTGTCTACAGGCAGAAGCTCCGCACCATATTGTTTAACTGCATCAATAAATAGCTGACCAGACATAACCAAAGCTTCTTTATTGGCAAGTAACACTCTCTTACCAGCCTTTACTGCAGCCATTGTTGGAAGTAACCCAGCAGCGCCAACAATTGCAGCCATAACAGTATCGGACTCTTCAAGAGAAGCAATCTGACACATTCCTTCCGGTCCTGAAAGAACTGAGGTATCAAGGTTATTCAATTTGAGAGTATCAGCTAGCTTGCTAGCGGCTTCAGGACAAGCCATAGCGACATACTTAGGCTTCCATCTGTCGATCAATTCGATCATCTTCTCGACATTGGAGCCAGCTGCTAAACCAATTACTGAATATTGCTGAGGATTTTGTTCAACAACTTTTAATGTACTCGTTCCTATAGAACCAGTAGCGCCAAGAATCGTTATATATCGCATTGCGTATGACCGTTGAGATGTAATAAAGGGCAGAATGCCTGCCCTTATTTATTAGAATGCTAGATAAAGCAGAGCAAAGACAGGGAAAGCAGCGGTTAAACTGTCAATTCTATCTAATATGCCACCGTGGCCTGGAATAAGATTACTGCTGTCTTTTATCCCGGAGACTCGTTTGAACATACTTTCAACAAGGTCGCCAAGCACAGAAATCACTACAGTTATTAATGTAATAACAACCATGTGAACAGGGCTAGTAAATTGAATATCAAACACGCCAGCAAAGATCCACGCAATGACTAAAGCAGTGATAATTCCGCCAATTAAACCCTCAATAGTCTTATTAGGGCTGACCGATGGCGCCATTTTTCGTTTACCAATACTCTTTCCAGTGAAGTACGCTCCACTATCAGCAGCCCAAACGATAAAACAAACAAACATCACTAACTTTGCGCCGTGGTAAGGGTCTACGCTGATATTTGTCGCTCTTAAAATAATGATACTCCAAAAAAATGGGAGTAATGTTAGCAGACCAAAGCTGTGCCTCAATACCGTTGATTGTTGCCATGAAGGTAAAGATTTAGGATAGCTAATGGCTAATCCACTGGCTATTATCCACCAGATAAACCCAGCACTTAAGATGGCATAATGGGCACTTGAAATGTCATTTAAACTGAATGCATCGAAGGGGATAAATACGAGGCTAAGCGCACTAATAGCAACAGTAGGTACAAGTGCGAGATATCGAGATTTGCTTTCAACAAATTGAGTCCACTCCCAAAAGCCTAAAATGGTTATGGCAGCAAGGGCCAAAATAAAATGGGGCAGAGCTAACTCAAAAATGCCTAGAATAACTAGGGGAGCTAAAATCAACGCTGTAATAATTCGTTGTTTCAAACTTATAAATCCTTATTCGGTTTCCATCAATGCTTTGACTTGTTCGCCTGTACATCCAAATCGACGCTCTCGATTAATAAACCAAGTAACGGCTTCAACAAGGCTATCTTCATTAAAATCAGGCCAGTATTGTTCCGTAAAATACATCTCGGCATAAGCGAGTTGCCACAGCATAAAATTGCTAATTCGGCATTCACCACTAGTACGAATCAACAGATCAACTTCTGGAATATCAGACATGGTTAGATGCTGTGTAATCAAAGACTCGTCAATAGCCTCTACATCTAAGCTCCCAGCTTGTACTTTTTGAGAAATCGATTTCACCGCCTGCTGGATATCCCATTTACCACCATAATTAGCAGCAATATTAATAACCATACCGGTATTAGTACTGGTTAGAGTTTCAGCTTCTTCAATTTTTTTTTGTAAACGTTCATTGAAGCGACTTTTGTCGCCAATAACTCTAAGTTGTAAGTTGTTTTTGTGTAGCTTTTTTACTTCGCTGGATAAAACGGTAATAAAAAGCTCCATCAACACACCAACTTCAGCTTCAGGTCGACGCCAGTTTTCACTACTAAAAGCGAATAAAGAGACAGCTTTAATACCTAGTTTAGCGGCTGAAGAAATGGTTTTTCTGACTGCTTTTACGCCATTTTTATGACCAAAGACACGTGGCTTGCCTTGAGCTTTAGCCCAACGACCATTGCCATCCATAATGATAGCAATATGCTTAGGAAGGGAATCTGAGAATACTTGAGAATTATGCATAAAGAGTGAACTACATTCTAACAGCTGGACAGATTAGCATAAAAAAACGCTGAACTGTGTGAGTGCAGCGTTTTTCCAACATAAAGAATAAGGAAAATTAAACTTCCATCAACTCTTTTTCTTTACCAGCTAGTACTTCATCTACATTTTTTACTGCAGCATCAGTTAGCTTTTGAATTTCGTCTTGTGCTTTACGATCTTCATCTTCAGAAATTTCTTTGTCTTTCAGAAGTGCTTTTAGATCGCCATTTGCGTCACGACGGATGTTACGGATAGCAACACGACCACCTTCAGCTTCGCCACGAACGATTTTAACTAGGTCTTTACGACGCTCTTCCGTTAGCGGTGGAAGTGGAACACGGATAACTGTACCAGCAGACATAGGGTTTAGACCTAAGTCAGACGACATGATTGCTTTTTCAACAAGAGGCGTCAGTGTTTTATCAAATACAGTGATCGCTAGAGTACGTGCGTCTTCAGCAATAACGTTAGCAACTTGGGTCAAAGGCGTTGGTGCACCGTAGTACTCAACAGTCAGACCAGAAAGTAGGCTCGGGTGAGCACGACCTGTACGAATCTTTTGCAGGCTGTTTTTGAGTGCATCAACACTTTTTACCATGCGCTCTTGAGCGTCTTTTTTGATTTCGTTAATCACAATTTCACCTTGATTATGTTCTTTCTTCAAGAAAGCTTTTTATTTGGAGTGATAAGGATAAGCCTACCAAAGTGTAAACCTCAGTAGGCCCGAAAAATTAGTCAGCATCGCTGATTAATGTACCTTCAGTTTCACCCATAACCACGCGACGTAGTGCGCCTGGTTTATTCATGTTAAATACACGGATTGGCATTTTATGATCACGAGCTAGTGTAAATGCAGCCAAATCCATTACTTTCAATTCTTTCTCAAGAATAGTGTTGTAAGACAAAGTATCATACAGCTCTGCGTCTGGGTTTGCTACTGGGTCAGCTGTAAATACACCATCTACTTTCGTCGCTTTTAGAACTACGTCAGCTTCAATTTCGATACCACGTAGACACGCAGCAGAATCTGTAGTGAAGAATGGGTTACCTGTACCAGCAGAGAAGATCACAACGCGACCTTGGCGCAGTTGGCTGATTGCATCTGCCCAGTTGTAATCGTCACACACACCTTTAAGCGGAATAGCAGACATTACACGTGCGTTTACGTAGGCACGGTGCAAAGCATCACGCATTGCAAGACCGTTCATTACCGTTGCAAGCATACCCATATGGTCGCCTACTACGCGGTTCATGCCAGCTTCAGCAAGGCCTGCACCACGGAAAAGGTTACCACCGCCGATAACCACACCAACTTGAACACCAAGTTCTACCAATTCTTTCACTTCTTGAGCCATACGATCAAGGATCGTTGGATCAATACCAAAACCTTCTTCGCCTTGTAGGGCTTCACCGCTAAGTTTTAACAGGATACGTTGATACGCTGGTTTAGGGTTCGTAGTCATGGAGTTTACCTTTCAAAAAGTTGATGATTAACAGTCATGGATGAAAACTAAATGCTCAAAGCAATTTTCATTCATAACGGCTAAATTCTAAAATATGACCTAATATTCGTTGAAAAAGTACTAGTCATAAAAAGACCGTAGCAATGGCCACGGTCTTTATTCAATCAATACACTAAGGATTAACCTTGTTGTACCGCTGCAACTTCGTCTGCGAAGCTCATTTCAGCAGCTTTCTCGATACCTTCACCAACTTCTAAACGAACGAAGGTAGATACTGATGCGCCTTTCTCTTTAAGAATGTCAGCAACAGTTTTCTTAGGTTCCATGATGAATGCTTGACCAGTAAGAGATACTTCGCCCGTGAATTTCTTCATACGGCCGATAACCATTTTCTCAGCGATCTCTTGAGGCTTGCCTTCGTTCATAGCGATTTCTACTTGAACAGCTTTCTCTTTTTCTACTACGTCAGCAGGTACGTCAGATGGGTTAACGTACTCAGGCTTAGAAGCAGCAACGTGCATAGCGATGTGCTTAAGCGTTTCAGCTTCGCCTTCACCAGCAACAACAACACCGATTTTTTCGCCGTGACGGTAAGAAGCTAGTGCTACACCTTCAACAAGCTCAACGCGACGGATGCTGATGTTTTCACCGATTTTAGTTACTAGCGCAATACGTGCGTCTTCAAATTTAGCTTGAAGTGCAACGATATCTAAACGCTCTGCTAGAGCAGCTTCAGCAACTTCGTTAGCGAATGCAAGGAAACCTGCATCTTTAGCTACGAAATCAGTTTGGCAGTTCACTTCAAGAAGAGCAGCAACGCCGGCTTCTTCTTTAATGATGATTGTGCCTTCTGCAGCAACGTTACCAGCTTTTTTAGCTGCTTTCGCTGCGCCAGATTTACGCATGTTTTCAATTGCTAGCTCGATGTCGCCTTCAGCAGCAACAAGCGCTTTTTTACATTCCATCATGCCCGCAGCTGTGCGTTCACGAAGTTCTTTAACTAGAGCTGCAGTTACAGTTGCCATTCTCTATTCCTCAGTTAATTCTAAAAAAGATAAAAAACAGGGGCCTCATTAAATGGCCCCTGATATTGACTGTATTTAGTTTGTTTCAGCTATCTATAATGACAGCCGAATATGAACTAAATATGGCTCAGAGCCGCTATTATTCAGCTTCTACGAAACCGTCTTTTTCAGCAGCAGCAGCGATAACAACATCTTTGTTACGGCCTTCTTTAACCGCATCAGCAGCAGCGTTTAGGTAAAGCTGTACTGCACGGATTGCATCGTCATTACCAGGAATGATGAAGTCAATGCCGTCTGGGTTAGAGTTAGTATCAACTACAGCGTAAACTGGGATACCTAGGTTGTTAGCTTCTTTAACTGCGATGTGTTCGTGGTCAGCATCGATTACGAATAGAGCGTCAGGTAGGCCGCCCATGTTCTTAATACCACCAAGAGACTTCTCTAGCTTCTCCATTTCACGAGTGCGCATTAGAGCTTCTTTCTTAGTAAGCTTGTCGAAAGTACCGTCTTGAGCTTGCGCTTCAAGTTCTTTCAGACGCTTGATAGACTGACGAACAGTTTTGTAGTTCGTTAGCATACCGCCTAACCAGCGGTTGTTAACGTAGAATTGGTTGCTGTTGATAGCAGCTTCTTTAACAGCTTCAGATGCAGCACGCTTAGTACCAACAAATAGAACTTTACCTTTCTTCTCGCCAACTTTAGCAATTTCAGCTAGAGCGTCGTTGAACATTGGTACAGTTTTTTCTAGGTTGATGATATGTACTTTGTTACGAGCACCAAAGATGAATGGCTTCATTTTTGGGTTCCAGTAACGAGTTTGGTGACCGAAGTGAACACCAGCTTTAAGCATATCGCGCATTGATACAGTTGCCATTTTAAAATCCTCTATGGGGTTAGGCCTCCACATTTCCCATAAATCCGACCCCTAACATCTACTTGTTTAAGCACAAGCAGTTTTATTGTTGAGGCACCCCGGAGCATGTGTCGAAATGTGTGTGATTTAAAGATAATTAGTATAGACAGAAAGCCTAATTCGCCAATGTGGAGAAATCAGTCCTTGTGTCCGGCGCGCTTTATACCATATTTCGTCTATCTTTGGCTAGAAAAAAATAAGAATCTCGATGAGATCACACCGAATCTTTAGCCCAAAATAGATCGCTTAGACGGTCCCTAAAATTTGCTATAAAACGCCAATTATCTAAAACCACTTTCCTTCTCGGGTTATCGGATTGTTGCGCTTATATGCTGCACTGCTAGAATAGCGCCATATGCACACTCAGGTGCTACAGAATTTAAGAGACATACAATGGCTGTAAAAATTAAAACTGCTGATGAAATAGCAAAGATGCGCGTTGCTGGCAAGCTTGCCGCTGAAATCCTAGAAATGATTGAACCTCACATCCAAGTGGGTACAACAACAGAGGAACTGAACACGATCTGTCACGAGTACGCACTAGCAAAAGGCGCATATTCAGCACCACTTGACTATCATGGTTTCCCTAAATCAATCTGCACATCTATCAACCACGTTGTTTGCCATGGCATTCCAGCATCACAAGATGAAATGGGCAGCAATGGTCAGTTGAAACCAGCGGTTTTAAAAGACGGCGATATTCTTAACGTCGACATCACTGTGATTGTTCCTGATGACGAGAATGCAGATCTTAGTGTTCGTCCACAAGGCTTCCACGGTGACACGTCAAAAATGTTCCTAGTTGGTGAAGTCTCTCCTGCAAACAAACGTCTATGCATGGTGGCACAAGAAGCGCTTTATGAAGGCATGCGCCAAGTAAAACCAGGAGTACAACTGGGTAAAGTTGGTACAGCAATTGAGAAATACATAAAAACAAATAACAAGAACAACCCAAGAGCGAAGTTCTCAATTGTTAAAGATTACTGTGGTCATGGTATTGGTTCTGAATTTCATGAGGATCCTCAGGTTGTTCACTACAAAAACAATGACCGCACTGTGTTAAAAGCAGGCATGTGTTTCACCATTGAGCCAATGATTAATGCAGGTAAATTCGGTTGCAGCCTAGACGATGAAGATAACTGGACAGTCTACACTGGCGACAGCAAGAACTCGGCGCAATGGGAACACACTTTAGTTGTCACTGAAACTGGCTGTGAAGTGCTGACTTTACGCAGTGATGACGCGATTCCACGCATCATGAAAAACGTATAAATCACAAACTAATAAGCCATCAGAACTCACATGATGGTCATTATTAGAATAGTAACTCCCCTATCCTCGCTCATGCGGGGATATTTTTTATCTAATCTCTTCTGTTCCATGTTCAACATCTGTTAAATTGAATTTATCTCGACCTGCATGGATAGCAAACAATGCCGTACCAATCTCCTCTCACGTTCACTGATGAACAAATTGATATTTCAGTGTTAAAAAGCCAGTTAGAAGGTTTTACGCTCTATCAAAAAAACGAATTTCTTAACCACCACCCGGTTACTGATCTTGTACTTGGTCGTTCTGAGTATATGGATTTGCTGCTCAACCGTTTGTGGCGGCATTTTGGCTTCAGCGATTTACCCCATATAAGTTTGGTTGCGGTTGGGGGCTATGGAAGAGGAGAGCTTCACCCACTGTCTGACATCGACATCCTCGTTGTTTCAAAGAAAACGCTACCAGCAGCATTAGGCGAGAAAGTCAGCCAATTTATTACCATGCTATGGGATTTAAGATTAGAAGTGGGTCACGCAGTTCGAACGATTGAGGAGTGCATTGAAATTGGAGGCGAAGATTTAACCGTTGCCACCAACCTTCAAGAATCTCGCTTACTTTGTGGAAGTGAGGACACCTTTAAAATCCTCAAACGTAAAATAGATTCGGACTCATTCTGGCCTAGCGAAACTTTTTATCGCGCAAAGATTCAAGAGCAAAAAAGCCGACATGCTCGTTACCATGATACAACGTACAATCTTGAGCCTGATATTAAATCAACGCCTGGCGGGTTAAGAGATATACATACGTTGAGCTGGGTTGCTCGCAGGCACTTCGGTGCAACTTCACTTCTAGAAATGAGTAAATATGGCTTTCTAACGGATGCCGAATACCGTGAACTGGTAGAGTGTCAGGATTTCTTATGGCGCGTTCGCTTTGCTTTACACGTTGAGTTACGCCGCTACGACAACAGGCTAACCTTCGCACATCAAGTCCAAGTTGCCGAGCATTTAGGCTACATAGGCGAAGGAAACCGCGGCATCGAAATGATGATGAAAGAGTTCTACCGCACCTTACGTCGCGTAGCTGAACTCAACAAAATGCTACTTAAATTATTTGATCAAGCGATTATCAATGGTGGAGCTACGCTAGAGGCTGAAATCATTGATGGAGATTTTCAACGTAGAGGGGCACTTATCGAGGCTCGTAAGCCTGCGCTATTCCAAGCAAGACCTGAAACCATCCTCGATATGTTTATCCACATTGCCAATGACTCTTCGATCGAAGGTGTTAGCCCTCCGACACTTCGTCAGCTGAGAACCGCAAGACGTAGACTAAATAAATTCCTACATTCTATTCCCGCTGCTCGTGAAAAATTCATGGATTTAGTCCGCCACCCTAATGCTTTACATAAAGCGTTCAGTTTAATGCATAAGCTTGGTGTACTTTCTGCCTACCTGCCTCAGTGGAGCCAAATTGTAGGTCAGATGCAATTTGATTTATTCCACGTTTATACGGTAGATGAGCACAGTATTCGCTTACTAAAACACATCAATAGTTTCAGCTACGCTTCTAATCGAGATCGTCACCCGATTTGCTGTGAAGTCTATCCTCGCATCTATAAAAAAGAATTGTTAATTCTTGCGGCAATTTTCCACGACATTGGTAAAGGTCGAGGAGGTGACCACTCAGAAATTGGAGCGGTTGAAGCCTATGATTTCTGTATGGAACACGGGCTTTCTAAGCCAGAGGCTAAGCTCGTTTCATGGTTAGTTCAAAATCACTTGTTAATGTCTGTGACTGCTCAACGTCGAGATATTTACGACCCTGAAGTCATTACCGAATTTGCCAAACAAGTAAGAGATGAAGAGCGTTTAGAGTTCTTAGTTTGTTTAACTGTCGCAGATATCTGCGCAACCAATCCAGAGCTTTGGAATAGCTGGAAACGCACCTTACTTGCTGAGCTTTTCCATTCTACTCAACGAGCACTACGCCGAGGACTAGAAAACCCAGTCGATGTCCGAGATCGCATTCGCCACAATCAGCAAATGGCGTCGGCGCTATTAAGAAAAGAAGGGTTCACCGCTCGTGAAATTGAAGTGCTTTGGCAACGCTTTAAAGCTGACTACTTCCTGAGACATACGCACAAACAGATTGCTTGGCATTGTGAGCACTTGCTTCGTCAGAAAAACCCAAATCAACCAGTTGTTCTTATTAGTAAGAAATCAACTCGTGGTGGTACGGAAGTCTTCGTCTACAGCAAAGATCAACCCGCCCTTTTTGCTTCAGTCGTAGCTGAGTTGGATAGACGCAATTTTAACGTGCATGATGCTCAAGTCATGATCAGTAAAGATGGCCATGTTCTTGATACTTTCATGGTGCTGGATCAACATGGTGAAGCCATTGACGAAAGCCGCCATAAAGCGGTCATTAAACATCTAACTCATGTGTTAGAAGACGGTCGCCCAACAAAAATTAAGGCCAGAAAAACACCTAGGAATTTACAGCATTTCACCGTAAAAACGGTGGTTGAGTTTCTACCAAGTAAGAATAAAAAGCGTACGCTCATGGAGTTCAGAGCATTAGACACCCCAGGATTATTAGCTCATGTCGGTGCAACTTTCTCCAAGCTTAATATCAATCTACACGGCGCGAAAATCACCACTATTGGTGAAAGAGCTGAAGATTTATTTATTCTTACCAGTGATACCGGTGGTCGATTATCTGAAGAGCAAGAGCAAGCTCTGAGAGAAAAGCTTACCGAGAACGTTTCTGAGCTTGCACCTTAGCTGGTTACTGGTTACTGGTTACTGGTTACTGATGATTATAACTAAGCCGTTTATTTATCGATAAGAGCATACGAAATAATGATCTAACGAGTATGGAAATATAAACATCAGTAATTGAAACAGTGGGTAAGGTATAGAGCGATCTTGCCCACAACTTAAACGATAATACTGATAAGCGCTATCTAGCTCGCCATTTGGCTGCTACATTATTTCTGTCACAACTTATAACATTGATGTATTTCACTAAAAATTTAGAGGTCGCTTATGTTTCCAAACCTCACTGGATTAGGTATTCATGAACCTAAACAGATTGAACGCTACTCTCTTCGTCAAGAAGCTCACAAAGACATCCTTAAAATTTATTTCCGTAAGCAAAAAGGCGAACTCTTCGCTAAAAGCGTGAAATTCAAATACCCACGACAAGTCAAGAATGTGCTGGTTGATAGCGGTAGCCATCAGTACAAAGAAGTGACTGAAATAAACCGTAATTTAACGCTGGTTATCGATGAATTAAATAAGATCACAAAACCAGCACCTAAAGCTGAAGTCGATGTGAAAGAAAAGATTCTTACTGATTTAAGACATCTTGAAAAAGTCGTCTCGAGTAAAATTGCCGAAATTGAAGCAGATTTAGAAAAACTAAAGTAGGCTTTACCCACTTAAGCTTTTGAATTCCAAATATATAAAGGGTTAATACTGAGCATTAACCCTTTATTTTAAGCGTCTGTTTAGTTGATATGAACGTTTATGTTTAGGTAGCTTTAAGTTCTAGACTGTTTTAATTACCGTGTTGCTTGTTTTTTATAGGTCGCATTTGATAGTTTTGCGTAGAAAATCATTGCCATTATCGCTGACCGTTTTTCAAATCCACCATCGACACTTCCCAGCCAAACGTCTCAAATAAACGTAACCAAGTCTCGTCTAGCCCAGCCGTCATGATCACCTCTTTTTCTGTAAAAGGGTGGATAAAACGTAATTCCGATGCATGTAATAATAAACGGTGCGAATCTAAATCATCTCTAAATAACCGGTTATGCTTGCCGTCACCATGGGATGTATCACCTACAATTGGGTGTCTTAGGTGAGCCATATGCCTTCTTAATTGATGCTTTCGACCCGTTTTAGGTAGCATCTCTACTAAGCAATAACGGCTGGTAGGAAAACGACCAGTAGAATAAGGCACTTCAACTTTAGCTAAAGGCTCGTAAACCGTAACCGCTTCTTGAGGCTCTTTATCCTCTTTAGCAAACTTATCTGCAATTTTATCCAGTTCAACTTTTAAAGCGTAATCGAGCGTATCCCCTTCCTCTATCCAACCTCGTACGATGGCATGATAGGTCTTTTGCATCTCATGGTTAGCAAACATTGGCATTACTTCAGAGGCCACCTCACTCGAAAGAGCAAAAACAAGCACTCCAGATGTCGGTCTATCTAGGCGATGAAGTGGAAATACATGCTGACCTATTTGATCTCGCAGTGTTTGCATCACAAACTGAGTTTCATGCTTATCTAACCAAGAGCGGTGAACGAGCATCCCTGCGGGCTTGTTGACCGCAACAAAGTATTCATCTTGATAAATGATTTCTAACACTACGCGCATACCTCATCAATTAAATTTAAAGTCTTCAGAATGTCACTCAGAGCCGGCTCTAATCTCCACACTTCATCAAAATAGGGCGATATTGAGAAACCTTTAGGCAATGGTTGATTAGCTTTGAGCATCTCACTTAACTTTTGAATAAACACCCACTGTAGCCACTGCTCTGGCTGTAAGGTATCTATTGCAAATGGTTCAACACTCGCTAAAGCTTGATCTGATGGTGGGAGAGTCTCCCATAACTTCGCTTCTTGCATTTGTTGCTTAAGTTGAACAAGTAATGAAGATAACTTTGCGGCAGCTGTCATTTTTCACCAAGTAATTTGTCTTGTGACCTTGAAATTGGGCCATAGAGTACCATCTATTTAGTAAAGAAAGTTAGGACCTTATTACTCATGGAAACAATTCATACTCTTACCCAGTTACTTAAGAATAGCGGCAGCCAATATAATATTTACGATCTTGGTCGACGTATTCAAAAAGTCGATAACAGCCTATTTTCGGATGTTGAACAGGGTAAGCAGCCCTACCCGTTTCCACTTCAAAAACAAGCTCATCTTGCAATTGCTTATTGGAATTCAGAAAAACAACCTTGGATTTGGTTCTTAAAGTTCAAACTTGATGAACGTGGATTGTTAAATCAAGGGGATGTGGGTAATTTTTTAAAGTTTGTTATTGAAGCTATGGGCACCCGCCTAAGTGGTGAAATGAGTGAAGATCAGCAACAAAAATTATCTAACAATCCCTACACGTTCAAACCATCTGAAGACAAAATGGCAGTCTTTCACAGCCAAGTAAGAGCTGAACTAGATTTACCGACAAGCCAATACTACGAACATGCTCAGCATTATTTCACAGGTGAGCTTGGTTGGGAAAACTGGCAAACCGTAGGGTTACAAGGTATTACCGATATCTGCGCTCGACTAAGTAGCCAGCAAAATGGTGTTGCGGTACGTAAAGCATTAATAAAACTGCCTAACGAGCCATTATATGCAACGCTAGGTGCTTTAGAGCATACGAAGATTTCCGACAAACTGGCAGGGCGCATCCAAGATTTAGCAGAAAATCAAATCAACAGCCAAGACCCAGATCTATTTTTACTGTCAGCCCTTGCTCGTGCACTATCAGGCGCTAAAAACACAATAAGCCATGCGGTTATATCTCAAATCTTATCAAGCCCTAGACTGAGCCACCAAGAGGTACTTATTGGGTTAGCGGGTCGTAGTTGGCAAACTCTGCAAGATCCAATCATTGCCGAGCAATTCCTGCTTCGCTTAGCTCAAACAGGTAACCAAACGCTGTTTAACCAACTTTTTGCCGATCTCGTTATGATCCCTGCATTAAGAATGATTTTTTTACCGCTATTGAATTCAAGCCCATCTCCAGAGTTAACCAATGCTTTGCTCAAACTTCAACAAGCAGCAAAAGCTTAAGTATTGATATTTGGTACTAGGTATTAGGTATTAGATGCTGAATGAGAAAGCTTCAGATTATATGAAAGGAACACATCAGGAATGATAGATAATCTACTGGCGATTTTACTGCTTTGCTTCTTCTGCTTCTTTTTTTGGCAGCAGCGTAGGCAGTCAGAATTGGCAAAATCAGCCATAGCGAAAAAATGTAAGCAACTGGATTTGCAACTGTTAAGTGTCGCTTTCAATGGTCATAAATTGAAAATGCCAGATGAACTCGCAATGAAAGTAAAATGGCGCTGGCACACCGTTTACCAATTTGAGTTTTCATCTTTGGGCGATGATTGTTACCACGGTAAACTAGTCATGATCGGCTTTCGACCTATGCACTTTGAGCTACAGCCCCATAAGATGTAGTCGCTTTACTTCCATACGCTGAATATTGATATAAATAATAAGGGCCAAACTGATCTTGTTTGGCTTCTTGTTGCACAAACCCTAACTTTTCTAGCAACTTAATCGATGGTACATGGTCGATATTCACTGTCGCAAAAACCTCGGATAAGTCTAATTCAAAACAAGCCATGGTGAAAAACGGTCGTAGAACTTCTGTCGCCAAACCTTCATTCCAGTACTCTTTATTAATGATGTAGCCTAGCTCATGCTTGCCTTCACTTTGTGTCACAAATAAGTGCCCTATATATTCACGAGTTTTGTTATCAATGATCGCTCGTGTAAAGCTTTGATTATCTGTAATTAAGTTTTCAAAGACACGCTTAGCTGAAGCAAGCGTATGGGGACCATTCATTTCTAATCGATTTATTGGACAACAATTTAATAAAATAAAATCGTGTTCTAAATGTTCAGTATACGGTACGAGTAAAGCTCTTGAAGTTGCAATCGTCATTTCCACATTCCTTGTGTTGACTGTTTATTTCAGTGATAAATCGTGTATTCAAAGTGACAAGTTAAACTTTATAAAACAGCGTGGCTTTGTTTTTAAAGGAGCAGAAAAAGAAAAGCCCCGACACCGAAGTGTCAGGGCTATAGTCTTACTCGCAGCAGTCCGGCTACTTATTAATGCTCCATGCATCATCCATAATAGTGGCTGTAATCCTTCAGCTCTTTCCTTTACTTCGCCGTCCTAGCGGTGTCCAATCATCCTGAAAGCTAACAATCCTAGTTAGCGCACATCACTTGTTCCGTGAGCGGTGTCCTTTACATCATCCTGATGTTGTTCCAAAACCTTCATCCAAAAGGTGTCCATTGTCATTCCGTTGCAGCTAACATCCTATTAACTGTTGTTTCCCTACAATGTCCTTTACTCCATGCTTGATTACTAATCCTAAGTAACCAAATCTTCATCCTGAAGATGACCAAATCCGTGGTGCTTTCCTGTTCCGTGTCAGTATCCTTCCGACAAGATATAATTTACGTGATTGGCTATTTTAAACAATAGATTCAGGTCACATTTCCGAACACGCAATAGTTGTTAAATATATATTACAATTAAAAATCAGCAACTTAGTGTTTTACGGTATATTTACACCATATCTAAACTTACTTTCTCTCACACCCTTTGTAAGAGATCTCGCACAAGCCTTGGGCGCTTTTGATATTCGCTAAAAACCACTAGAACAAGTATTATGCGGTATCAACGAAAATGGAGGTCATTATCATGCTGACTAAAGATGTTTCAGAAGAATTAAGAGCCGTGCTTGAAGGACTGCAAGCGCAAGGAAAAGAACCAACCGTTGCGCTGGTTAAAGCGAGAATGAGCACTTCAGTTCCAATGCCTGCACTTATCACAACCATTAAAAGCTGGAAAAGTGCGAACCGAATTCCCAAAATTGAAGTGGCAGCTTCTGAGCAACCCGAGATAAACAGAGTATCTCAACTTGAGCAACAGGTGCTCGATTTAACCGCACGAATTACAGCTCTAGAAGCTCAGTTGTCAGATAAATAAGCGATAAAATACAATTTTAAGGTCATTAGTTTTAAGTATTAAGACTCGAACTTTGAATTAATGTCCCAAGATAAAGAGAATTAATCATGAAAATATGGGTTGATGCCGATGCCTGTCCAAAAGTAATTAGAGAAACCATCGTTCGTGCAGCCGAAAGAACAGGAGTTGAATGTACTTTTGTTGCAAACCATCTAGTCCCTGTCCCTAAGCGCAACAATATACATTCCATCCAAGTGCCAAGTGGTTTTGACATTGCTGATGATGAAATAGTGAAACGAACAGAACCAGGTGATCTTGTGATTACTTCAGACATCCCTCTCGCAGACGAAGTCATCACTAAGGGAGGGCAAGCTCTGAGTTCTCGAGGTGAGCTTTACACTAAAGAAACGATCAAAGCACGCCTCAATATTCGAGATTTTATGGACACCATGCGTTCAAGCGGAATTCAAACGGGCGGTCCAAGCTCATTATCTCAAACAGACCGACGCGAATTTGCTAACCATTTAGATAAAATTTTAGCTAAACGTTAATCCATAATTATTGAGAGACTCAATTGATTGAAATCTAAAGCTGCTAAATTTTGGTTTCATCATTCAGGCTGTTTAAACAAAAAACCTGCATCAAGTGCAGGTTTTTTATTATCTCAATTTTAGAGCTTAGTTATATAGGCATAAAGCTATATAAGCATGAAGCTCAGATAAAGTAAGCGTGTTGCTCTAGTAAAATTGATTAAGGCGTGTAGAACGTTGCGGCGCCCGGACCAACAGGTAAACCAAAGACGAATACCCATAAGTAGAACAAAATACTCCAACCGAACATGAATACCATAGAGTAAGGCAACATAGTTGCAATTAGAGTACCAATACCTAAGTTCTTCATATAACGAGTTGCTACCGCAAGGATAAGACCGAAGTAGCTCATCATAGGTGTAATGATGTTGGTTGTTGAATCGCCGATACGGTAAGCCGCTTGAATCGTTTCAGGTGCGTAGCCTACTAGCATTAGCATAGGAACGAAGATAGGAGCCGTCACTGCCCACTGAGCAGAAGCCGAGCCAATCATCAAGTTGATGAAACCACACATTAAAATAAATGCGAAGAACAACATTGGACCCGTTAAGCCAATATCTTGTAAGAAGCTTGCGCCACCTACAGCAACTACTTGACCAAAGTTCGTCCACTTAAAGAAAGCGACAAACTGCGCAGCAAAGAATACTAGAACAATATACATGCCCATTGAAGACATAGACGTTGCCATTGCATTAATCACATCACGGTCATTTTTCATTGAACCGGTGATTTTTCCATAAACAAAGCCAGGAATTGCAAAGAATACAAAGATAAACGCAACGATACTCTTCAGGAATGGAGAACCTGAAATAGTACCCGCCTCTGAACGTAAAACACCGTCAGCAGGAACTACAGTCCAAGCTAAAAGCGCACTAACGATTAATACTGCAACACCAGCAAATTTAAGACCTTTCTTCTCAATAGCAGTGAGCTTGCCCATTGAGTCATTTGAAAGATCTTCAGACGCGTCTTCATCGTTGTATTTACCCAGCTTAGGTTCAACAATCTTCTCTGTTACAAATGCACCAGCAATAGAGATAAAGAAGGTTGAAACAAACATGAAGTACCAGTTTGATTCGGGACCAACAGAGTAAGAAGGATCAAGCATTTGTGCTGCGGTTTCTGTAATACCAGAAAGCAGTGGATCAACCGTACCGATAAGTAGATTTGCAGAATAACCACCAGATACACCAGCAAATGCTGCCGCTAGACCTGCTAATGGGTGACGACCCAATGAGTGGAAAAGCATTGCTGCAAGAGGGATAAGTACTACGTAACCTAGCTCTGAAGCCGTGTTAGAGATAATACCAGCAAATACCACGGTTACAGTAACCATGCGCTGAGATGCGCCCATTACCATGCCGCGCATTGCCGCAGATAATAGACCTGAGTGTTCAGCGATCGCAACACCTAGCATGGCAACAAGCACGGTACCAAGTGGTGCAAAGCCAACAAAGTTCTTAACTAGATTAGTTACGATTAGTTGTAAGCCTTCAGCATTAAGTAAGCTTACAACGTGGATCATGCCGTCAGCAGCACGACCGCTAGCACCTTCTGGGCGAGGATCCATTACAGATACTTCGAAGTAACCAGCAATTCCTGAAGAGACTAGGATTGCGACACAGAAGATTGCGAAAAGAGTGATTGGGTGGGGTAAAAGGTTCCCCAAATATTCAACGCCATCGAGAAAGCGGGTAAAAATAGGTTTCTTTGGCGAATTGTTTTTTATTGAAGCTGATGAACTCATCAGTTCCCTCCTTGTAGTGATTCCTGTGCAATTGTGACAAAAATGTTCAAATTGCCAGCGAAGGGTACGCGACAATATTATCAATTAGAAACTCAAAATGTTACAAGATGTGTAACAGGCAGGCATTCTTAACTAAATTTAAACAATTAATTAGCAAATAAATCTAAATTAAATACAAAATTAAGATTTATAGTTCACAACCATCCATTCACCGGAGGTATAACTAAAAGTATAACTCTTTGATTTCTTTAAACAACAAGACACACCGTACGATAAATATACACTCTACATTTGGTAAAGCTTCTCTCGAAGGAAAAGAAAAACAGGCAAATAAATGAAGTTTGACTTTCCCCTCGTTTTTACACACGAGTCACATCATATTGACGGTCATTTTTGAACCGCTTTAAACCTCGGGTTAGTTTTGCAAATCACATAAAGGCGCCCTTTTCTCTTTACGATTTGGCAATCAGGGTGTCGATTTTTAGCGCTTTTTAGTGAACTTAATACCTTCATTTTAATGTCCTTATTTAACGATCTTTCCAAATCTACGTTTAAAGTTAGCAATTCGCCCTTCTTGGCTTACAACTCGTTGCTTACCAGTGTAGAAAGGGTGAGATTCAGAAGACACATCTAAGGTGCAATAAGGGTACGTTTTCCCATCTTTCCATTCGATGGTTCTGTCAGTTTTAAGAGTTGAACCAACAACAAAATACTCATCTACACTCGTGTCATGAAATACAACAGGGCGGTAGTCTGGGTGAATTCCTTCTTTCATAATTTCCTCTAGGCTTAACTTGAAATGTTATAACATACCAAATGATAACCATTATCAATTAAAAGTAAAGGGATAAAATGTGCTACCTTTGCATTCTTTCTCGTAAAACAGCGCCTTTCCGATGCATTCAATTGAACCTATTGGCTATATTCAGAGCCCATTTAAAGAGAAATTTGCAGTTCCTAGACAGCCTAGATTAACGCCCAGCGCGCACTCCAGAGTCGAGCTAATCGGAGACAGTAATTCACCAGAAGCCGTTCGCGGTATAGAACAGTTCACCCATCTATGGTTACTATTTTTGTTTGATAAAAATATTGCAGCGGGTTGGAAGCCTACTGTTCGACCGCCCAGATTAGGAGGAAATGAACGAATAGGTGTATTTGCATCTCGTGCAACTTTTCGACCTAACGCTATTGGTATGTCAGCAGTGGAGTTGAAGGGAATAACACAGAAAGGGAACCAAACTTGGCTTGACCTGGGTAGCGCCGATCTTGTTGATGGGACTCCGATCATCGATATAAAACCTTATATCCCCTACTCGGACTCTATCCCAAATGCACAAGGCGGGTTTGCTGCTGATGAGCCAGTGACTTTAGATGTCAACTTTTCAGAATGCGCACTTAATAAGCTGCAATCTCACCCAAACGCCCACCATATTATGCAAGTAATCAAAGAGGTATTGGCACAAGACCCACGACCTGCTTATAAGAAGGGAAAGCCCGACAATAAAGAATATGCAGTAAATTTGTTCGATCTTAACGTGAAATTCGTTGTTGAGGCGTTTTTCATCAATGTTACTGACATTGAGCGCTTTTGAGATTCGAAATAGGCTGATATTATATGCGGCTAAATCAGATTTATTGTAGCAAAGGGCTACAGTAAGTTTTCTTTTATCAATGATGAAACGGATACCATAAAATGCGTACCAGTAACTATCTTCTTTCTACTGTGAAAGAGACTCCAAACGACGCAGAAGTTATCAGCCACCAGCTGATGCTACGTGCAGGTATGATCCGTAAGCTAGCTTCAGGTTTATATACTTGGCTACCTACCGGTCTACGTGTTCTGCGTAAAGTCGAAAATATCGTTCGCCAAGAGATCGATAATGCAGGTGCCGTTGAAATCTTGATGCCCGTTGTTCAACCGTTTGAGCTTTGGGAAGAGACTGGTCGTTCTGAAAAGATGGGTCCTGAGCTACTTCGTTTCACAGACCGTCACTCTCGTCCATTCGTTCTTAGCCCAACAGCAGAAGAAGTTGTGACGAGCCTAGTACGTAACGAGATCAGCTCTTACAAGCAGCTACCTCTAAACCTGTACCAAATTCAAACTAAATTCCGTGATGAGCGTCGCCCTCGTTTTGGCGTAATGCGTGCACGTGAATTCTCTATGATGGATGCGTACAGCTTTGATATCGACAAAGAAGGCTTAGAAAAGTCTTACCAAGCGATGCACGATGCTTACTGTAAAGCATTCGACCGCATGGGCCTTGAGTACCGTCCAGTATTGGCAGACTCTGGTGCAATCGGCGGTAGCGGCTCTCAAGAATTCCACGTTCTTGCTGAAAGCGGCGAAGATCTAATCGCATTCTCTTCTGAATCTGATTACGCAGCGAACATCGAGAAAGCAGAAGCACTAGCTCCTACAACTGAAGCGGCAGCGCCAACTCAAGAGATGGAACTAGTTGATACGCCAAACGCAAAAACAATCGCAGAACTTGTAGAGCAGCACGGTCTAGCAATCGAGAAGACTGTTAAGACTCTATTCGTTAAAGCATCTGACGATGTTGAAGCAGACATCATCGCACTTATCATCCGTGGTGATCACGAACTTAACGAAGTGAAAGCAGAAAACCTCCCACAGGTTGCTTCTCCACTAGAGATGGCTGATGAAGCTGCAATCCGTGCTCTTGTTGGTGCAGGTCCTGGTTCACTAGGTCCTGTTGGTCTAGAGCTACCATTCATCGTTGACCGCTCTGTTGCTGTAATGAGCGACTTCGGCGCTGGCGCAAACGTAGACGGTAAGCACTACTTCGGTATCAACTGGGGTCGTGACGTTGAGCTTGCTCAAGTTGAAGACCTACGTAACGTTGTTGAAGGCGATCTTAGCCCATGTGGTCAAGGCACTATTCAACTTAAACGCGGTATCGAAGTTGGTCACATCTTCCAGCTAGGTAACACTTACTCTAAAGCGATGAACTGTAATGTTCTTGGTCCTGACGGTAAGGCGACTACGCTAGAAATGGGTTGTTACGGTATCGGTGTTTCACGTGTTGTTGCATCAGCTATCGAGCAAAACCACGATAAATTCGGCATCATTTGGCCAGAAGCGCTAGCTCCTTTCCAAGTAGCTATCGTTCCAATGAACATGCACAAGTCTGAACGCGTTAAAGAAGCCGCTGAGAAGCTATACGCTGAATTAACGGCTATGGGCATCGAAGTTTTATTTGATGACCGTAAAGAGCGCCCAGGTGTTATGTTTAAAGATATCGAGCTAGTGGGTATTCCTCACACTATCGTTATCGGTGACCGCAGCATGGACGAAGGTAACTTCGAATACAAAAACCGTCGTTCAGGTGATAAAGAAGCTATCGCAATGGACACTGTTATCGAACACCTTAAAGCTCAACTTGCTTAAGTTTAAGTACTTGCTTACACATTAAGTAAAGAGTTTTTGATTTAAAAGGCTGCCATTTGGTGGCCTTTTTTATACTTTCCTTTTAACCCCACCCTTTTATATCGACTATTTCCCAAATCCTACATCTCTCAAGCACAAGCTAAAATAAACAACGTAAGTTAATCCCCTGTTCATCTTTAAATCCGTATATTGATCTTATTAATTTGGATCGCATCACTCATTTAGATAATTACGTTGGAGGATATCTATGGATATCAAAAGTCTACTGAATCAAGCTCTTAAATCTGATTTAGTTAAACAGGGAGCACAGAAGCTATCTCAAGGCTCCTCTAAACTCAGTAATAGTTCTCTATCAAATAGTAGTCCTCTTTCAAGTAAATCAAGTAACACCAGTACCTTAAGCGCATTAGGTGCAGGAGCTGTAGGTGGTGGTGTCTTAGGAATGCTTATGGGCTCTAAGAAAACTAAGAAGATGGGGAAAAAAGCCATAGGTGTGGGCAGTGTTGCGGCTTTAGGCGCACTGGCGTACAAAGTCTATAACGACCATCAATCAAAACAAGGTCAACCTGTCGAACCTCAGCAAGCTCAATTTGATGAAAACGATGCTAACCATAGCGTGTTGATTTTGCGCTCTATGATCGCAGCTTCAAAAGCTGATGGTCATGTTGATGAAGATGAGATGGCAAAAATAGAACAAGCTGTCGAAAGCATGGGAGCCGATTACCAACTGACTCGCCTAGTCTCGGAAGAACTTCACAAGCCACTAGACCCAAGCGAGATAGCTCAACTGGCTACCTCACCTCAACAAGCCAGCGAAATTTACTTAGCCTCACTAATTGTTGCTGATGAGCAAAACTTTATGGAAAAAGCTTATCTCAAAGAGTTGGCTAAACAATTACAGCTTTCAAATGAAGTCACAGAACAACTTCAACAGCAGATATCTGGTTAATTTAACGCTATACAAAATGAGACATTGAGCAAGAACAAACTAATCCTGATCTTAATCAGAACAGCTTTGTTTTTGCTTTTCTCTATGTGTATATTGAGAGCAGTTATCATTTGGTTAGGTATAAAGATGAAAGTATACGATTGTTGTGATTTAGTTCGTGAGCTGTATTCTCAGATTGGTAGTGGTGATCAAGGCTATATTCCTAAAGCGATCACTTGTGCAGTGAAAACACTTAACGATATTGCTGCAGATGAATCTCTCCCTAAAGAAACACGAGACAGCGCTGCATTTGCTGCAGCAAATCTACTTATCTCAGATTTCGAGGACTAAGCATGAACCTAGCGAACTATCAAAAGATGGATCCTGTCATGCTCATGAGCATCGTCAACATGAAATTACGTGACGATTTCGCAGGGGATTTAGACCGCGTAGTGAATTTCTACGAAATAGACAAAGATGCACTTATTGCAAAACTTGCCTCTGCGGGTTTTGAATTTATAGAAGAAGCAAAACAATTCAGATAATAATTTGAAAACGATATTCTTCCAAAAGACCAACCTAGTGTTGGTCTTTTTGTTTCTGCTGCTTTAACTTCCTTAATCATCCCTCACTGTAGCAAATTACGGTTCATGTATTCTCGCCACATTTACTAAACTCCAGATACAAAAAAGGCCCCAGAAGGAGCCTTTCAAATCACTACGAAGAAAAATTAAGCGTAAACAGGTAGACGCTTACAGATTTCTAGTACTTTTGCTTTAGTTGCTTCGATAACAGACTCATCGCCCATGTTATCTAGGATGTCACACATCCAACCAGCAAGAGCTTTCGCGTCAGCTTCAGAGAAACCACGACGAGTAATAGAAGGAGAACCAACACGGATACCAGAAGTAACGAATGGGCTACGTGGATCGTTTGGTACTGAGTTCTTGTTCACTGTAATGTTAGCTGAACCTAGTGCAGCATCCGCTTCTTTACCCGTGATGTCTTTGTCGATTAGGTCAACAAGGAATAAGTGGTTTTCAGTAGAACCAGAAACGATGTTGTAGCCACGAGCTAGGAATTCAGCAACCATTGCTTTTGCGTTAGCAACAACGCGCGCTTGGTATTCTTTGAATTCTGGCTCTAGAGCTTCTTTGAACGCTACTGCTTTACCAGCGATAACGTGCATTAGAGGACCACCTTGACCGCCAGGGAATACCGCTGAGTTCAGCTTCTTGTAAAGGTCTTCGCCTTCGCAAGAAAGAATTAGGCCGCCACGAGGGCCCGCAAGCGTTTTGTGCGTAGTAGTAGTAACAACGTGCGCATGTGGTACTGGGTTAGGGTAAACACCAGCAGCGATAAGACCCGCAACGTGCGCCATATCTACGAAGAAGTAAGCACCTACTTTATCAGCGATTTCACGCATGCGCGCCCAATCACAAACTTGAGAGTAAGCAGAGAAGCCACCAATGATCATCTTAGGCTTATGTTCTACTGCTAACGCTTCCATTTCTTCGTAATCAATTTGACCAGCTTCATCGATACCGTAAGGAATGATGTTGTAAAGCTTGCCAGAGAAGTTTACTGGAGAACCGTGAGTCAGGTGACCACCGTGAGCAAGGCTCATACCAAGAACAGTATCACCAGCGTTTAGAAGCGCCATGTATACCGCATTGTTTGCTTGAGAACCTGAGTGAGGTTGTACGTTCGCGTACTCTGCACCAAATAGTTCACATGCACGTTCAATTGCTAAAGTTTCAACTTTATCTACGTACTCACAACCACCGTAGTAGCGCTTACCAGGGTAACCTTCAGCGTACTTGTTAGTAAGCTGAGAACCTTGAGCTTCCATTACACGTGGACTTGTGTAGTTTTCTGAAGCGATAAGTTCGATGTGCTCTTCCTGACGAAGAGTCTCTTCTTGGATAGCTGCGAATAGATCCGCATCGTAATCAGCAATGTTCATGTCACGCTTAAGCATCTGTATCTCCTGACTCAGATTGTACTGAAAGTTTCAAAAAAACCACATAACGACCGAAAGCAAACGTTTTCGTCACCGTTTCAATGCGACGCATTCTACATAATTTGATCTAGGTCATAAAGAGCTAATTGCAATTTTATCATGCAGTTTTTTCATAATGACATGTAAGCCTCATCATACTTGTGCGACGAGTCGCATCGATAATTTACCTTACTGTCAATTTTACGCTTTACACCCTGTAAAACGCAGATTACATACATTTACCTTAATTTTATGCCTCTAGCTACCGAAATGATAAGTTTTTCTCTACTATGCTCGCCCTTACTGGCTAGATAATTATGAAATTGATGGAAAAACACTCAAAAAAAGAAGACTGGATGGCAATTTTAACGGGGACTTTCCTAGTCGCCCAAGGTGTCTTCTTTCTACAATCGGCTCACCTACTGACTGGTGGTACAACAGGTTTAGCTCTTTTACTTAGCCAGTTTCTGCCTATGACATTTGGTGTCCTGTACTTTATCGCAAATAGCCCTTTCTATCTTTTAGCATGGAAACGATTTGGGCGCAGGTTCGCGATCAACAGTGCAATATCTGGTGCTTTGGTTTCCGTTTTCGCAGATAACCTCTATTTGATGATATCACTCGATACGTTTAATGAAATTTATTGTGCTGTTGCGGGTGGTTTATTAATGGGGTTAGGAATGTTAATCCTATTTAGACACCGTTCAAGCTTGGGTGGCTTCAACGTTTTATGCTTATTCATCCAAGATAAATATGGCATCTCGGTTGGCAAGACTCAAATGGGGATAGACGCTTGTATATTGTTTGCTTCTTTCTTCTTTGTATCACCATGGATCATAATGGTTTCAATCATCGGCACCGTTGCATTGAATGTAGTACTAGCCATGAACCATAAGCCTACGCGTTACTCTGTTAACTACGGGTCTTAATCGCTTATTTTATCGTAAAGCGGGATACTGGAAGCTAACTGTCTAAAAACTCACGATCTACCAGTTAAAGAAAACTATAAATATGAAAGCTTTGAGCCTGACATAGAGTTCAGACTCAAAGCTTTTACTCGTATAGGGGAACGAGTATTACTCTATCAAGAGAATTTTTGTTTCATACGGGCGCAAGGTCACCGTACTTGAAGGAATGTGTGACTGCTCATCAGGGTAATTCCCCAACAACAATTGTGCTTTATCCAATTCAAGCTCATTTGGCAGCTCAACCTCACTCGTTTCACCATAGTAGTTACTAATGCTCACTAAGGTCTGTGTTTCAGTCTTACGCTGGTAAGCAAACACACGTTCATGCTCGGGCAATAAATCGGTGTAATCACCTTGGGTAATCACTGCTACCTCTTTTCTCAGCTCAATTAATCTCTTGTAGAAGTAAAAAACTGAGTCCTTATCTTGCAGTGCTTTTTCAGCATTGATATCCACATAGTTTTTAGCAACATCTAACCAAGGCTTTCCTTCTGAGAACCCTGCGTTCATTGCGCTATTCCACTGCATCGGTGTACGCGAGTTATCACGAGACTTTTGAGCCAATATATCCATCATATCCTGATGAGATACACCTTGCTCCTCAACCATTAGCTGATACATATTGGTGCTTTCTACATCTCGGTATTGCTCAATGTCAGTGTAGCCAGGATTCGTCATTCCAATCTCTTCACCTTGATAAATATAAGGTGTGCCTTGCATCATATGTACGGACGCCGCAAGCATTTTGGCTGACTCAACTCGATAGTTTTTATCATCACCTAACCGGCTAACAATTCTCGGTTGGTCATGGTTACACCAAAATAAAGCGCCCCACCCTTTGCCGTTCAAGCCAGTCTGCCAATGGTTAAAAATGGATTTTAATTGTAAGAAATCGAACGGGGCATTCGTCCACTTTTCACCATTGGTGTAATCCACTTTTAAATGATGAAAGTTAAACACCATAGACAGTTCACTGTTATCTACGTTTGAATATTGCTGACAGTGTTCAAGTGTGGTTGATGACATTTCACCCACGGTTACACTGCCATATTGCTGAAATACCGCTTCACTTATTTCTTGTAAGTATTCATGCACACGTGGACCATCTGTATAGAATCGGCGACCATCTCCAATTTCATCATTAGGGAAGTCTTGCTGTTTAGAAATAAGGTTGATCACATCTAAACGGAAACCATCCACGCCTTTTTCAGCCCAATAACTGATAACCCCTTTCACTTCTTCACGGACTTTAGGGTTCTCCCAATTTAAATCCGCTTGTTCTTTTGCAAATAAATGCAGGTAGTATTGACCTGTAGCTTCATCCAATTCCCAGGCATTACCACCAAATTTAGATTGCCAATTCGTTGGTGCTTGCCCGTAGATAGGGTCTTTCCAAATATAGTAATCTCGATATGGACTGTTTTTATCGCCGAGCGCAGACTGAAACCAAGCATGCGCTGTGGAAGTATGGTTAACCACGATATCCATTACAATTCGGATACCGCGTTGATGAGCAGCAGCAAGCAGTTCATCAAAATCAGCCATGGTTCCAAACTCTGGGTTGATCGCATAATAATCGGAAATATCGTAACCGTTATCGATCATTGGTGATTCATAAACCGGCGTTAGCCAAATCGCATCTATCCCTAAGGTTTTCAAATAATCTAATTTAGAGATAATGCCTTTAATATCACCAGAACCTTGAGCGCCACTATCACAAAAGCTTTTTGGGTAAATTTGATAGATGGTTGCTGTTTTCCACCACAACTTATCTTTCTTATTAATCGTCATCTCTACTTACTCTTACCAATTCAAAACGTACAAAACAAAATGTGGAGGAGCGAACATTGCTACTCCAAAAATCTCTACTACTTACCCTTCACTCCAAACCACAATTAGTTAATTTAAAAATAATTAGTTTAGTAGAGAGGAAGAAAGGTAAGCACCCACTAAACATAGTGGATGCCATGTTTTAATTAATGGGTAGTATTAGCTAGCGCTTGCCATTTCAAGTTCACCTTTAGACTGTGCACGCTTATAGAAAAACAGCGTAAGCATTGCAGGTAGAACAATGGCAACTAACATTGCAACTAGGTAAATAGACCAATATTGAGGTTGAATCGATAGGATACCTGGTAAGCCACCTACTCCGATGCCATTTGCCATCACGCCTGCACTGCCGCAAATCGCCGCTGCGGCTGCACTACCAATCATTGCACTCAGCATTGGGAATTTATACTTCAAGTTAATACCGTACATTGCAGGTTCTGTTACACCTAAGTAAGCAGAAATCGCCGCAGGTACTGAGATGTCTCTTTCACCTTCACGCTTACTTAGAATAATGATGCCAACGACAGCCGATGCTTGTGCGATATTAGATAATGCGATTAATGGCCAAATTGGAGTTCCGCCAAGTTCCTGCATTAATTGAAGATCAACCGCATTCGTGGTGTGGTGAATCCCTGTAATAACCAGAGGTGCATACAAGAAGCCAAAGATTACCGAACCTAGAATTGCGAAATCACCCGTCATTGCAGCTTTAGCCGCGAACGCAACCCCATCGCCAAGAACACGACCAAATGGTCCAATGAAAGCGTGAGCCAGAATAACCGATAGAATAATGGATACGAATGGAACCACGACTAAGTACAAGTAAGCAGGCACAATACGCTTTAAATTTGTTTCAATAAATGCCAACGCCACACCAGCTAACATTGCAGGGATAACTTGTGCTTGGTAACCGACCTTTTCAATGACAAAGAAGCCAAAATCCCACACTTCAGGTACCGATTTACCTATCATGTAAGCATTCATTAATTGAGGAGAAACCAAAGTAACACCTAACGTGATACCTAAAATGGGTGTCCCTCCTAGCTTTTTCACCGTTGCCCAACAAACGCCAACAGGTAAGAAGAAGAAGATTGCTTCGCCAATTAACCACAAGAAAGAATGAACCGTTGCCCAAAATTGACTTATTTCAACTAAGGTTTTTCCATCAAACATGCGAATGTCGCCAATCACATTACGGAAACCAAGGATCAGACCACCAGTAATAATGGCAGGGAGCAGAGGTACAAAAATTTCAGCTAAATGGGAAATACCACGCTCTAGAAAGTTCATGTTCTGACGAGCTGCAAGTTTTGACTCATCTTTTGAGGAAGATTGCTTACCTGTTTGCTCAATAAGCAGCTTATAAACGTCATCAACTTCTGTACCAATAACAACTTGAAACTGACCAGCATTCGTAAAGCAGCCCTTCACTATTTTGAGCTTTTCTAATTCTGCTGTATTCGCTTTCTCAGTATCGTTTAATACAAAGCGTAATCGTGTCAAACAGTGACTTACACTCGCAATATTATCACTTCCACCGATTTGCTCGATAAGACGCGTGATGTCTTGCTTCGCAATCTTACTCATACTTTCCCCACCCTGGTTCTTGGATCATCTCTTTACCCAGATATCATGCAATCCGGATTTGCCAAAACACAAATGGGAACATTCCCATTTATTTGTAAGTATACTGCCCAAACATTGATGAAATTAAAATGGGAACAGTCCCAATAATTGAAAGGGATCACACTCTAATTTTAAATGACTTTTGGGTTAAAAGTTTGTTTTTGAGGTATTAGATGATAGGAACTTGAGTATGGTGAGTGATCACTTCTCGACCAGAAAGCTGGGAGATCAATAAGTTAGCCGCCAATTCACCTGCGCTTTGATAACCAGGATCAATACTATGAATATTTGGAAATAGGAAAGATAAGAGATCATTACCACCGACCCCTGTTACTGCAATATCTTCACGTTGTAATTCTTGTAAGCGTTTGATTACGCCTAACGCAAGTGTGTCACTGGCGCATACTATGGCTTGGGTTTCAGGTTGTATGACACGATCCACCAGCAGGTATGCACTCTCATGATGCAGCTGCCCAGTTTGATAATTGGGAGTAGACTGAGTTCGCTCACACCAATCTAAATAGGCCTTTAGGCGCATCTCACCAGTCGATTTATCACTCGGGTCAACACCAATGAATGCGATGTTTGATAAGCTTTTCTGGGTAAGGTGATCCAATGCGTTATCAATCACGCCTTGGTTATCATAATTAATTGAAGTGACGTTTTCGGTATCTAGAGCAATCACTACTGCGCGATGTTGCCATAACTCTATCTCAGCAATATCACACTCTGTGAACCCAAATACGATAACGCCATCAACATTCCTTCTTTTTAGCACTTGAAGGTGTTCATTGGTTTTATCACGGTCGAACTGACTTTCCATGATCACCACATCATACCCTGAACCATAAAGCTTATTGAGCATGGTGCTTACCGCTTTATTTTCTGAAGGAGAATCCAAACGAGAAATAATGACACCAATGACTTTTTGGCTTCCGCCACGCATAGACTGAGCAGACTTAGAAGGAACGTACCCAGATTCCGCAATAACTCTCTCCACTTTTTCTCGTGTTGCTGGCTTTACTTTAGGGTCATTGGTCAGAACTCGTGAAACTGTTGATTTTCCAACACCGGAGAGTTTTGCGATATCAAGAATGGTGAGGTTTTTGCGCATAAAAAGTCTAATATTTAGTGAAAAAAGAGTATGAAATAATGAAGGTAATCCCGCTTAACTCATAAAATTAAACCGTACATTGGCTAACAATGCACGGTTTATATTAGTTCGATAAGTAGCAGTTTTTATAGATAACTCGACCCAGCTCAAGACGAGCATTGTCACCTTTAGTATGAAGTGTCACGCTATTCAGTATTTCGGCAGTACCATCATCCAGAATGTACTTAGTCCCAGATCCAGCTGCTACTTGCGTAAGACGATATTCATGATCAGGTAAGCGTAACACCGCTTTTTCATGTTCAGGAAACGCCACGTCAAATGAGCGATTAGATTCACACTGATACGTCATAAACTGACTAGAAGTATCATCTTTTACTACTGCAGACTGACTACAGCCCACTAAAGCAGTAACAATGATTAAAACAGGAATAGACCATGTCTTCTTCATTTAATGCTCCAAAAGATATTATTAGCGTTAAGTCGATTAACTGATTTAGCCTTTAAGATAGTGCGGAACGTCAGCAATACTGTCGAGTACAACGCTCGCAAGCGATTCGCCTTTCTCAGTAACAGGTTTACCTGTGCGCACTAACACCTTAGTACCCACACCTGCAGCTTCAGCTGCCATCATGTCTTCTGCTTTATCTCCGATCATCACTGAGTTAGCCATGTCGATTTTTAGAAAATCACGAGCTGAAATAAACATACCAGGCTTAGGCTTACGGCATTCACAATCTTGCTTATATTCACCTACACCATGTTCGGCGTGATGAGGACAATAGTAAATACCATCAAGTTCAACACCGTTATCTTCAAAGTTCCAATCCATCCACTGGGTTAAAGAAATAAAACGGTCTTCACTGAACATGCCACGAGCAATACCCGATTGGTTTGTCACTAGAACCAATAAATAGCCCATATCTTTAAAGGCTTTAGCGGCTTCAAATACACCATCAATGTATTCAAAGTCATGTTCATCATGTACGTAACCGTGATCCACATTAATCACACCATCACGATCTAAAAAAACGGCAGGTTTAGACAAAATTCAGTTCTCAATAGACTCTCTATAATCAGTAATTATTACACGCTTTATTTGCTTCATCACTATCTATTTAAATGAACGGTGACTCAGTCATTTACGTTTAGACGTCTAGACGTAAAAATATCTATTGACTTAGATCACATAACACCATAGCATCGTCTGTAAATCGAACTAATTATCAACATTTTATTCTGTTTTCCCTGCACAGGTTTTTTATGATTACAGTTAATCAAGTAAACAAGACTTTCTATCAAGGCACTAAGGAAATCAATGCCTTAATAGACATCAACCTACATATTCCTCAAGGTCAAATCTTTGGGGTGATCGGCTCTTCAGGTGCAGGGAAAAGCACGCTGATTCGCTGTGTTAATATGTTAGAAGCACCGACAACAGGCGAAGTGATTGTTGATGGTGTAGATCTAACAAAACTCAGTAAATCTGAACTCAGCGAAGCTCGCCGTAATATCGGTATGATCTTTCAGCACTTTAATTTACTTTCATCACGTACAGTGTTTGAAAATATCGCGCTACCTTTAGAGCTTTCTGGCACAAATAAAGAAAAGATTGAAACTAAAGTTAATGAATTACTGAATCTGGTAGGGCTTGCTGACAAACGCGATACTTACCCAGCTAATTTGAGCGGCGGTCAGAAACAAAGAGTCGCGATTGCTCGTGCCCTTGCCTCTGACCCTAAAGTTCTACTGTGCGATGAAGCAACCAGTGCTTTAGACCCAGCAACGACACAATCAATTCTTGAGCTACTGCGTGAGATTAACCGTAAACTAGATATCACCATATTACTGATTACCCATGAAATGGATGTTGTGAAAAGCATCTGTCATGAAGTCGCTATCATTGGTGGTGGTGAATTGGTTGAGAAAGGCACGGTAGGTGAAATTTTTGCTCACCCTAAAACAGAATTAGCGCATCAGTTCATTCGTTCAACGTTAGATTTAACCATTCCTGAAGACTATCAAGCACGTTTGCAGCAGGCTCGTGTAGACGGTAGCTACCCTCTTGTACGTCTTGAGTTTACTGGCGCAACCGTTGATGCCCCTTTAATGACGCAAATTGCACGTAAATTTAATATCGATGTAAGCATATTAAGTTCTGACCTTGATTACGCAGGTGGCGTGAAATTCGGCATGATGGTCGCAGAGCTATTTGGTAATGAAGAAAACGATAATGCAGCAATTGAATTCTTACGCGAACACAATGTAAAAGTAGAGGTGCTAGGTTATGTCCTTTAATGTCAGTGAAATTACAGATTGGATAAGCCTTAATGGCAACCTACTTTTAGGGGCGACTTGGGAAACACTCTACATGGTAGCAGTTGCTGGCATTGTTGGCTTTGCTGTGGGTATTCCTCTTGGTGTGATTCTGCACACGACTAAAAAAGGTGGGCTACTTGAGAATACTAAACTCAACAAGATTCTCGGTGCGATTGTCAACATAGGCCGCTCTGTACCTTTCTTAGTACTAATGGTGGCGATTATCCCATTAACGAAAATGCTGATCGGCACTTTCATTGGTACCACAGCAGCTATCGTACCTTTAACAATTGGCGCCATTCCATTTGTTGCTCGTTTAATTGAAAGTGCATTGCTTGAAGTACCAACAGGGTTAGTTGAAGCAGCTCAATCAATGGGGGCAACTCCAACTCAAATTATCAACAAGGTACTGCTTCCTGAAGCTCTACCAACTATTGTGAACTCTGTAACTATCACTCTAGTGACGCTAGTAAGCTACTCTGCAATGGCAGGTACTGTTGGGGGTGGCGGTTTAGGTGACGTTGCGATTCGATACGGTTTCCACCGATATGACGTAACTATCATGGCAGTCACAGTCGTCATGCTGATTGTGTTAGTTCAAATCATTCAGTCTATTGGTGACAGCATTGTTCGCCGAGTAGACCACAGGTAGCTATACAAATCGTACTTAAACAAATAAAAAATTAATCACAGAATGCATTTTGCTCACAGTTATTAGGTGCACTCTGGAACAAATAATTAAATAGATATACTAAAAGGAAATTATTATGAAATTTAGTCTTAAAGGTTTACTGACTATCGCAGCTGCTGCCTCTGCACTTGTTCTTGCTGGTTGTGGTGAGAAAGAAGTTGATGTTACGAAAGTAAAAGTAGGTGTAATGGCTGGAGCTGAAGCTCAAGTAGCTGAAGTGGCAGCTAAAGTAGCAAAAGAGCAATATGGTCTTGACGTTGAGCTTGTAACTTTTACTGATTACGTAACACCAAACGCAGCTCTGGATGATGGTTCTATCGACATCAACGCATTTCAACACGTTCCTTACCTAGATCAACAAGTGGCTGACCGTGGTTACAAGCTAGCTGTCGCTGGTAACACTTTTGTTTACCCAATTGCGGGTTACTCTAAGCAAGTAAAATCAGTATCTGAGATTCAAAATGATGCTCGCATCGCAGTACCAAACGACCCAACAAACCTTGGCCGTTCTCTACTTCTTCTAGAACAACAAGGTCTTATTGAACTTCGTGACGGCGCTGGTCTTCTAGCAACAGTTCGTGACATCGTTGGTAACCCAAAGAACATCACTATTGTTGAGCTTGATGCTGCACAACTTCCTCGTTCACTTGACGATGTAGCGCTTTCTATCATCAACACAACTTACGCAAGTTCTATTAACCTAACACCACAACGCGATGGTATCTTCGTTGAAGACAAAGAGTCTCCATACGTTAACCTTATCGTTGCTCGTGAAGACAACCTAAATGCTGAAAACGTACAAAACTTCGTTAAAGCATACCAAACTGAAGAAGTGTACAACGCAGCTTCAGAAATCTTCCAAGGTGGCGTAGTTAAAGGCTGGTAATCGTTAAGATTGGTATTGGATTACTAATCTCTAGCAACTAGCAACTAGCAACTAGCAACTAGCAACTAGCAACTAAATTAAAGAGGCTGACATTATTGTCAGCCTCTTTGCTATTTAAAGCGCTATCCTATTAACGGATAAATAAGTTCATCAATTGTATTCTGACAGTCTTTAACAAGCTTACCACCAAGCCTCTACTTGCATGCCTACACTGACTTCGCTGCTTTTGCCTTCACCGAATGTGTTTTCGTTTTCTGAATCATTTAAGTACGTTGCAAAGATTCGAAATTCAGGGCGAGACCAAAAACCGACTTGGGGAACCCAAGCTTGAGCAAGAGTAAATTTGCTCCCTGCACCATCTTTATTATTAATGTTTTCAACAAAGCCACCGATCTCTACAACCGTACGCATTCTTTCATCCCACTTGTATAAAGGACGAATAACGGCGCTGAAAGATTCATCATCACTGTTGTTACTGCCAACATCAGACGCAGAGGCATAACGAACTGTGTGTCCAAATTCGATATTGTCACCGATAGAAACTACACCCCAGTTAATAATACGAAACCCTTCTGCATTATTATTTCCAACATCACGAACAATGCCTTTACCTGTACCAAATGTCGCCATTTGTTCCGCATAACCAGAGTTAGCCACTTGAACAATGGTCTTATTAAAACCGGTAGAGAAGCCCTGATTTAAACTCGCAGTGAATAAAACACTGTCATCAGCATCAACCGATTGACCTTGTTTTTCATTGGCGAAGTTCATGTCAACGCCGAGCTCGAGATCCGCTTTATCCCACAACTGAATCCCCGCGTAACGGACATCAGCGATCATAGCGGTCGTTTCTTTCCCATCGTCAATATCACCAGTAACGGTATCTTGAATCAAAGCCACCGATAATTTACCTGGTCCCATTTTAATGTGTTCGACACCACCACCAATGCCACTCACATCCCAGTAGTAGTTATCAATGATATGCACATCGTGACGTTGGTAATAACGCTCACCCGCCCACATCGCGACGTCTTTATCTTCAAATAAACCAACCGCTTGAATGTTGAGTTGAACTACATCTACGCTCTTATCTGCGGCATTGTCATCTTGTCCTTGCCAGTAAGCCAGCATAGAGTCGACAAGAAACGAAACATCATCTTCAGAGTACAGCTCTTTCTTAAATCCAAATTCACCGTAAAGATCATTTTCATTTCCTAAGCGCCCGACTTTATTCACTTCCCACTTGCTGTTGGAACCTCCTTCATTACTTAGTCCTACACCGCCCCTCATGTAGCCATTAAATTCCAGAGGTGTGGTCTCACCTGCAAATAAATTTGGTGTCAGTAACGCAGTTGATAGCGCAGCAGCAATTGGTAAAAGTTTCATCGTCTATTCCTTTCAGATCTTCGTTCAGCTTATCATTTACAAATGGGAATATTCCCATGGGATCGATCCCATTTATATTCTGAAAATTATAAATTGAAAGAGAGTCGATTAATTACTGTGATCAAGCTAACTATAGAAATGAAATAAAGTTGAGCGAAGTAGGATTAATTTGATGAATAGTTAAAGCAAAAAAGAAACACGAAAAGCATAGAAGCGACATGTTTACATCACCAAAAACAAGATGAATCAAGAAGAGAGGTAGAAAGAAGATATTCAGGCTAAATCAGACTTCTATCAGATTTAGCCTGTTCACTCGGCACCAAAAGTAATGATACAGAGCTAATTATTAAAGGGGTTATTTTAGATGATCCCAAGAGATATTAGACACTAAACGGCAGTCATCACATTTAAAATAGAAGATGTCATGTAAAGGCTCATCCAGTAACCATTCACCATCGCATTTAGGGCACTTACGCTCTTTTTCGGCTTTCAAACTCACACCACCAACACGATATAAGTAATAGTAGGTTGGAATCTTAGTCAGAAACTCAATACGCCCGCGCAGTCCCCAGCCTCGTTTAAATAACACACTTGTTGCGTCACTTATTTCGGTTAGTGTCGCATGTTCAGCGCGGCATCCGCCTCCCATTTGGACTTCGTCACAGGCTTGCCATTCCGTTTGCCATTTCAACACCGCTTTGTGGTCACCGTTAAAAGTTGGTGGGTTACGGTATAAAGGGATCGGCAACAAACTTTCACCACTACGCAATGGTGAGCATGTGTGAACAAATGTGGTGTAAAGAACTTGCCAGCTTGGAGCTTCCTCTTCAGCTACTTCTTCAGAGTTTAAATCTCGACCCAACATTCTCATTTTAGGTGCTAACAAGCTTGCTTCAGACAAACGTCCTAAACACACCTTTACGAAATCAGAATGATATTTAGGGTGAAGGCTGTCTTCATCCGGGCAAACCACACGAACAAAAAACTCACCATCTCCCATCACAATAGGAAATTCACGACCGAGAACTTGACCGTTGTAACGAAGCGCATCCATTAATCCATTTACGGCTTTATCGACAGCGCTGACTGTCGTGTTATCAAAACATTCAAATTGTAATTCTAATACGTACATGGATTTATACCGCTGGAACAAGTTTTTCTAAAAATTCGGCAAGAGTCTCTGCCAATACATCACGGTTACTGGTACCCAAACGTTCAAGCACAACATTGCCAGTTAAATTACAGATAGAGATAACATCGAGTTCAGCATCAGTTGCAGCAATAAATACCGTTGGTTTTAATTTTAAACGGCGCTGAGTCACTAGGTGACCAAGAATATTCTCTTGTAGGCAATCAAAATCCTCATCACTCCAAATTTGAAGCAAGGTTAATTCATTACCATCGAAAGTCGCATTCATATCGGCGCTATATTGCACCCCATAGAAAGTTTTAATATCTTCATGCAGTGTTAATTCAATACCATTCTCGACATTAGTAAAATCAGCATGTTGCTCACGTGGGTAGCTTTTCCATAGCACTGCGTCTTCAGTTTTGCTTTCAACACAAGGTGACACTAAATCCATAAGTTCTTCATTACGAGGTAAGCTCTGGTGTTGCTGCTGCCATGCATCAACATAACGTTGACTAAAAGAAAACAGTGCATCTTGGGCACATTGAGCCATGAAAATCTCCTAACGCATAATATTAAATTGGAATCTCTCACCTTTCTGCATCGACTAAGCGATGACTTAATGACACAGTTAAGGGGATTCAGTAAAATTGGCACCATTCTAATCGAATTTGAAGCGAAAGTATGAGCAAATATTCTGATGCAAAAGAGCTAGCGGGTTTAACCTTAGGGCAAAAAACCGAGTACTCAAACCAATACGATGCGAGCCTCTTGCAACCAGTTCCGCGTAGCCTAAACCGTGATGACCTAAATCTTGGTAATGAACTGCCTTTCAAAGGGCATGATTTATGGACAATGTATGAACTTTCTTGGTTAAACGACAAAGGGTTACCTCAAGTCGCGGTTGGTGATGTTTATATTCCGGCAACTAGCCAAAATTTGATCGAGTCAAAATCCTTCAAGCTTTATCTGAACAGCTACAACCAAACTCGTTTCAAGTCTTGGAGTGATGTGCAAGCGCGCTTGATTCAAGATCTATCACGATGTGCTGGTGAAGCGGTTGATGTTAATATTCACTCTGTTTCTGAATATACGGATCAGCCAATTGTAACGATGGGAGGTTCATGTATTGATGATCAAGACATTGAAATTTCAAGTTATGAATTTGAAGCTTCTCTTTTAGAGGGAGCGGCAAGTGAACAAGAAGTAGAAGAAACACTGCATAGCCACTTATTAAAATCGAACTGTCTAATCACTAACCAACCAGATTGGGGAAGTGTTGAGATTGCTTATTCAGGAAAACAAATTGACCGTGAAGCCCTGCTTCGTTATTTGGTGTCTTTCCGTGAGCATAATGAGTTCCACGAACAATGTGTTGAACGTATTTTTACAGACATCATGAAGTACTGCCAACCAAGTAAGTTGACCGTTTACGCTCGCTATACTCGTCGTGGTGGGTTAGACATCAACCCATATCGCTCAAGTGAGCAAGATAAACCAAACCATAACATGCGCATGGCTCGCCAATAGCGTTTGGCTTAATCACATTATTATTCAGGGATCTTAAAATGCGTTGGTTTTATGTAATTGGTTTATTGTTTGTCAGTTTAAGTTCAGCGGCAACCGCCTCTGTGTACTCTTCAGCATTGCTGAATGAAGCGAACAATCTTATAGAAATAGAGCCTAAGCGAGCTCGGCTCATTGCTAGCAATTACCTAAATCATCGCACTTTGTCTGATCAAAGTGAGAAAAGCCCCTCAGCGATATCAAGAGAAGAAACGGACTCTTCTTTACGAACGCCAAATGGCAGTATTGATGCTTATCGAATTCTCGCGCAGGCAGAATTCAACCTAGGCAATACCCGTGCTGCTATTCAGTACTTAAATGATGCAGAGAAGTTAACAGAAACACATCATCTTCCTTATGTTTACTTAGATGTTCAAATACTCAAGGCAAGATTGATTTGGAAAAATGATCAAAATTCATTAAAAGCAAACCAAACGCTAGACACGATTGAAAGTGAATTGGAGTCGGCAAGCCAAACTTTACGCCTAACCGATGGTATTACTTATCGATTAACCATGCTCCGAGCTGAAGTCGCTTCTTTTGAAAATAGAGTGGATGATGCTGAAAGTTACTTTAAACAAGCTAAATCGTATTTAGATCAGCGTTATTCCGAAAAAGTCACCATTGATTACCATATTTCTATTGGTGAGTTTTACCTAAAGCATCAACAATATAACCACGCTTTATCTGAGCTTTTATACGGGTACTGGAAGTCTGTAGAAGGGAATTTAAGCTCAAGACTGGCTAAAGTAAACCGCCTACTTGCTCAACTGTTTTTTGAAAGACAAGTTCTGGACAAAGCACTTGAACACCTATCTCAAGCTGCTGATTTTTATGATAATTTTGAAAAATCCCCGATTCTTGCAAATGTACTTAAGCAAATGGGTGATGTGTATTACTTCCAAGGTAAATATAACTTAGCCCTCGTTCACTTTTTTAACGTGTTAGACCATGAAAGTACAGACCGAGATATCTCACAAGTTATCGATATTCGCATCAGTTTAGCTGCTACTTATTTACGCTTGTATAATTACCCACTAGCGGAACAATACTTATCACGCGCTCTCGACTTACTCGAATACACCGACGCACCACATTTAGAGGCAAAAGCTGCTTTACTATCCGCAGGTTTAGCGTATCACCTACAAGAAAGCAGTGCTGTAATTGAGAATGCTAGCAGAGCGCTGGATATTGCACTTGCATCAGACAACACCGTTTTATCTAAACGATCTTACTTTTTGTTATCTCTTGGTTATGAGCAAGCCGGTCAGCCCCAACAAGCATTGAGTTACTTAAAACAATACAATGCTCTTGTGGCTTTAAAGCAGCAAACACTCAACCGCGTAAGTGAAGACGCATTCCGTCAGCAAAAAGAGTTTGCGGAGCAGACACTTCATTATTCAGGACAAGAACTTGAGCTTAAGCGATATAAATTAGAGCATCGTAAATTCCAAAAAATCTCTTTTGCGCTCTTCTTATTTAGCATCATTTTATTTTTCTTTGTATTGCGACGTGGATATATCATTCAAAATCAAGCTAGAGAAATTGATTCATTACGAGAAGATCTCTTCACGCACTCTCGGTCTAAGATGAGTAACCTAAGAATGCTGAATGCAAAGCTATCGAATTCATTGCTACAAACAAGTCAAACATTTGAACAATGGCAGCTTGGTGAGCTCATTCATGAACCACTCAATGACCGACTCCGCTTTGTGATGATTGACTTGCCTTTCCTGCGCAATATGTACACTCAAAATGGTTACAAAGCTGGGTTAGAGTTAGAAGAAGCTTTTGGCGCATTTTTGAAGAGCAAGCTAGAAGGTCCCGCACGTATTTATCACTTTTCAGATGCGAACTTACTCTATATCGAACCTAATAGTGAGCGAAATACTTCACCAGAAAGTATGTTCAGAAAAGTCCAATCATGGATTGTTGAATTTGAACCTGAGCGCAATATTAATAGAAATATTAGAGTCGGTATTGCCGACTATCCATTCTTGCCTCGCGCATACACAGCTATCAATGACCAGGAGTTGCTAGATGTTCTACTCATGTCGACCAACATTGCTCGTGAGATTAGCCTTAAGGAGCGCAGTAGCCAGTGGGTATATCTGAAGGCAATCGACAGTGCACCAGCAGCAAGCCTTGCAACTGGTAACATAAGAGAAGCTTGTAAACACGCAATAAATCAAGGGCTAATAAAGGTTCAGTCCTCTTATAAGAATGAGGACAGCATCAAAAAAATGCTAAAAGATGACTAATTAGCAAGCGGTTGATGACCTGAATCAGTGACCTTATTTTTAGTTTTGTTATTATCAATGAATTCTGATTTCATTATAAAGATCGTAATTGATCTATGCGGTAATAGTTTATTAATTTATGGGTATGCTCGAACAAGACATTCAAGCTCAACTTCACCTACTGAAATCTCAGTTAGAACAGGTGCGTTTGACACAACGAGATACATCGTTCAAATTTAAACGAGAACAAAAAGTTCTTAAGCGCATAGTTGCATCTTTAAGTGGTGCTTGCATTGGCAATAACCAGCACCTTGATGAAAACCTGACGGCACTTAGGGAAGAGCTAGAAAAACAAAAAGATATCAGCTCAATGATCCCGCGTCTTGCAGTCATAGAAAGGATGCTCAAGCAAAAAACGTTGGCTATGGAAAAACAGACCGGATATCTAGACGAAAGCATAAAACACAGCGGTGAAACACTTCAGCGCATAACTGGGCTACCCGCTCAATTAAAGCGAGACTTACGCAATTTACTGAGTTTTTCAGAGAGCAATGGCAGCCAGAAGGTTGACCACGCAATGAAGTTGCTGGGTATCTATGAACGTGCCATTAAGATTATGGCCACCAATTCTAAAGCTAACTTTGCCGACTCAGATAATTCTCCGGAACAAGAATTACTTTCCGCACTCGCTGACGAACTCCAGCACTTAATTACTGAACTTGATTTTGAAGGCGAGTCTGGTGATGTTTTAATAGATATTAGAGCAAAGCTTTTACTTGGCGTATCCACACAAAATTTATTTGAATTAACTCTACAAGTCCTAAAGCTCGTCATTGAAGGGACAAACCTAGAACGTAAAACATCTGAACAGTTCATTGAACAACTCAACGCATCCTTATCTTCAAGTATCAAAACCGCAGACCAAAATGCAGACCAAAGCCAAAGCTATTTCGAGCACCGCCAGAATCTGAATAATGAGCTTGGTGAGTTAGTCGTAAAAAGCCAAGCCTCTGTTGATAACTCAAAAGATCTCGACACACTAAAAACCTCGATTAACCCTCTACTCAGTGAACTCGCTTCATTATCTGAAAGATTAAATCACGCAGAAGAAAGGGAACAAATTCTGATCGAACGAATGAATTACGGCAAAAATCAGCTTGGTACACTTTACGAAGTGACCCAAGATTATCGTCGTCGTTTAGAAGATCAAGCTAAGCGAATGCTGCTTGACCCTCTAACTAAGGTCTATAACCGTACCGCTCTGACGGATCGTTTAGAGTTAGAGTATCGTCGTTGGATCCGTTCTCAACACTCGCTACGAGTCGTGCTTTTAGATATTGATAACTTCAAAGCGATCAATGATAGTTTCGGTTACACCGCTGGCGATAAAGCACTAAAAATTATCGCTCGTACTATCACAAAAGAAGCAGGTGATACCGACACGGTTGCTCGTTTCTCTGGTGAGGAGTTTGTTTTACTGGTGCCGGAACAAAGTGATGAATATTGCCACCAGCTCATTCAAAACATTCAAGCTCAGGTAAGCCGCTTACCATTTAAGTTCCGCGACCAGCAAATTACGATCACACTGTGTGCTGCTAGTACCCAATTCAAAGAATCCGATACTCCTGAAGAAGTATTAGAACGAATGAATAAGACATTAAATAAAGCGAAAAAGCGCGGTACTAACCAGTTGGTTTGGCACTAATTTATTGGCTTATTAATTTACCTTCAATAATTCAAATACTTATCACATAACAAACCCTCAAATCTTTGCTAAGCTAATGGTTAACATTTGCTTAACAGGCAAATCTAAATGTAATGCATAGCTTCATGCAGACATGTCATTTTCTTTGAAGGCAAAGCAAACTGATTCTTTTGATTTAATCATAATTAATTGTTTTCCGTTTTCTACATTCCTCTAAAAGCGTTCCAATGCTTTGCTTTCTCATCATATGAATTAGCGCCCGTCACAAATACTATGGCCTGATTCAGATTTTATTAGGAGGCATTATGATTACTCATATCAGCCCAGCAGGCAGCATGGATTTGCTTTCTCAACTTGAAGTTGAGCGTCTTAAAAAAACTGCATCCAGTGACCTTTACCAACTGTATCGTAACTGTACTCTCGCAGTGCTTAATTCAGGCAGCCATACTGACAACTCCAAAGAGTTACTCGATAAATATCAATCATTTGATGTAGAAGTAGTTCGACGAGAGCGTGGAATAAAGCTTGAACTCAGCAATCCACCAGAGCACGCATTTGTTGATGGTGAGATCATTAAAGGTATCCAAGAGCACCTATTCTCAGTACTTCGAGATATTGTGTATGTGAATATGCACCTTGCAGATAACCAAAGGTTAAACCCTACCAACGCTACACATATCACCAACTTAGTCTTTGGCATTTTAAGAAATGCTAGAGCTCTGACTCCAGGTATTGAACCCAACCTTGTAGTCTGTTGGGGTGGTCACTCAATTAATGCAACCGAGTATCAATATACTCGCGAAGTTGGCAATGAAATGGGGCTCCGGGAGCTCAACATATGCACAGGCTGTGGTCCTGGAGCAATGGAAGGACCAATGAAAGGGGCGGCTATTGGGCATGCTAAACAGCGCTATACTCAACATAGATACTTAGGGCTAACTGAACCTTCAATTATTGCTGCTGAGCCGCCTAACCCTATTGTTAATGAGCTGGTGATCATGCCCGACATCGAAAAACGTCTTGAGGCTTTTGTACGTATGGCTCATGGCATTGTGATTTTCCCAGGAGGACCAGGTACAGCAGAAGAGCTACTTTATATCCTTGGGATCATGATGCATCCGAAAAATGCAGACCAACCTATGCCAATCGTATTAACGGGCTCAAAAGAAAGCGAAGCTTACTTCCGTTCGATTGACAAATTCATTGCAGAAACCTTAGGTGAAGAAGCTCAGAAACATTACGAGATTGTCATTGATGACCCTGCACGCGCGGCAAAAATCATGAAGCAAGCGATGCCAAATGTACGCTCTCACCGTAAAGAGACTGGTGATGCTTATAGCTACAACTGGTCTTTACATATTGAACCTGAATTCCAGATGCCATTTGATCCAACTCATGAGTCTATGGCTGCGCTCGACCTACATATGGATCAAAAAGCGGAAGATCTGGCGGCGAATTTACGTAAAGCATTCTCTGGTATTGTCGCTGGTAATGTAAAAGCAGAAGGTATTTTAGAAATAGAACAACATGGTCCATTCATCATAGATGGCGATAAAGCACTGATGACAAAAATGGACAAACTGCTTAATGACTTTGTAGATCAACATCGAATGAAACTGCCTGGCGGTAGCGACTATGTGCCTTGCTATAAAATTGCTTAGGTTTTTGAAACTAAAAGTTATTGAGTGAAAGGTTATTAAACCAAGAGGTAATTAATCAGATAGGTGATTGAACCGAAAGATTTTTGTCTAAATGGTATAAGTAAAACCAGAATGGCAATGGATAAAAAGCCACACACACGTCACTGACATTTCAACTGACTAAACGATGCGTTACTATAAGGGGCGAATTGATAAGCCCCTTATTTATTACCTTTACTGGAAACGTATGTCTATCCACCTTGTTATTATCGATGCTTTAAACCTCATCCGACGCGTACACTCTGCTCAGCCGGATCCAGCCGATATCGCAAGAACTATTACGACTACCAATCGCACACTATCTAGAATTTTATCGGAATCTCAACCTACGCATATCATTGCTGTTTTTGACCATCACCTACAAGATCGTGGCTGGCGAGCCGAGCTGCTACCGACTTATAAACAAAACCGTAAACCCATGCCAACACCTTTAATGGAAGGGTTAGATGCCATTCAACAAGCTTGGTGGGAACTAGGAATTGACTCATTACTTTCCGATGGTGATGAAGCTGACGACTTGGTTGCAACACTCGCAAAAAAAGTCGCTGACCACGGCGAAACTGTGACCATTATTTCTACAGATAAGGGTTACTGCCAATTACTCTCTCCTACTCTGCAAATTCGCGATTACTTCCAGCATCGCTGGTTAGATAAACCATTCATTGAAAGTGAGTTTGGTGTTAAACCTGAACAATTATCTGACTATTGGGGGCTAACTGGAGTCAGCTCTAGCCAAGTGCCTGGCATCCCCGGCGTGGGTCCAAAAGCAGCAAAAGAAATTCTAACTGCCTATAACGACATTGAAGAAGCCTATCAAGCCGATGACTTACCTAAGAAATACCGTAAGAAGTTTGATGAGCACATTGAATCTGCACGTGTATGCAAAAAGATCTCAGCTCTGAAAACCGATATAGAATTAGGCTTTAACCTGCAAGATCTCCGCTATAACGAACCTCAGTAACGAAGGCAAGAAAAACGGAAATCAGCCAGTTTAAATGTTAATGAAACCTGTTGTGTTCTCCGTTGCATTCACAAAACTTTGCATTGTTGAATCAATACCTTACCTAGTATTGATTAACTTTCAACCACCGTCACAGTCTTACTGACAAAAGTATTTATTTTCGTAGCTCCCAATAAGGAGCAACACATGAAAAAAATACTATTACTCTCATTAACTACCCTTCTAGTCAGCTTTTCTTCTTTATCTTCTGCAGAAAGTGAAGCTTGCGGTCAGCACCTGGTAAAAGGCACACCATCTGAAACCTCAGACCAAATATTATGTAGATCTGGGTATGCAGTTGGTTATAACTATGACACTAAAAATGCAGACTGGGTTGCCTATCACATCACCGCAGAAAGTGTGAATGCAAAGTTCAAACGCAGTAACCGCTTCAAAGCAGACCAAGAACTACCAGAGTATGCTCAATCAACGTTAAGCGACTACTCCAAATCAGGCTATGACCGTGGACATTTAGCGCCTTCTGCCGCTATGGATTTTTCTCAAGAATCTATGCAATCTAGCTTTTTGCTCAGTAACATGTCACCACAACTTCCCGGCTTTAACCGCGTGGGCTGGCGATTACTGGAAGAGCACGTTCGAGATCTTGCCAATGAATATCAAGAGCTTTACGTAGTAACAGGTCCTATTTATGAAGGAAACGAAGCAACGATTGGCAATGGGGTAGTTATCCCAAGTGCATTCTACAAAGTTATCCTAGACCCCTACTACAATGATGCGATTGCATTTATTGTCCCACACAGAGATGTATCGGGTTCTGAGTTAGTTAATTTTGTAACGACTATTGATGAAGTAGAACAGCGCACTAATTTAGACTTCTTCTCTGCAACTGCAGACGGCACAGAAACAACGATGGAAGCAATGCTTTGGGAGATGTGGCCAACACCGGAATAACCGAATGTTTCAGTCTCGTTTAAAGCCGTTTATTTTAGAATATTAAGTATAAAAAACGCTCCTAAAAAGGAGCGTTTCTATTATCGATTTATTAACCGTTTTAGTGCGGAGAAATATTCGATAGAGACTGAATGTGAACCGTAATTTCTTCACGGTCATGATAAAGGTGCTTAGCTTGCATCTTAAACTTCACGCCATTCTCAATTAAGAAGACTTTCAAGTTTTCGATATCTTGAAGTACTTCATCGTAACGACCTTTCATAGGAAGCTTCAGGTTAAATAGGGCTTCTTTTGCCCAACCTTTAATGATCCATTCTCCCATAAGGTGAGCAACTCGAGCTGGTTTCTCAACCATGTCACAAACAATCCAAGTTACGTTCTTACGATCTGGTTCAAACTTAAAACCATCAACCATGTGGTGTTTAATCTGGCCCGTTTCCATCAAACTATCAGCCATCATGCCGTTATCAACACAGTGAACGAACATTGAACGCTTCACCAGTTGGTAAGTCCAACCGCCAGGGCAAGCGCCCAAATCGACACCCCACATACCCGGAGCTAAACGCTCATCCCACTCATCACGAGGAATAAATACATGGAAAGCTTCTTCTAGCTTCAATGTAGAACGGCTTGGAGAGTCTGAAGGGAACTTCAAACGAGGAATACCCATAAAGAACTGAGAGTTGTTTGTTGGGTAGGAGTAACCAATAAAGCAATGACCCGGTGCAATAAAGCACACGTGAAGCACAGGCTTCTTAACATTGTCTTTTGACGTCATAAGACCTTTACCGCGTAATGCTTGACGCATAGGCACTGTAAACTTACGACAGAATTTCAAAAGCTCTTTCGCTTCATTCGTATCTGGTGTTTCAATGCGAATATCACCACAACGAGGGAAGTTATCTTTTGTAGAAAGCGCTTCTAAAATTGGGGAGATACGATCTTCACTTGGTAGATCTTTAATTTCAACAGCAACTGCAATCATTTGACGAGCAAAAATCAGAGACTGAAAATCAACACCTTTAACCAGTTTATCGGCTTCGCCAGCTTGATAACATTCGAACAAAACAAAACCCGTATTGTTCTTTAAGCGAGGAAAACCAAACACTTCAAGTTGTGTTGCTTTGTCTTGAATTTCGCCAGCACATTCTTTTTCAAAACCAGAGCGACAATAGAGTAGTACGTGTTTCACTTAGTTACCTCATTTATATTCAAAGCAGCAAAGGAGAAAGCTCCCCAACCGATAATAAATAGTAGCCCACCCAGTGGAGTGATGGGACCAAACCATTTAATTCCTGTTAAAGCGAGCGCATAAAGGCTACCACTAAAACAAAGGATGCCGATGATAAAGCAAATCGCGGCAATGAAAAAATATTTTTGTGATTTTAAGCCAAGTTTCAATTGGAGTAAGATGCCACAGGCTAAAATAGCCAGCGTATGAATGAACTGATACTGAACACCCGTTTCAAACACACCAAGTAAATATTCAGATAACTGCCCTTTCAATGCATGCGCAGCAAAAGCACCAAAAATGACAGCTACCATTGCTGAAAGCCCAGAAAATATAAGCAGTGCCTTACTTTTCATCCAACACCTCTTTGATAAAAGTAGAAAGCAACTCAACCGTCAGCGCTATATTCTTCTGTTCTGTATACCCTGAGCTTTTACGAGGCTTAAAGCTATGATCACCATCAGGGATAAATGAGACTTTGATTGAATCTGATAAGTTAAATTCTGCAAACTCTTCGCGCTTACCAAAGGTGTCTCGCTCTCCTTGCAGGATTAAACAAGGCTTTTGCACTTCAGCTAAGTGCTCACCTTTGTATTTTTCCGGTTTACCTGGGGGATGAAACGGAAACCCTAAACACGCGACACCTGCAACTTTGTCATACTCCGATAGATGGCTCGCCATACGCCCCCCCATAGATTTACCACCAATAACCACACTCGTTACTGATAACTCATCAATCACATGCTGGTAGGCTTCCAGTAGCTTAGGCGCTCTATCTGGTGGGCGACGCTTGCCGTCTTCCGCACGTTTAATCATATATGGGAAGTTAAAGCGAATAACCCGTATTCCCTTAAAAGATAACCCTTTCGCAACGGATTCCATAAATTCATGGTCCATTCCCGCTCCAGCCCCATGAGCAAAGATAAAGGTATAAGGATACTTCTCACCATCAATAAGCAAACTGGAAGCTTTCTCTACTGCCGACAGCGTATCAACTGACACATTACTCATGCTCACTTCCTGTTTCATCCAATAAATCCTCTTGCTCACTCTGAGCTTTCGCTAACATCCAATCTCGGAATGTCGCTATTCTGCCCATATCAGCCTGTTTTTCATGGCACACGACATAAAACGCATTCTTGCTAACAAGAACCTCATCGAAAGGAGCAATTAAACGACCCGCTTCAATTTCAGGTTGTGCCAGTACGTTGTTGCCTAGTGCAATCCCCTGCCCGTGAGCTGCAGCTTGCAGTACCATAGTAGAATGACTGAAGATAGGACCATGGTTCACATTGACCCCATCAATGAAATTCTGCTTAGCAAATTGTTTCCAATCTTTTCGAGATGTATCGTGCAATAACGTATGACATGCTAAGTCAGTTAGGGATTCTAATGGTTTTGCTCCTAGTAATACTGATGGCGCGCATAATGGTATCAAGTACTCTTGGTACAGTTTATCGGCTCTTAAACTTGGCCAATTACCCCGACCATAATAGATAGCAACATCCACATCGTCCGTAAGCGAGCCTTCATCCATATCAACCGCTTTAATTCTTACATCAATATCAGGTTCTTGCTGATTAAAATCCGCTAATCTCGGAACTAGCCATTGAATAGCAAAACTAGGCGGTAAACTTATGGTTAATGCGCCTTTCTCACTGCGTTCAAGTACCTTATCGGTAGCCTCAGCAAGGGATGTGAAGATATCTTTGATATCAAGAAAATAGCTTTGCCCTTCTTCCGTTAATAATAAAGAACGGTTTCGACGGCGAAATAACTTTAAAGCTAAGAATTCTTCCAACGCTTTTATTTGGTGGCTAACTGCCGCCTGCGTAACAAAAAGCTCTTCCGCTGCACGAGTAAAACTTAAATGACGTGCCGCCGCTTCAAACACTCTCAAGGAGTTTAATGGGGGTAATCTACGAGACATGGCTACTCTCTACTAAAGCATTAGTTTTTTTCATCTGAAACATTATAAATTGTCCATTGTCTAGCGGCTAGAGAAATTCTATATTTCGTTTCGCAGCGCTAGCCTGAACGGCTTGATTCTCTCTAGAATCAATTGGCTTAGTTGTTGCGATGTTGTGTTTGCAAACTCGAACTTTTCGAGTTGGGTAGAGTTCTACCAAGTGTTTCGTTACAGCTAATCCAATGTAACGAGGCATCTACTTCCTGTTTATTTTGACCTGTCTGTCAAATTTCTTTACACCGCCTATATGGCGGTGTTTTTTTATGGAAGAAAACAAATTTAACAGCACATAGGTGCCCATAAATTTTCTTATTCAAATAAAAAAGCCGCTTACCCATGTAAGCGGCTTTTCAAATCACATCTGCGATTCAGGTAAGTTACCTAAGGGCGGTAAACCTTCACATTGTGGAAGCCTTGCTCTTGCAGGTAAAGCGCTTGTAAGCGGCTCATCACGCCACGGTCACAATACAGTAAGTATTCTTTACCTTGGTCAAGATCACCAAACTGAGTCGCAAGCTTATAGAATGGAAGATGTTTTACTTCTACGCCATCAATTTCTAATGGGCTGTCATCTTCTTCATCTGGGCTACGAATATCCAGCACAACAGCATGCTCAGCGACCGCTTGAACTTGTTCAACTTCAGGCGCCTGCTCTTGGCTTTCTTTTTCAATATCACGGATATCCATCACACGAGCATTTTCAATCACTTGATCAAGGACTTCGAAATTGAATTTTGCTTCTTCTGCTTCCAGTTTGCCTTTCTTCGCTTTTACCGTCGGCTTCTTAGAAATCACACCACAGTATTCCGGCATTACTTTCGCGAAGTCTTCAGTGCCAATAATACGAGACAAATCGATAATGTCTTCTTTATCCCAGTTAATCAAAGGACGAAGAATTAAAGTATCTGTCACATTGTCGATATGGCGTAAGTTCGTCAACGTTTGGCTAGACACCTGACCAAGCGCTTCACCAGTGACTAATGCTTCAATACCAAAACGCTCTGCAACCATGCCACCAGCACGCATAAACATACGTTTCAGTACCACACCCATTTGACCGTCTTCTACATTTTCTAGAATCTCAGCCACTACAGGTTCAAAATCTATAGAAACAAACTTCACCTTTGCCGATGAGCCGTATTTATTCCATAGGTAATGAGCAACTTGCTTAACGCCAATCTCGTGAGCTGGCCCACCAAGATTGAAGAAACAGTAATGCACTTTAGAGCCACGCTTAATATGTAGGTAACTTGAAACACCAGAGTCAAAGCCACCAGAGATCAAACTAAGCAGATCTTCTTGAGTACCAAGAGGGAAACCACCTAAACCTTTATGGCGAGCCAATACTTGATTTAGTTTGTCGTTAGCTATTTCAACTTTAACGGTTACGTCTGGGTTCTTCAGTCTTACTTTTGCAGACTCAACCGCTTGGTTTAAGCCACCACCAACATAGCGCTCTAATTCAATCGATGTGAATTCATGCTTACCACGACGCTTAGCACGAACTGAGAAAGTTTTACCTTCGATATCAGCACGGCTGCGCTCTAAAACTTGCTCGTAAATATCGTGCAGGTCTTTAAATTCTGATTGTTGAACTTCAAGCGAGTGATGAATACCCGGAGTGTGAGTTAATGCCTCTAACACTTCAGGGTAAAACTTATCACTTTCAGATGTGACTTCAATGTGATCACGACGGTTGAATACCGCAACGCCTTCAGCCTTGCGCTGAATAACATTTCGGATATTGCATTCTAGAATCCTTGTGAAGCGCTTACGCACCGACTCACTTTTTACAAAAATTTCCGGATGGGGCTTAACAATAAATTTCATAATACTTTCACAACAATAAGGTTCACAATTTTAGAAGGTCCATCGTTAAGTGAAGCGTTTTTAACACGGCACTTAAAGCAGAATAGATCATTATCTAAATCTAAGGGCGCGAATTATACATGAGAACCAGATTCAAAGAAAAGACTACCGCCTTTCTGCTTAAAAATACTCCTTCAGATCTGATGCATTTTCCAAACAATTCAATAAATAAAACACGGCGCACTGATAATAAAAAAGCCTGAGGCTATGACACCTCAGGCTTTTCTGTTTCTGCTATGAACCGTTTTAGCTAGAAGCGTTCTATATTAAATAGAACTAATAAGAATTCTGCAGAGCTAATGCTATTTAAGCAGGACACATTAAAGCGCTGGCACTTCTTCGCTAAACAAAGGTTCACCTTGCATAATGCTGATTTCAACACGGCGGTTTAAACTACGCTGAGCTTCAGTATCATTAGGTTCAACTGGCTCTGTATCCGCCATGCCTCTCACACGTAAACGCTGATGTGAGAAACCACGAACTTTTTCCATTTCTTGAGCAACAGACACAGCGCGCTGCGAAGATAAATCCCAATTAGAACGATAAAGTTCAGAGTCTAAACGCTGGTTATCGGTGTGCCCTGAAATTCTAACAATCCCCGGAACATCTTTAACAAGTTCCGCGACTTGCCTTACTAGGGGGCGAAACTTAGGTTGTAGAAACGCAGACCCTGATGGAAATGCACCTTTTTCACGAATACGAATCACAATTTGCTGACCTAAGTTTTCAACTTCGATCGCCCCTTGGTCAATCTCTCGCTCTAAAGCTTTTTTAATGCTCTCCATTAAGGTTTCCATTTCTTGAGATTGTGCTTCAGCTTGTTGCTGTTGCATCTCAGATTCGGAGTTTTGATTATTCTGAGTCGACGTATCTGGTGATTGACCACCAGTCAATTTACCTTGGTCACGTTTAGTGCCGCCAGCTCTGTCTGATTCTCCCTCATGAAACTCAAGGGTTTGCTGAGTAATATCAATCGTCTGCTGCATGATGACATCAATAGGCGTTGGCTCAGGACGACCTGGTCTAAACTCCTGGGCAATAATACTGGTGCCTTTAGGAATATCTTTTACTTCCAGCTTATTCTGCACACCAAAAGCAAATTTCATTGAACCTGCAATTTGTTTGAATTTCAGTACATCCATTTCTGAGAATGAAAGTAGTAATACAAAGAAACACATTAGCAGTGACATTAAATCAGCAAATGTTCCCATCCATAAAGGAAGACCGGGAGGGGGACATTTACAGGGAACTTCTTCTTCCATTGTGAATATCCTTAGTCTGCTTCGCCATCAAGAATTCGTTTACCTTCATTTAGGTAGTTTTTCAAATAGCCATCAATGACTCGAGGGTTTTGACCATCTTGGATAGCGAGGACTCCATCCATAATTAAGCGGCGGTTCAGTGTTTCTTGATCTCGGCGTAAGGCTAGTTTGTCGGCAATAGGAAAGAACACCATGTTTGAAAGCACAGCGCCGTATAGTGTTGTTAAAAGTGCTACCGCCATTGCTGGACCAATTGATTTTGGATCATCCATATTTGAAAGCATGGCAACAAGACCAACCAAAGTACCAATCATTCCCATTGCAGGGGAAACATCACCAAATGCACTGAATACTTTACCGCCTTGCTCATGACGCTCATCGGTAAGCGCGATATCTTTTTGTAAAGCCGCTCGAACGACATCAGCATCATGACCATCAACCAACAGATCGATGCCCTTCTGCATAAAACTGTTGGTAATTTCCATCTCTTCCAATGCAAGGAAACCGCCTTTACGAGCGGCATCTGCCATTTCAACCACTTTAGCAATCAATTCTTCAGGCGCATCAGCTTTAAACATGAATGCCTTGCCTGCAATTTTTGCAGCTCCAAAAAACTGGCCCATAGTGAATTTCATTAATACAACAAAAGTAGAACCACCTACCACGATCAGTAACGAAGTCGTGTCATAGAACATGCCTAGGCTTCCACCTAAGATCATCGCCATGATTACAAAGGCAAATCCACCAATCAAACCTAATAGGGTTGCTAAATCCACTGAGCACTCCTCATGCTGTTTATCTTTCTACTTTTAGAATAATCTTGTTATCGGCAAGATCATAAGATCTTTAAGTAAATTCTTGGTCTAAGTATCACACTTTTCTGTTCTAACACCAGCAATTGCTCGGCATTTGGACTCATATCTTCCTCCTGTGACTCTACGAGAGTTAACCAAGCTTTGCGACCATAAGTGTAGACCGTCTGAAAACAAACTTTCTGACAAATTTTATTGGTTAAATTTGACCAACTCTACGCCCTAAGGTAACGTTCGTTCATCTTTCCCAACGCAGAATTATTATGGCGACTAAGAAACCGGAAAATATGACCTTCGAGGCTGCAATTGAAGAGCTTGATGGCTTGGTTGATCAACTAGAAAATGGTGATCTAGCTTTAGATGATGCGCTGAAAAAATTTGAGCGTGGTATTTCTCTCGCTCGTGCTGGTCAAAGTAAACTAAATGATGCCGAGCAGCGCGTCAGTATCTTGCTGCAAAATAATGAAAACGCAGAACTTAGTGACTTTAACCCACAACCAGAATAATTATTGTATGAGACCCTCTATGATTGAGACTTTATCGTCTTATCAAGCACGTAATAATGCTCAACTAAACCTTTGGCTAAATCGCCTCCCTCACCAAAATTTAGATCTCATTAACGCAATGCGCTATGGGCTATTGCTTGGTGGAAAACGTGCTCGTCCTTTCCTTGTATACATGACTGGTGAAATGCTTGGGTGCAGTAGCGAAGAGCTGGATACTCCAGCCTCTGCGATTGAATGCATTCATGCCTACTCCCTCATTCATGATGATTTACCAGCGATGGATGACGATGAGTTACGCCGCGGACATCAAACATGTCACATAAAATTTGATGAAGCGACAGCTATCTTAACGGGCGATGCCTTACAAACGTTAGCATTTACTATTCTTGCTGAAGGTGAACTCAGTTCTGCAGGTGAAAGTTGCCGAGTTAAAATGATCCAAAATTTGGCTCAAGCTTCTGGTGCTCAGGGCATGTGCTTAGGGCAATCTCTTGACCTTGCTGCTGAAAACCGAACGGTCTCTCTTACCGAATTAGAAGAAATCCACAGGAATAAAACCGGTGCTTTATTAAAGTGTGCAATTCGTTTAGGCGCATTATCTGCCGGTAAAAAAGGATTAGATCTGTTACCTCAACTTGATAAATTTGCAGACGCTATAGGGCTCGCTTTTCAAGTTCAGGACGATATTTTGGATATCATTAGTGATACTGAAACATTAGGCAAACCACAAGGTTCAGACCTAGAATTAAACAAGAGTACTTATCCTTCTTTGTTAGGTTTAGAGGGTGCTCAAGAAAAAGCACAAACTCTGTTACATGAAGCACTTCAAGCTTTGGACATGATCCCCTACAATACTCAGTCACTCGAAGAGTTCGCCCGATACGTCATCGAGCGCAAGAACTAAGATTATAAGCGCGCATTACTATGACTCTTGATATTTCAAAGTACCCAACACTTGCTTTGGCTAATAAGCCAGAGGATTTGCGTCTACTTCCAAAAGAGACGCTACCGCAACTCTGTGATGAACTGAGATCCTATTTACTGAATTCTGTGAGCCAATCAAGTGGCCACTTAGCATCAGGTTTAGGCACAGTGGAGCTAACTGTCGCATTACATTATGTTTATAACACACCATTTGACCAATTAGTGTGGGATGTGGGTCACCAAGCATACCCGCATAAAATCTTGACTGGTCGTCGTGATAAATTGGCTACGATTCGTCAAAAAGGTGGATTACACCCATTTCCTTGGCGCGAAGAAAGTGAATACGACACATTGTCTGTAGGTCACTCTTCTACTTCTATCAGTGCTGCGCTTGGGATGGCGATCAGCGCTGAGAAAGAAGGTCAGAACCGTAAAGTCGTAAGTGTTATCGGTGATGGCGCTATTACTGCGGGCATGGCATTTGAAGCAATGAACCATGCTGGTGACATTCACAACGATATGCTTGTCGTACTGAATGACAATGAAATGTCTATTTCAGAGAATGTTGGCGCGTTAAATAACCACTTAGCTCAAGTCCTTTCTGGCAGCCTTTATACCTCGATCCGTGAAGGTGGAAAAAAGGTGTTATCAGGTGTACCACCAATTAAAGAACTGGTTCGTCGCACTGAAGAGCATCTGAAGGGTATGGTTGTACCTGGCACTATGTTCGAAGAACTTGGCTTTAACTACATTGGTCCTGTTGATGGTCACGATGTTAATGAGCTAATCAAAACATTGAAGAACATGAGAGATTTAAAAGGTCCTCAATTTCTTCATATCATGACGAAAAAAGGCAAAGGCTACGAGCCTGCAGAAAAAGATCCTATTGGCTACCATGGCGTACCGAAATTTGATCCTGCACACTCAAGCTTGCCTAAGAGTACAAGCTCAAAGCCGACTTTTTCTAAGATCTTCGGTGACTTCCTTTGTGACATGGCAGCTCAAGATCCAAAGCTAATGGCAATTACACCAGCCATGCGTGAAGGTTCTGGAATGGTTCGCTTCTCTAAAGAGTACCCTAACCAGTACTTTGATGTTGCTATCGCAGAACAACACGCTGTGACCCTAGCAACAGGTATGGCGATTTCTGGCGATAAACCAATTGTCGCGATTTACTCAACATTCCTACAACGTGGTTATGATCAACTGATCCATGATGTGGCGATTATGGATTTACCCGTAATGTTCGCCATTGATCGCGCAGGTCTTGTTGGGGCAGACGGGCAAACTCACCAAGGTGCTTTTGATTTAAGCTTTATGCGCTGTATTCCAAATATGGTCATCATGGCGCCAAGTGATGAAAATGAATGCCGCCAGATGCTGTATACCGGTCACCAACATACTGGTCCAAGTGCCGTTCGTTACCCTAGGGGTAATGGTATGGGCACTGAAATCCAAAGTGAATTTACTGCTCTAGAGATTGGTAAGGGACGGATTGTACGTCAAAGTAATAAAGTTAAGGATGGTCAGAAAGTCGCAATTCTTAGCTTTGGTACTTTCCTTGAAAGTGCTCTAGAAGCAGCTGAATCTATCGATGCAACAGTCGCGGATATGCGATTTGTTAAGCCACTCGATGAAGCGCTTATTCAGTCTTTAGCAGCAGAGCATGATGTGCTAGTGACTATAGAAGAAAATGCCATTGCCGGTGGTGCAGGTTCCGGTGTTGTGGAATTCTTAATGCAAGAAAAACAGCCTATGCCAGTGCTGAATTTAGGCTTACCAGATAAGTTTATATCTCAAGGGACTCAAGGCGAGCTTCACGAAGAGCTAGGTTTAGATGTGAAAGGCATTCTTAATTCAATCACTACTTATGTATCTAAGTAAGCTAAGTAGCTGATATTACTTAAAGCTAAAAACAAAAAGGTTGACCAAATGGTCAACCTTTTTTAATGGGAAAACTTAATGTTAGCAGCAAGGCTTCAACTTAGGTGCATCGTAGTTTTCTGGTTCATCTGAATAGATAGAAACATTAAATTTATCAACTAGCCCATCTTCAGAAACACATTGCTCTTCGAAGAAAGCCTGAATTTCACGACGCTGACAGTGTGCTTCGAACGCTTCGTTATCTGCCCAAATTTCATTGAATGCAATAGGGTAACTTTCCCCTTCAGCAAATGGGCTTTGAATATGACGTGTCACTGTATATTGGATGCAACCATCTTCACGTAAAGTGTTCGGTTCAAGCGCTTGTAGCACTTTAAATAGCTCATTTAATTTACCTTCTTTCGGTAGAAATTGAGCAATACAATAAACTTTCTTAGACATTTTTATTCCTATTATTCATTAACGACTAAACCAGCCAACCTGCATATCGAGCAATCGCATACAACGCGATACCAGCCATGATACCTGCAACGATATCATCAATCATAATACCTAAGCCGCCATGTATGCGTTTATCTAACCAACCAATCGGCCAAGGTTTTACCATATCGAAAAAACGGAACAAAATGAAACCCGTTAATAGCCACTTCCAATCTGTTGGTGGAATACTGAGAAGTGGCACAAGACCCATAGTGATCCAAAAGCCTGCAAACTCATCCCATACAATAGAACCATGATCGTGAACTTTCATGTCATCTGAAGTCACTTGGCAAATTTTAATTCCAACAATACAGCTAATCACTACGGCAATCACATAAGCCGGAAAAGGTAATTGAACCAGCAGAAAATACAATGGAATAGAAGCCAAAGTACCCATAGTGCCGGGAATAATTGGAGACAAGCCACTTCCAAACCCTGTCGCTAATAAATGCCATGGGTTCTTCAATGAGATAAGTGATAGAGGGTTTGTCATTATTTCGCCTTAAAGTGATCGTAACCACTTAAATCCCAGTTAAGCGGTTTATTGTTATCATGAATTTCAAAGTAGTCTACAGGTCTTATCTGACCAATGCAGGTGACTTTTGTCCCTGCGTGCGCCAACGCACTCTCTAGTGACCCTTTATTTTCTTCAGGTACGGTAAAGCACAGTTCGTACTCTTCACCACTGGTTAACGCATAGTACTGTGCTTTATCAATGGAGGTAGCATATTCCAATAATTCAACAGAGAGCGGTAGCAAACTTACATCTATACTTGCCCCTACTTCAGAGCGATTCAAGATATGCTTAAGGTCAGCTATTACACCATCTGAAATATCAATGGCTGAAGAAGCAAGGTCGCATAATGCACGCCCAGCTAACACTCTCGGTGTACTCAAATAATGACGCTTTTCCAATTCTTCTGCGTTTGGACGAACTCGATTCTCTGTATCAAGCAACACTTCTAAGCCAGCTTTGCTATCACCCAAGTTTCCTGTAACGTAAATCCAATCACCAACTTTAGCTCCATCTCGGCGCAGTGCTTTACCCTCAGGTACGAAGCCTTGAACCGTTAAGGTTAAACTTAAAGGTCCCTTAGTGGTATCTCCGCCAATGAGCTGAATACCAAAGTAATCAGCTAATTCAAAAAAGGAGTCACAAAAAGGTGCTAGCCATTCTTCATCGACTTCTGGCATCGTCAAAGCAAATGATACCCACGCAGGCGTTGCGCCCATGGCAGCCAAATCACTGATGTTGGAAGATAGTGCTTTATGCGCTACCCATGCAGGGTTAGCTTCAGGAAGAAAATGAGTACCCGCAACTAAAGTGTCCGTACTTATTGCAATCTCAACATTGCTAGGCGGTTTCACAAGCGCACAATCATCACCCGCCGCTAAATGTACATCTTTTCTTTGTGGTTGTCGGTTTACGAAATATTTGTCAATCAGGTTAAATTCACCAGACATCAGATAAGCCTATTGTTTTGTTTTTTGAACCTAGTAAACACGTACTCTTGTTAGCTATGCTGCTTTTTTAGTTACGTGTATTTAATCACTACAGTCACTTTATTTTAGTTACAAAAAAGGCCAGCATGATAGCTGACCTTTTATATTCGTTTATGAACGTATTACTTCTTACGTACATGTGGTGCAGCTTTATCAAGCACACCATTAACAAACTTATGGCTGTCTTCTGCTGCAAATACTTTTGCAAGCTCGATAGCTTCATTGATGACCACTTTGTATGGTACATCTTCACGACGAGTCATCTCGTACATAGCTAAACGTAGAAGAGCCAGTTCCATCAAATCAAGATCTTGCATAGGGCGAGATACGAAAGGACGAAGCTTGCTATCTAGTTCCATGTGGCTAAGAGCAACACCAGTCAGTAGGTCGCGGAAGTATGCAACGTCTGTTTCTGGCATAGCAAGAGCAGGCTCTGCTGCATGATGCTCTTCTTCATCATACTTACCACCAGATAAGAACTGTTCTTCAACAGTAGCAACATTTTCTTTAGTAATTTGCCACGAATAAATTGCTTGTAGAGCAAATTGACGTGCGTTACGACGTGCGGCTGGTTTCACACTGGCCCCCATTAGGAATCGATTTCAGAAAGAACGTTGATCATCTCAAGTGCGCTTAGTGCAGCTTCTGCACCTTTATTACCAGCCTTGGTCCCTGCGCGTTCAATAGCTTGATCGATCGTATCAACAGTAAGAACACCAAATGCTACTGGAAGAGAATATTCCAAAGACACTTGTGCCAAACCTTTATTACATTCACTACAAACATAGTCGAAATGAGGCGTACCGCCGCGGATAACTGTACCTAGAGATACAATAGCGTCGAACTTACCTGTTTTTGCAACGCGTTGCGCTACAAGTGGAAGTTCTACCGCACCAGGACAACGAACAATAGTAATATTGTCTTCGCTTACTTGTCCGTGACGTTTTAAAGTATCGATTGCACCAGAAAGTAAACTTTCGTTAATAAAACTGTTGAAACGAGCTATAACGATAGCAATTTTTGCATTTGGCGCTGGGAAGCCACCCTCGATCACTTTCATAAGCCTTCCTTTAACTATATTCATCAAGTGAGAATCGCCGGATTCTAGCATAAAACTGTGAGCAATATCTAATGGAATTTAGGTTTATACCTTAACCACGCTATTGGAATTGCAAGCTAGAATTCAACTCAGAAAAATTAATAAAGGAAACATGGTTGTTTCCTTTATTTTTATATTGATAATTCACGTAATACTGTGTTTTCTTTTTGCGTAAAATACTCATGTGAGCACTTGAACAGCAAAAGCCACAATTACTCACACACATATTCCACAACATTAAGACCAAAACCACCAAGTGCGTGGTAACGCTTCGAACTTGAAGAAAGTAAGCGCATATCATGGACACCTAGGTCTTGTAGGATCTGAGAGCCAACACCAACACGACGAGAGGTACCTTGCTTCTTCGCCATCTTTGGCTGTTCGTTCTTATCTTGAGCTTCAAAGGTCTTCACTTTGTGGATCAAAGAATCAGACGATTCTTCGTTGCCAAGGATAACCAGCACTCCACCTTCGTCACCAATGCGCTTCATCGCTTTATCTAGCGACCAACTACGCTCTGTACCACGGTCTGAATGAAGAAGGTCTGTGAAAGTATCATGTAAGTGCACACGAACTAATGGAGCACCTGCTGATAAATCCCCTTTCTGCATGGCGTAATGAATTTGGTTATCGATAGTGTCACGGTAAGTAACAAGCTCGAAGTCACCAAACTCTGTCGGTAAATGGCACTGTGCAACACGCTCAATTGTGGTCTCGGTGTTGTTACGGTATTCGATGAGATCAGCAATAGTACCCAATTTGATATCGTGTTTTTCAGCAAACACTTCAAGATCAGGGCGACGTGCCATTGTGCCATCGTCATTAAGAATTTCGACAATAACAGACGCTGGTTCACAGCCCGCTAGACGAGCTAAATCACAACCTGCCTCTGTATGACCAGCACGGGTTAACACCCCACCTTCTTGAGCTGTTAAAGGGAAAATGTGCCCAGGCTGAACAAGATCAGCCGCTTTCGCATCTTTTGCTACGGCAGCCTGCACTGTAACAGCGCGATCAGAAGCTGAAATACCTGTAGTTACCCCTTCAGCAGCTTCAATCGAAACCGTAAAATTAGTGGTGTACTGGGCATTGTTATCTTGAACCATTGGCGCTAAACCCATTCGATTTGAGCGCTCTTTAGTCAATGTTAAACAAATTAAACCGCGACCAAACATAGCCATAAAGTTGATGGCTTCTGGTGTTACATGCTCCGCAGCCATAATAAGATCGCCTTCGTTTTCACGATCTTCATCATCCATCAGGATAACCATCTTTCCTAGACGAATGTCTTCAATAATTTCTTGAGGAGTACTAATTGGCATTTTCTATTCCTATGAAATGGTTCAGCTTCCTAGAACCAACACGATTAAACCTGATGATATTACTTAACTTATTCTGTTTCAGTTAAGCAAAACCATTCTGCTGTAAAAATTCCATTGTAAGACGTGACTCAGGCTCAGCATTTTGCTGTTGCCCTTGTAACAAACGCTCCATATATCGCGCTAAAACATCCACTTCCAAATTTACTTTTCGCCCAACATTAAACTGGTCGATTGTGGTTTCGGATGAAGTATGAGGAACAATCGTCAATTTAAACGCGTTTTTACGTAAATCATTCACTGTTAGGCTAATGCCATCAACGGTAATTGACCCTTTTTGAGCGACATATTTAGATATCTCTTCAGGCATTTCTACCCAAAACTCGATGGCTCGTCCAACTTGGTTTCGCTCTATGATTTCGCCTACACCATCAACGTGACCAGAAACGATATGACCACCAAAGCGCGTTGTTGGCAGCATGGCTTTTTCTAAATTCAATTTATCGCCAGCTTGGTAATCAATGAAACCGGTTTTTTTTAATGTTTCTAGTGAAAGGTCAGCGCTGTAGCTATTCTCGTCAAATTCAACCACAGTCAAACACACACCATTGGTCGCAATGCTGTCGCCTAATTTAACATCAGACATATCCAACTTATTTGCTTTTACCGTTACGGTAATATCTTCTCCACGAGGAGTGATTGCGCTTAGGGTGCCAACGGCTTCTACAATTCCTGTAAACATATTCAAGCTCTTGTATTTTTAACGTGATTAATTCGATGCTTTCCAGCGCGGTTTTGCAATAATGCGGATATCAGGACCTACCATTCTAAGATCGCTAATATCAAGGTCAATAACTTCAGACATTGAATCAAGCCCAAGAGCACCCATTAGACCTCGTCCATCACTGCCCATAAGCTTAGGTGCTAAATAAAGGATTAGTTCATCAACAAGCTGCGCTTCCATCAGGCTTTTTGCCAAGGTAGCGCCCGCTTCAACCCAAACATGGTCAATATGATGTGCTGGTAACTGAGAAAAAAGAGCCTCTAGATCTAGCCCTTTATCCGATGCAATGACATGAATGTCAGCGTTACTTTCCGCTACTCTTAAGACTGCAGATTCAGAACGAAATAACTTCAATTCAGGCGTCAGTTTATTTTGGCGATCTAAGATAATTCGAACAGGTTGACGTAATGCGTCTTTAAAATACTGGCTTTTTAAGTTCGTTGAGAAATCCTCCCAGCGAACATTCAGTGACGCATTATCATCAATAACCGTTTGGCTTGTTGATAATACGGCTCCAGCTTTTGCTCGGAAATGCTGAACATCTTTTCGAGCTTCTGAAGAAGTAATCCACTGACTTTCACCATTGCTCAGGGCGGTTTGCCCATCCAAACTGGCAGCCATTTTTAGTTGTACAAAAGGCATACCCGTTTTCATTTTTTTAATGAATGCCGGGTTCAAATCATTCGCATCTTGCTCTAACAGCCCTACTTCAACAGTGATCCCAGCGTCTTGCAACATTGCAATACCGCGGCCGGCTACCTGAGGATTAGGATCGACCATGGCACAAATCACTTTTGAAACTTGAGCCTTGATAAGCCCTTCAGCACATGGAGGTGTTCGACCATAATGAGAGCATGGTTCTAACGTGACATAAGCTGTCGAACCTTTTGCTTGCTCGCCAGCCATTCTCATAGCATGGACCTCTGCATGAGGCTCTCCTGCCTTGTGGTGATAACCTTCACCAACAATATGACCATCATTGACAATCACACACCCTACATTTGGGTTAGGAGCTGTTGTATAGATACCACGCTTTGCTAACTGAATAGCTTGTGACATCATTTCAAAATCAAAGGGAGTAAATTTAGGCATGATAAGGCGTACTAGTCTTCTAATTTTGCGATTTCTTCACCAAACTCTCGAATATCTTCAAAACTACGATAAACCGATGCAAAGCGGATATAAGCGACTTTATCGAGTTCTTTAAGTTGGTCCATAACAAAGTTACCAATCATATCGCTCGGTACTTCTCGTTCACCAGTAGCGCGAAGTTGAGATTTGATGGTGCTGATTGCAAGTTCAATAGAATCAGCACTTACTGGACGTTTTTCTAATGCTCGTTGGACACCGCCCACCATTTTGTCTTCATTAAATGGTTCACGGTTTCCATTCGATTTAATTACTTTCGGCATCACGAGTTCAGCCGATTCAAAAGTAGTAAAACGCTCACTGCATGCTAGGCATTGACGACGACGACGCACTTGGTGCCCATCAGCAACTAGCCTCGAATCAATAACTTTAGTGTCGTTCTCTGAACAAAAAGGACAATGCATATCACCTCCAAACAATTATATTCAGTGTAACGGAATTGCTAAACGTTAGGAAAGAAAAAGGACCATTTAAGGTCCTTTACTCAGGTTGAACACCTATATATGCGGTTATAAATTAGTATTTATCACTCACTAGGTCGTACTCGCTGTCAGCTACGTGATGGATAAGTTTAACTTCGAACTAAGTAGTTCGCCTTACCTACCCACTTATAACTGGTTAACTCTTCAAGCCCCATCGGTCCGCGGGCGTGAAGTTTTTGAGTTGAAACGGCCACTTCAGCACCTAAACCAAATTGTGCGCCATCAGTGAAACGAGTTGAAGCGTTGACATAAACCGCCGCTGAGCCTACAGAGTTAATGAATAGCTCTGAGCTTTCTAAGCTATTAGTCATGATAGCATCTGAGTGGCTCGCATTATGAATACGCATATGGTCAACGGCTTCTTTTACATCCGCCACGACTTTAACGCCTAGCGTGTAACTTAGCCATTCAGTATCAAAGTCACCTTCAACTGCGTCTCGCTGGTCAGCAAAGCCTACTAATAACTCTTTTGCACTCGCATCCGCTACTAAAGTCACTTTTCCATCTAATCGTGCTTTAAGTTTCGCTAGAAACTCTGGCGCAATCGCCTCATGAACGAGCAATGAATCGAGTGAATTACATGCTGATGGACGCTGAACTTTCGAGTTTTCAACAACATCAACAGACTTATCAAGATCGGCACTTTCATCAACAAAAATATGGCTAATGCCAAAACCACCAATAATCACAGGGATAGTGCTGTTTTCTTTACACATTTTATGTAATCCAGCACCACCACGAGGAATGATCATATCAACGTAGTCATCCAATTTAAGCAATTGAGAAACTAGCTCACGATCTGGCTTTTCGATGTATTGAACAGAAGCCGCAGGTAGCTTCGCTTTCTCAAGTGCAGATTGGATTACTTTTACCAATTCCATGTTGGAGAAAAACGTTTCTTTACCACCACGTAAAATACTCGCATTGCCTGTTTTTAAACAAAGAGCAGCAATATCAATCGTCACATTCGGGCGAGCTTCGTAAATTACGCCAACAACACCTAAAGGAACACGACGGCGAGAAAGTGACATGCCATTTTCTAAGACTTTGCTGTCAATTTCACTGCCTACAGGGTCATTTAAACTAATAACATTGCGAACATCGTTAGCAATTCCAGTCAGACGCTCTTCATTCAATAAAAGACGATCAAGTAATGCTTCTGTTAAACCTGCATCTCGACCTAATTGAATATCTTTCGAGTTTGCTTCTAAAATTGTGCTGGCATTTGCTTCCAGCTCATCAGCAATAATCGCTAGAGCTTGGTTCTTTTGCGCTGTCGAAGCAGTCGCAAGGTGAAAGGCAGCCTCTTTTGCCGCAATACCCATGTTAGTTAAATCCACGTTTAACTCTCCTAAATTCTGTCTGTCTCTGAATGCTATTCTAAGGGTATGTTCTTCTAAAAAGTTATTCTTGAATCACAACCAAGTCATCACGATGAATGACTTCTGAACCATAGTCATAACCTAAAATCGCACCAATATCTTTACTGTGTTTACCGGCAATTTTTGCCAGGTCTTGGCTTGAGTAACTTGAAATACCACGAGCAATAACGGCTCCTTTCAAATCAGTCACTTGAGTCACTTCTCCACGAGAAAACTCTCCGCTGACTTTCGTCACGCCTTTAGCCAAAAGGCTACTACCTTTAGTGATAACGGCATTTACAGCGCCATCATCAATCATAATATCACCAGCAGATGCCGGCCCAGCCAGAATCCAGCGCTTACGGTTTTCTAACGCCTCGGCTAATGGTAAGAAGCGAGTGCCTTGTGGATCATTGCTCAAAGAGTCAAAAACCACATTTTCAGCACTGCCCGCTGCAATAATAACTTCAATACCAGCGCGACGTGCAATATCAGCAGCTTGCAACTTAGTCGCCATACCGCCAGTTCCTAATGTAGAACCACTGCCACCTGCTATTTTACGTAGCGTATCGTCAATGGTTTTCACTTCTTTAATAAGCTCAGCATTCGGATCTTTTCTTGGGTCTGCAGTGAACAGCCCTTTTTGATCTGTCAGAAGTAACAATTTATCTGCGCCACATAAAATGCCAACCAATGCCGATAAGTTATCGTTATCACCGACTTTGATTTCGTTAGTGGCAACCGCATCGTTTTCATTCACGATTGGAATAATGTCATTGTCGACTAATGCATTTATGGTATCGCGGGCATTAAGAAAACGTTCACGATCGTCAAGGTCAGCACGGGTAAGTAGCATTTGACCAATTTTAATACCATAAATGGCGAATAATGATTCCCATGCTTGAATCAACTGGCTCTGCCCTACTGCCGCAAGCAACTGTTTGCTTGCCATTGAGTTGGGGAGTGCGGGGTAACCTAGGTGTTCACGCCCAGCAGCAATTGCACCAGACGAAACCATGACCACTGAATGGCCTTGTTTTTTTAATTCAGCACACTGACGCACCAACTCAACCATATGAGCTCGGTCTAATGCTAACGTTCCACCAGTAAGAACACTGGTACCTAGTTTCACAACAACAGTTTTACGCTGTGCTGCGGTTCCGCTTTGTTGATTTGTAGTCATTGGGTCTTTTATGGAATAAAACAAATAAGAGGTAATGTTTTAGCAATCAAAGCACCAATTCACAAGTAGAAAAGGTGCTAATTAGCACCTTTTTATCTTATAGAGGAAGGTAACGCTTAAAATCAGACGAATTCAACAGACTCTTCATCCAATTGAACATTGATTTCAAACTTTTTGGAAAGTTCATCTACCAACTTCTGGTGGAAGGCTTCTTGGGTACGGCTAACTTCTGCTACTGCTTTTTTCGGCAAAGCCTGTGAATCCCAATCACCAGCAACATTGTATCGACCAATGTTATATTTTGCCGTAAATCCATCTTCTGATCGGTTTAGCTCTAACCACCATCCCCAGAACTCGCGTTCTTCTGGTGACTTTTTGTCACTAACACATACTGATAAACAGTCAAAGATATAATGCCCATCTTCAGACTGAGGTTCCCTCAGATATGGTCCAATCGCTTTAAGTGCGGTCAACAAACGGTAATGTGTAGGTTTCTTTGTCACTTCTGACATATTGAATCTCCATTTCAATGTTAAGAATGACGCCATCTAACAGTTTTTATAAATTATTGTTAAATGTCATATGCTTGCGCATACGTATATCATGCTTAACTAATTTAGGAGGAATGTCATCTAAATAATTCATCTTCCAGCCATTTTATCGCTAAATCGAGGGATTGCTCATACCCTTTTGTAATTGATTTAGATTTGATCATTTTGGCTTTACCGTAATCGCTGTAAATCGCAACCAATTGATTATCTGAATGAGGTGAGATTGGGTCGCCTTCTAGCGATAAAGCTAAAATCGGCACTCGAGTTTTGCTATTGGCAAGCAACCCTTGCACTTTCAGTGACCAAGCCATTAATTGCCCTGACAGACTATTAATATCGACCACACTTTTACCAAGACGTGATGCTAATACATCCAAATACATTTTGGGCATTTGTTTGAGTTTCTTGGAGTTTGCGAATATATCGTGAATAGGCGCCCCAAAAGTAACACAGGCTTTGATTTTCGTTTGCTCCATAAACGACAATCTAACCATTGCATTCCCGCCAAAACGAAAGCCAAATAGACCCACTTTATGGTGATCAACCCAAGGAATATTATAGAGCTCATTTAATACGGCTTGATGTAAACACGAAGAATCTTCAGATAAGTTCCAGTGAGAACTATGACCAATAGACGGCATATCTACCGTTAACATCGCAATATTTTTGGGAGCTAAGAAATCACGGAACAAACGCCACATATCGGTTTGTAGACTGTCTAAACCCGCACTCACAATCACAACTGGCTGAGGCTTATCCGTTTTGGTGAGGTGTAAATGCGCTTTGATTTTTTTATTCTCGTATGGAATCTCGATCTGCTTAACAATAAAATCGGTCTTTTTGATGGCTTCGCTGTATGCCGAATTCGCAAGGACTTGCGCCTGTGTCGCTAAATTATCGTTTTTAAGGTGAGGGTAACCAGCAATACTAAAACACAAAGATGCCGAAAAGAGCTCTTCTGCAGCACTGTTATCATCCAAGTTGTTTGAACGTTTTTGGTGTCGCATTCCCAATTTGGTCCACTCATACGCCCAGTTTCCACTGTGGTATCCCATCACAGTATCTAACCACTCATCACTCGTACGGGAATGAGTAGAAGAGGCGATTCTAGAAAGCACTTCTTCTTGTTCTATTGGATCAACACCCTGCCACACCCACTGCAAGCGCCTTAAGTTTCTATACCAAGCTTGATCTTGCTTTGCTTTCTTTTCGTCAAGCAATTCAATTGAACTTGGCATATAACGCGTGAGCATGGATGTCTCTTTAGCTTGCTTATGTTTTACAAACAAGGTTTCTGAGAGGTTGCTGCTGGTTTCTTTTGATTCAGACATGGGCTTACTTAGTAGGGAACTATTATTCTCATAATATAAAAAAAAATGCCCCAATAAAGGGGCATTTTTCATAAATCGTAACTAGAGCTTACTTTTGCTTGCGGTTAATAGGCTCAATAAACGTGATGCCTGTATCCCACGGTTGCTCAATCCAAGTGTCTTGAGCAATATCAACAATATAATCATCAAGTAAATCAGCGCCAGACGGCTTAGCACATACCGCAATAAGTTTTGCTTTCGGGTACATTTCACGAAGCTTACGGGCAGTATCACCGCTATCCACTAAATCTTCTACAATCAAGAAGCCTTCGCCATCACCTTCAGGCGCTTTAACTACTGTCATATCACGTTGGTGATCGTGGTCGTAGCTAGAAATACAAATCGTATCAACATGGCGAATACCCAGTTCACGAGCAAGAATTGCACCTGGAACTAAGCCTCCACGGCTTACAGCCCAGATTCCCTTCCACTGCTCTGCAGGCATTTGCTTTTCTGCAAGTTGGCGACAATATGTTTGCATGTTGTCCCAAGAGATGACGAATTTTGTAGTCATAGTATTGAACCTAATAGTTATAAGCTTGTTGGTTTACGAATTAAGCAGCAGTTAAAACGTATTTTAAAATAAAGATTGCAGACATCACCCACACACTAAGTGAAACATCACGGCCTTTACCACTTGCTAGTTTGATTGCAGCGTAAGCAATGAACCCTAGAGAAATACCTTCTGCTATAGAGAAAGTCAGTGGCATTAATAGACACGTCACGACAACTGGTGCAGCTTCCGTTAAATCACGCCAATCGATGCTAACTAAGCCAGATAGCATTAGAATTGCTACGTAGAAAAGCGCACCAGTTGTCGCGTAAGCGGGGATCATACCTGCTAATGGCGAGAAGAATAATGCAAGTAGGAATAAAATACCAACTACAACCGCAGTTAAACCTGTACGACCACCAGCCGCAACACCTGAAACACTCTCGATGTATGACGTTGTATTTGAAGTACCTAATAAAGCACCTACAGATGTAGCAGTTGAATCAGCCAGTAGCGCTTTGTTTAAACGTGGAATTTTTCCATCTTTACCGATTAGGTCAGCTTTTTGAGCCACACCCACAAGCGTACCTGCCGTATCGAAAAGATCGACGAACAAGAAAGCAAATACAACAGAGATCATGCCAATTTCAAATACAGCTGAAAAATCTAACTGTAGAAATGTTGGAGCAATGCTTGGCGGAGCAGAGATAATACCCGCGTATTCAACATCACCAAAAATAAGGCCAAGACCTGTAACCGCTAAAATTGCGATCATCACACCGCCTTTAACACCGCGATGTACAAGAGCAATAGTAATGAAGAAACCAATAGAGGCGAGAACAGCAGGTACCGACGTAATTGCGCCCATAGAGACTAATGTCGCTGGATTATCAACAACAATGCCTGCATTTTTCAGTGCGATAAACGCAAGGAATAAACCAATACCCGCAGAGATACCGGTACGCAGTGACATCGGAATTGAATTAATTATCCATTCACGAATGCGAAAAATGCTTAAGAAAATGAATAGCACACCGGAAACGAATACAGCAGCAAGTGCAACCTGCCATGTGTAACCCATGCCTAAAACAACGGCATACGTAAAAAATGCGTTCAACCCCATACCCGGAGCTTGTGCGATTGGGTAGTTTGCTACGAAGCCCATGATGAAACAACCAACGGCAGCAGCAAGACAAGTGGCAACAAATACAGCCCCATGATCCATACCAGCATCTGCTAGCATCGCTGGGTTTACAAAAATAATGTAAGCCATGGTTAAGAAGGTTGTTAAACCAGCAATGATTTCAGTGCGCACATTTGTGCCATTTTCACTGAGTTTGAATAGCCTTTCGAGCATTTTCATTTCCTATAAGGGTAAAGGTAAACGGTTGCGTAAACGATTGGCTTCGGATTATAAAGTTATAAAATAACAAATTCCAGATAGAATTAAGACTCTAATAGATATTTATGACAAACATTACGAAACTAAGGACATAACAGGGAGGAAGGGTTTTAATTTAGTGCTTATAAAACAATAAAATACATTAGATTACTATATATAAATCTAATGGTGCTTTTTTATACTTCACACCAATTTTCTAAACAATATAAGCCCAATAGCTCATCATCAACCTAATGAAATGCATTACAACTTCAACATAATTAGTTATAAGCATTGGTTGTCTATGTCTGAGCTTAAAATTTACACACTGAAAGTAACAGGCAAAAAAAACGCCACTCTAAAATGAGTGGCGGTAGAATTACTCAACCAATATAGGTTGTAAGAAAAATTCTTAATAAATATAGGGGTGAACAAACTGTTCAAGTCACATGCAGTTGGTCTTAGTAACCAAAGCTTGTTGGGTATGCAAAGTTGCCAGTGTAAACAGAGTTGTTAATCCAGAACATTGCAGATGGTAAACCTTTCATAAATATCACCTTATTAAATCAATAAAAATTAAGTTTGATTTCTCAGTTCCATGGAGGCGATAAAACGGACTCTTCCTTTGAGCATTTCGTCTTCACTGCTGAAGTTGGTTTTAATATACCCTAAAGAATTTTTATTACAAGAATTATTTGCACTACATCACACTTTTTATTAAAAAAAGCTAAAAACCCTTAGTAAAATGTAATTAAATTACAAAAAAGACAATTACAAACGTTTGCTTGACTAGTAATTATGCACTTACGCACTTATCCATTATTCTTTAGTGATCTTATAGACAAGACTCCTTTCAAATATTGAAACATTTGAAGCTTAGAAGCCCTACTCGTAAAAAGGCACTAGTGGTATGCTGTCGCCATCAAACAGAGCCATATTTTAGTTCTTTACTCTATATCTAGTTTTTTCATCTACATATTAAGTATGAACACTCCAATACCTGTGGCTAAAATATACAAAAGGAGTCATCCGTGTCTGAATTCCATTCTGAAATTAGCAACCTATCTCCAGCTCCAATCTGGCAGTTTTTCGATAAAATTTGTTCTATTCCGCACCCTTCAAAACATGAAGAAGCATTAGCTCAATACATTATCTCTTGGGCAAAAGAGCAAGGTCTTGACGTTCGCCGCGACCCAACTGGAAATGTCTTCATTAAAAAACCTGCAACACCAGGAATGGAAGGCAAGAAAGGTGTCGTACTGCAAGCTCATATCGACATGGTTCCACAGAAAAATGAAGACACAGTGCATGACTTCACTAAAGATCCTATCCAACCATATATTGATGGTGAGTGGGTAACAGCGAAAGGCACAACACTAGGTGCAGATAACGGCATGGGTATGGCTTCATGTCTTGCAGTATTGGCATCAAACGACATTAAGCACGGTCCTCTGGAAGTACTTCTAACTGTAGATGAAGAAGCAGGCATGACTGGTGCTTTTGGTCTTGAAGCTGGTTGGTTAGAAGGCGACATTCTTCTAAACACAGATTCAGAGCAAGAAGGCGAAGTTTACATGGGTTGTGCTGGCGGTATTGATGGTGCAATAACATTTGATATCACTCGTGAAGCACTTCCTACTGGTTTTGTTACTCGTAAACTAACGCTGAAAGGCTTAAAAGGCGGTCACTCTGGTTGTGATATTCACACAGGTCGTGCTAATGCGAACAAACTGCTTGCTCGTTTTCTAGCAGGTCACGCACAAGAGCTTGATCTACGAGTTGTTGAATTTAAAGGTGGTAGCCTACGTAACGCTATTCCTCGTGAAGGCTTCGTTACTGTTGCAGTTCCTAGTGAGAACCAAGAAAAACTGGCTTCTCTATACAACTTCTATACTGAGCTTCTTTCTACTGAACTTGGCAAAATTGAAGACAGCATTGTGACTTTTAACGAAGAAGCAACAGTTGAACTAGGTGTACTTGCACAAGCTGACCAAGCACGCTTTATCGCTGCACTTAACGCATGTCCGAATGGCGTGATTCGTATGAGTGATGAAATTGAAGGTGTTGTTGAAACGTCTCTTAACGTTGGTGTTATCACAACAGAAGAAAACTCAATCACTGTTCTTTGCCTAATTCGCTCTCTTATCGACTCTGGTCGTAGCCAAGTAGAAAGCATGCTTCATTCTGTTGCTGAATTAGCAGGCGCGAACATCGCATTCTCTGGTGCTTACCCAGGTTGGAAGCCAGACGCAGATTCAGAGATCATGCACATTTTCCGTGACATGTACGAAGGCATCTACGGTCATAAACCAAACATCATGGTTATTCATGCTGGTCTTGAGTGTGGTCTATTCAAAGAACCTTACCCTGAAATGGATATGGTTTCTTTCGGTCCAACTATCAAGTTCCCACACTCTCCAGATGAGAAAGTACAGATTGATACCGTTGAACTGTTCTGGAACCAAATGGTTGCTCTACTAGAAGCTATTCCTGAAAAAGCATAGTTGCTTTAATTGCTGTTTTGAAAGAAACACAATTTATAAGAACAAAATAAAACAGGTACTCATTGAGTACCTGTTTTCTATTTGCAAAGCTATTTCATTATGTAAAGTGATCCCATAACGAACGACTTAAGCACGCGAATCTGCGTATGCTTCCAATTCTGTCATTGAAGTTTGAGAGATCATTTCTCCATCAAGGAAGTAAGTCACAACTTCACCTTCACGAATACCAATCAGCGTCGCTTTCTCTCCAGATAAATACGTAATATTCATTTGAATAGTATTTTCGTCGATCTGCTGCATCTCACCTTTTTCAATCATATGAACGTTTGAAATTGGTCCTACTGGAGCTTCTGTTAATGACTTATCCAGTTGATCATTAATATCGATGTAAGTATCCATCTTCGAATCAAAGATATGTGGTGTACCCGTGATTGGGTTTTTACCTGTCCAAAATTCCAGTGAGTTAATCACTAAATAATCAGCAGCAACCGTTAAACCATAAACTGGGGCTAATAGAAGGTTCAGCCCACCACGTGCGTAACGGTTATCTACCGCCTTAAGGTTGAACTTCATTAAATATCCAGTCACAGCATTGCTACCAACGCAGCCAGACAAAGCAACCGCCACAACAGAAAGTGCGACAATTTTAGCAATTGATTTTTTCATGATTATCTCTATTTCAACAGTACCCCCACAAAATTGGGGGGCTGGATGATACCGATAAACAATTTTACTTTTATCAGGGAATTGTCAGAAATAAAGCTAAAACCAAATTGCCTAATTAAAGTTATAGCATTGTTTTAAAAGAGAATAACCTACAAAAGCATCTCATGATTAATATTATTTGTCGTGACCTCAAAGCGATTGATTCGTACTAAAAATCAACGATTGTTACATTCCCTCAAAAGCATAAATCACTTTATTGGGAACTCTCTACGATGGCACGACTAAAACTGAATAACCCTTTTGAAATGCTTGGGTACACTGTACTGCCCGGTCAGAGAATGGAGATTGAGCTGCAAGCCGCTCAGCTATACACTCACTCACCACTTTCTATCCCTATTGAAATCATTCATGGCCGTCAAGCTGGACCAACCTTAATGGTCAATGCTGCCATACATGGTGATGAGTTAAACGGTGTTGAGATAGCAAGACAGCTCACCAACGCAATTGAGCCGAATAAGCTTAAAGGAACATTAATTGTGGTTCCTATTGTGAACGTATTTGGTTTTATACATAAATCTCGTTACCTGCCAGACCGACGTGATTTAAACCGATGCTTCCCGGGTAGTGAAAAAGGCTCATTAACATCACGTATTGCTTATACTTTTTTCGAAAGTGTCGCGAAGCATTGTGACTATATTTTGGATCTACATACAGGTGCGATCCACCGAACTAACTTGCCACAAATTCGTGCGAATTTATCTAACCCAGAAACTCTGAGAATGGCAAAAGCCTTTGCAACACCTGTTATTATTGATTCACCACTAAGAGATGGTTCATTACGAAGTGAAGCGGAAAAACTGGGAATTCCAGTTCTGACATATGAAGGCGGAGAAGCATTACGTTTTGATCACTTAGCCATCCGAGCGGGTTACTTAGGTATTCACCAAGTAATGAAAGAAATTGGCATGTTAAGACCAAACCGTAAAAAGCTACCAGAACCAGTGATTAGTCGATCAACCAGTTGGATTCGCGCTGAATCAGACGGTATTTTACGTAATATGGTTAGGCTAGGTGAAAAGGTAGAAGCAGGGCAAACTCTGGCTTACATTAGCTCACCACTTGGTCACCAAGAAACTCAAATCAAAACATTGAAAGGCGGAATTGTAATTGGACAACAAACCCTTCCTTTAGTAAATGAAGGCGATGCAGTCTTCCACCTTGCGTATTTCAAGCAAGATGATGACGATGTTGAACAAACCGTTGAAACCTACATTGAAGAAGTGGCTGAAGATAATTGGCTAACTGAGCTTAACAACTAGCGCTTAATGACTAACGCTCAATGGCTAAAGTTCAGAACGAATAAAAAGATTCGGTAAAACTAAAAAGCCCCGATATACACTCAGAATGAGTAAACATCGGGGCTTTTTTATGCGCTCATTCTAAAGAGAAAAAGCGCCATCAATTTAGGCTAATTACTCAGCGTCAAAATCATCAGCTTCGCGAGCTTTTGCACGTGCTTCACGAGCTTGCTCTGCTTTTAGTTCTTTAGTGTGACGAATTTCATCACGCTCTTTACGCTGTTCAGATTTACGCTCGTTACGCTCAGCTTGGTTCTTAATGAAACCAGCTAGTTCTTTTTCAGCCCACTCTTTTGCAAGCTCTTCTGTTTCAAAACCGTTTTCACGTTTAGAAACGGTAGTGCTGCGAGACGTTACTTGGCGAGTGATTTCAGCCGTCCAACCAGTGCGTTTTTCAGAAAGGCGGATATCGAATTTTTTGCTTTTAGACATGTATTTTTATTTCCTAAGGGAGATCATTAAGGGATCGGTCAACTTTGATAACTCCATCTAAGTGAGCATCTTTCAACACCATCCCTTGGTAAGCGCGGTATTAGAGCACAATTCAATACACATTGCTGCAAATATTTGCCGTAGATCACACCTTCTTTGCTTGTGCCCTTTCACTCTTGCATTAGCCAGTTAACCCGGATGCCCATCAACCCTTGGAGTTAATAACATTAAGCCGAATTTCCACATGAACATCACATAAGCTAACACCCAAAGCCCTGCGCTAATATTAACCATTTCTATCAGATATACAGGGAAAAAAGCGACACCAACACTGCGCACTAACGCGGCAACAAATATAGCGAAAAAAGCAATCGCCATGCTCGGACCTTTGTAGATCGCTCGACCAGTGTGTCCCATTGTTACTCGTGAAATCATCGCAATGATTAGTCCGCCTAAAGCGCCAATCGCAAATAAGTGAATCATATTGTGGTTGGCAAATGGATTATCCAGCAAGCCTCGTAATAACAAGCTCAACGGAATACAAAGATAAGCAGTATGTAAAGACCACACTAAAGGCTCAGACAATGTTAACCATGGCTTCCAACGCATAAAACGAACAAGTTGCGCGATACCAGCCAGAACCATTAATGGCGCTCCCACTTGTGCAAAAGTCAGCGGGAAGAAACTTAAAATGAATAATGCGACGAGCGGTAAGTTCGCAACCCACTCTAACCAAACCAGTGGTTGGGCTTTTTCAAAATTAAAGCGGCGCGCGGTAAAGAAAGGAATAACCCTTCCCCCCATAACTGACAGTAACAGGGTAAACCACCACAACATGGCCTGCCACACCGCCGAAGAAGGGAAAGGAGGAAGACCTTTAATGGTTGCGTAACTCGCAAAGTTCGCCACGATTGCCAATATAAATAAAGGAACGAAGAATAAGTTTTTCCACCCTTTAGGTCGAACTACTCTAAAGCCCACTTCGTAAGCAACCATTAATAAAAACACCGCTTCGATTGAGGAAATTAACCACATTGGCGCAGGCGTCCAAAATAGTATTCTTGGTGCTAGCCATAATGCCACCAACACACCTAACCTGTGATGCTTGGTTCCATTGACGCCTGTCCAAGTTTGAACAGCAGTGAGCACAAAACCTACGACAATTGCCATTGAAAATCCAAAAAGCATTTCATGAACATGCCACCACAAGGCTGGTACTTTTAGCATGTCAGGCTGACCGTATTGAAACATCAAAGCCCAAGCCGCAATGGCAATAACCGCATAGGCACTGCCCAAGAAAAAGAACGGTCTGAACCCTAAGCGAAGATAAGCGGGAATAGCATCCTCAACACTTTTATCGGTGATATTTAACAAATTCACTCCTAACACTCTAAATGGCAATATAAGCTTAAGGTTATATTACACTCAATCATTCAATTACCCATATCAATGCAGATTTTAAGCCAACAGTATAAAACCAATAAAATCAGCACTTAACAATACACCCTCAGCTAAAATAAAGTCACAAAGACTCACCACAAAGGGTCACTATGACTACAGAGTGTCATTAATTACAGGTTAGGCTACTTTTATCTTGGGTTAACTTCTAGTAATAATAGGATTCAATCACTAAAGCAGCACAAGGAATGGTATGTATATTTTCGGCTATGGCAGTTTAATGAATTCGTCCTCAAGACAACTCACAGGGCAAACCGGCGCAGCCATTCCTGCAATAGTGCATGGTTTAGTTAGGCATTGGAGTAAAATAGACGATAGCTACGTGCTATCCCCTTTAGTGGTCAATAAAGGTCAAGGGCAAGTTAATGGCGTACTTTTAAAAGTCGATGATGAAGCACTAGATGAATTCGATATTCGCGAACGTGGCTACCATAGAATCAAGCTTTCTCCGGAACAAATTGAACTCAATATTGATTCAAAAAGTCACACTGAAGCTTTTGACTCACAGCAAGCCATTTGGGTTTACATCAATGATGAAGTGATTGCTCCCTGTGAGCAAAGCCCTATTGTGCAAAGCTACGTAGACACTGTCATGGCGGGATGTTTAGAAGTCTCTGAAAAATTCGCAGAACACTTCGTAACACACACTAAAGGCTGGCATCACCCTTTTGAAAATGATCGCCACCAGCCTAAATACAACAAACTTGCTGGTGTTGCAGAGCACCACCATAGTGTCATTGACGGTTTGCTGATTGATGTACGCTGCGAAGCCTAATTACGTACTCATGAGGTTTATTAACTCGTAAGCTTTAGGATCATAGTGTTCCAAATGCTAAACAGTTAAGTCGTTTAGCTGTTTAGCCGTTTAGCCGTAAGCCCATCACTATTTTTTAGTCTTATAATGACTTAAAAATAATTGTGTGGTTTGCAGAGCAAGTTCATGTGATTCACTATCGGTAAGCGAAGCTTTCACACCCATAATTTGGGGCCAAAACGCACTGCCTTTTACTAAACTATGAAGCTGAGTTCCAGCAAGTACAACATCATCAATACTGAGTTTCCCTTGCTCATTTTGGGCTTCTAACCAACGAAATAAAGCCGTATCTTGCTTCGACATTTTTGCTTCTTGCTCTTTCAGTTCATCAGGCTTATAAAAATAATGCCCTAACGCCACTTTCGCTAACTCAATATAATGCGGTGCGGTCACAACTTTAATTTCACTTTCAAGCAAAGCTATCAACTGTTGTTCAAGAGGCAATAAACTCAATCCTGAAATATCATCTTCAGCCATTGCACTACGCCAAAGCTCAGACAACAGCTCCATCACAATCGCTTCTTTAGAGTTAAAGTGGTTATACACCGTTCTTTTGGATACTTTTGCCATCGCAGAAAGCTTATCCATACTAGTATTTTGCACACCAAACTCTTGAAAGGCTTGTTTCGCCGCCAGCAAAATAGATTCTCGCTTTACTTCACTACGACCTTTTCTTTTTATATTCATGAGCTTAGTTACTCTAATTCAATTCATTGATTTCTATTTTACACTAGTCAGTTTACTTTTAAAGCCTTTAATGTAAACTACACCGTACAGTTTACATTGAAAAACGAAACTGCCATGAAGAAAATACTATTAGCGACTGTAGGAGTCTTTGCCATGAGTTCATCACTGACCGCTTGTTCAAAAGTAGAAGAAGAAACCACTTATCCAAATAAGTTTACAAATACAGAGCTTGAGTATAAAAGTGGCCTGAGTGACATCCTTAGTATCGCGAAAGCTTACTTTACAACGGAGCGAGCTAACTCTACTCCCACTTTTGAATTACCTGTTCATACCATTACCGCTGAACAGTTAGTGACAGAAAAGGAAGACGCTATCTTTCGTTTAGGGCACTCCAGCGTGGCGATGAAGCTTGATAATCAATTGATCTTAACCGATCCGGTATTCAGTGATAGAGCTTCACCAGTTCAGTGGGCTGGTCCAAAACGTTTTCACAAAACACCGATTACACTAAGTGAATTACCTAACATCGATACGATTGTGATCAGCCATGATCATTACGATCACTTAGATAAAGCATCAGTCAAAGTTCTCGCAGAAAAAACCGGGCTGTTCTTAACACCATTGAAAGTTGGTCAGCTACTGATCAAATGGGGGGTGCCTCAAGAAAAAGTGGTTGAGCTAGATTGGTGGCAATCTCACACTCATAACGGTATTGAATACACACTCACACCCACTCAGCACTTCTCAGGTCGTGGGCTAACGGACAGAGATGCCACTCTTTGGGGAAGTTGGGTGATCAATGCTCAAGAGAATAAAGTCTTTTTCAGTGGCGACTCTGGCTATTTCGGTGGGTTTAAAGAAATTGGTGAGCGATATGGTCCATTTGATTTCACCATGATAGAAACCGGTGCTTATAACAGCCTTTGGTCCGACATCCACATGTTCCCAGAGGAAAGTATCCAAGCTCACATTGATTTGAAAGGCAAGGTCCTGATGCCTATTCATAACAGTACCTTTGATCTATCTATGCATGACTGGAATGAACCATTGCAACAAGCCATGGAACTGAGCCAACAAAAAAACGTGACTATGGTCAGCCCTGAAATTGGGCAAAGAATGTCATTAAGCGAACCACTTTCAGTGAATGCTTGGTGGAAAGATTAATACGTGAATTAGAACTCGGTAAATAAAGAAAAAGCGCTAGGGGGAACTAGCGCTTTGATTTCCTACTAAATCCATTTAGTAAAGGAGAACTTTTGCCTACATAATATAGACAGGGCTTAGTTTTCATATTACAAAACAAGCCTAAGAAGGATTGATATGACTAAAAGGAGCTTTAAATTAAGTATAGTCACAAACTCAAATTTCTCGCGTTTATTTGCTTCTTTTTACTCTCTTCCTATCTCAACGATTGATTCTTTTTTAAACCAATCAAGAAGCCGTGTTTTACACTAGGATTATAGATACATATTTCAGAGAGCTATACGGGGACAACCGCCTATGAAAGCAGAAGGGATTCTTCTCTCAAGTTTATTATTTTTAGCTCTCATTGGTTTACTTGTTTTCAGCTTTAATACTTTCATTTCACGTGATGACATCATTCTTCTCTACGACGCCAAACGTTTCTTCGTTTGTTTTTTAATTCTATTCGCTTGGTGTGCTTTACTCTATTCAAACACCCTCAAACAACAAACCTATGACAGGCTCATCCACTTAAATCAAACCACCCGTATCCTGCTTACCATTATGCTGGTTGGAGCCTTGATTGCGAACACATTGAGTGAGCACCCTCTTCGCTCCCACACTGATTTCTTTTACCTGCTAAGCTTAGGCTTATTAAACGTTTTATTTTCCATATCAGCGCAGAATCATCGAGTTCGAATTTACATTTATCTTTCTTGGATCTCTGTCTTACTGTTTCTTTCAGTACTCACTGCATTTTGGATACGGGTTTACTATCAATTAGATACGACCATCCACTCTATTTTCGGCTTTGCTAACGCGCGTTTTCTTAATCAAATGCAAGTGTGGCTAGTGCTACCTACTTTGTATCTAGCGATAACACAGCGTAGGAAACCTCTTCTATTTAATTTTCTTAGGTTAACTTTGGCGATGCATGTCGCTATTTTTATGGCGTTAGATGCTCGGGGAGTTACGATTGCGGTCACAACAGGAGTGTTACTGTGGGCGTGGCTAGATAAGCCATTACGCGGGTTGATATTAAAACTTCTCTGGCAAAGCATTGTATTCGGCATAATTTTAAAGCTAGTGATACTAGAGCCTTTACCTGCTTTTCTTGTCTACGGTGAACCTTTCTCTATTTCAAAAATTCGAACCGACTCTCAAGGAAGATTAGCACTATGGAAAGAGTCATTAGAAATAGCTCAATGGTGGGGCTATGGTGGAGGCGGGTTTGTTTGTCGAACATCATCTGCTTTTGGACATCCACATAATTCAGCTTTATTACTACTGGTTAACTGGGGAGTAATTCCAGCCCTAAGCTATCTAAGCTTGCTGCTTTACACTTTCAAACATGTACTCCAAAGCACACTGCGCAAAGTAAGAGTCACAGGGTTAAGCTTACTGACAGGTTTTGCATACAGCTTAATTTCCGGAGTGCTCACCATGCCTTTAAGCCAGTTATTAATGACCTTAACTCTTGGTCTTTTCTGGTTTTCACTAACCTCTCGGAATAGAACCTATTCAGCCTTTAAATCTCCCCTCACTCGAGCTGGTTCATACTTCCAAGCTTTCTTATATATCACCATCATATGCGCTGTCTTTTCAATATTGGCAATAACGTACAAAAGTTACCTGCGTATTGAGGGATACGAAAACCATGTCGCGCACAAAAAAATCTATCCGCAATTTTGGATGGGGTATAACTGTGAAAAGTCACTATATTAATAAAAATTTTGATACCTAGAAACGGTGATTAAACCTCATGTTTAACTAAGTCTCATGCTTAACAAAATATCACGGTTAGCTAGGCATCACGGCTGTTCAACAAAGCTTGAGATAGAGTCATGCACTAACGCCCTTAACCACTGGTTTTTCTCGGTATGTGCCACACCTTTACGGTAAATAAGCGAAATATCAAAATCGGCGATAGGTAATGGCGGCTCAACAGACGATAGGTGAGTTTCACCTAAGTCTATTTTTACCATGAGTTCTGGAACAATACATAACAACGCCCTGCCAGCAATTAAGTGCCGAATAGTGAGAAAGTTTCGCGATGCTACCGCCACTCTTCGACTTAAACCTAACTCCCCTATCATTTCATCCACTTGTGTTTTCAAATGCCCATCGGGACTCACCAAGGCATGAGGATACTGAACAAATTCTTCAACACGAAATGGAGAAGACAAACTGACTTTTGTTGGATCGAACATGCATACGTGCTTTTCAGTATAAATTTTCTCAGCGGATAAAGAGGAATCCAAAGCAGGGAAGCTTCCTATCATCACATCGACATTTTCTTCAGTTAACAGCTGTTGGTAATTATGTCGGTTAGCATGCACAAAGCTCACCCGAGACTGAGGGGCAGCTTGAGAAATCGCGTCAAAAAGGATTGGTGCGAAGATCAATTCTGCATAATCAGTTAGTCCAATTTTGCAGGTTCCTTGATAATGCGTTGGGTTAAACTCTTCGGTCGTAAATACGCTCATTTGTAACTGAGTGAGAGACTTTTGAATGATGGGGGCAACCTGGTCGGCTCTTTCTGTTGGCTGCATTTTATGACCTTTTCTTTCAAATAATCGGTCTCCCATGAGCTCTCTTAATTTCGCTAAGCTGTGGCTCATAGCAGACTGACTCACAAAAACTCTTTCAGCCGCTCCTGTCACGCTTCCAGTTTCATACAAAGCCATAAAAGCGACTAACAGGTTTAAATCAATACTCTTCCAATTGAATTCATTCACACCAGACCCACCCAATTAATTTCATTCATAGTTAAAATTAAAACTATCGATTTGAATCATTATAATTCATTTTTTATTCTAGCGACGATCATAAACCATCACTGAGTAAACAAAGATGTTCTCTATATTCAAAACCTTCTTTTTATTAGGTTGGGTAAGCTTTGGCGGACCTGCCGCACATATTGGCTATTTTAGAAATGCTTTCGTGGAAAAGCGTAAATGGCTAAGTGATGAAGAATACGCGCAGATTGTCGCTTTAAGTCAATTTCTGCCAGGTCCGGGGTCAAGCCAAGTAGGGTTTGCTGTGGGTTACAAAAAAGGAGGACTGTTAGGAGCGGTATCTGCTTTTGTCGGGTTCACTCTACCTTCTGTTATTCTCATGCTGCTACTTGCCGTTTTAAGTAGCCAGTTCACTGAATCATCACTCTTTCAAAGTATTATTCACGGCCTAAAGTTGTTAGCAGTTGTCGTGGTTGCCGACGCTTGTTGGGGGATGTACAAAAATTTTTGCAAAGACAAACTTACCGTCGGGTTATGTGTATTTACAGCTATTGCACTGCTTGTTGCCCCGAGCATCATGACTCAAATTGGTGTGTTGATCTTCGCTGCTCTATCAGGTAGCTATTACCTAAAAAAAGGAGAAGCGAAGCCGTTTAAAACGTCTGAATTGTCATTCACTCCTCTCATTATTTTTATCTCGTTACTGATTGGATTACCTGTTGCGGCATCTTTAAGTGACTCTGTTCAATTGTTCTCTGATTTTTATCAAGCTGGCAGCTTAGTATTCGGTGGCGGTCATGTGGTTCTTCCATTACTGCAAAATATTGTTGGCGATACAGTTAGCCAAGATGCATTTTTAACAGGCTATGCGGCAGCGCAAGCCGTACCTGGTCCAATGTTCACACTGGCAACCTATGTCGGTTATGAGATGCTTCCTAGTGCACCATTAACAGGAGCGTTCTTAGCGACCATCGCAGTATTTTTACCGGGCTTTTTATTACTACTTGGCGTACTTAAAAACTGGCAAGCATTGGCAAGCCAACCAAAAATTGCAGGAGCGCTGGTTGGGGTCAATGCTTCAGTTGTGGGATTACTATTAGCTGCGCTGTATAGCCCTGTATTTACCAGTGCTATTTTTAGTGCTATCGACATGGCACTTGTGATCACGGGTATTTACTTACTGAAACAGCTCAAATTACCTATCGTGTACTTAGTGGCTTTCTTTGCATTATCAGGCGCTTTCATTGGTTTGATTTAAAGCTCGTTACTCACTCAGAGTAACGTTTGGGCTTTGGGCTTTGGGCTTTGGGCTTTGGGCTTTGGGCTTTGGGCTTTGGGCTTTGGGCTTAAAGATAATACCCAAACAAAAAAGAGCCTACTATTTTAGTAGGCTCTTTTATTAGACACTGAGTATTAAACAACGTATTTTAAGCATTGTGTATTAAACATAGAGTGGAAAGAAGCTTAAGACTCAGGTTCTGTATCTTTCGGCTTATTCGCTCTCACTTCTGCAACCGCTCTTTCCAAGTTCTCATTCGCCACTTTGTAATATGAAGGCTTTTTATCTATTGCTTGTTCTAAGTAAGGAATCGCCTTATCGGGCTTACCCTGCAGAATCAAGAAGTAACCGACATTATTCAAAGCCTCAGCAGCATCCATATGCCTCATAAATACATTAATCGCCCGCTTAATCTCCCCTTTTCCTAAGTAGATAAGCGCTAAATTATTCAGAGCATTTTCATTATTGGGTGATTTTTCAAGTGCGGCCAAGGTAAAACGTTGAGCGTCGTTATACTCACCATTCATGTAATAAGAGTAGCCCAAATTGATTAATGCTTTTACAGAGCCTGGCTTAATCTTTAACGCTTTATGCAAAAAGGCTTTGGCTATTTCATGATTAGCTTCCACGTCGTATAAAACCCCAAGCCCCATATAAGCCAAAGCTGGGGATGAATTATCGACTTGTAAATCATCAATACCTGCAACGGTTAGCTCATCACCATCGAAAACATCGGTATTACTCAAACGTACCTGGTCTGCATTCACCGAACGGAAAAAGTAAGATCGCCCTTGCTCAATATTGCCTTGCTTGGTGTACATTGCCCCTAAATGTTCCAATACTTTAGCGTTGTTTGGGTTGTATTCCACAGACATCAAATACGCTTTCTCAGACAAGGCGAAGTTGCCGCGAGAGTAATGAATTCTCCCTATGGTATAAAGAGACTGGTCTTGATACTTCGCATCTGCAAACTCTAGAGATCGGATATATTCATAAAGTGCCAAGTCAGTATTACCGCTAGATAACGCTAAATCACCGCGGGTAATCGCCTCTTTTTCAGTAAGAGGGGCTAACTCAGAGGTAAGAGTGTCGATTGGTCGACCATCGTAGAGTACGCTATCAAAACTTTCTGGCTCAGGTTCGCTCGCACACCCCGAGATAAAAAGCACCGTGACTAACACTATCCATAGTTGTTTCATACTGACTCCTAGTTTCCAAGCGTGCTCGTAAGTGTGAGCATGGCAGGCCCGATAGCGACAATAAAGAAACAGGGCCAAATGAAAAGTAATAATGGGAAAATCATTTTCGTTGGGATTTTCGCCGCAATTTCTTCGATTTCTTGGTTTCTCTTATCTCGATAATCTTCCGTATAATCACGTAACGTTTGTGACAAACTGCCCCCTATACGTGAGGCATGAGACAGCATACTCACCAAGCCAGTAATCTCGACCACACCCGTTCTTTCAATTAAGTCCTCAAAGGCATCCGACATTTCAACACCCGCTTTTATCTTGCCGCAAACCGTATCAAGCTCATCAGCAAAATCAGGGTGAGAGATCATTAATTCATCCGCAACCCTTCTTAAAGCTGCATTAAAACCAAGACCTGATTCAGTACAAACCACCAGCAAATCGAGCGCATCAGGCACCCCGCCACGTACTAACCTTTGTCTTTTGTCTACGTAACGCTCAAGGATCGCGTTAGGTGCAAAGAAGCCAAGAGCAACACTGCCTATCATAGATAAATTCAAGTGCTTAAAATCAGGAGCAAAAAAGTATAAAGAAGCCGCGCAACCCACACCAACCACTAAGAAAAAAACTTTCACGGCATAAAAAATGGTTAAAGCATTACTGTCATGGAACCCAGCATGCATAAGTTTGTGCCGAATACTTTCACGCTCTTTGGTATCTTTTGAGGTCACGATAGGCGCGAGTGATTCTAACGTTGAATCTAAACGACCATGGCGCTTAGCTCTTGAATGAGACACTTCACCAGCCCTAAGCGATTCTAGTTTTTGCTTCAGTGGGGATTTACTGCCTATCAAAAACAGCCCCAAACTCATCACGATTAAGATGCTTGCGATTAAGATGACAAATAGAAAAAATGTCTGCTCATTAAATTGTATTTCTGAAAAAAAACTGAGAAGGCTACCCATAATGTTACACCTCAAAGTTTATGATATTGCGCATCCATATCGAACCAATAAACAAACTTACGATACCAACACTAACAATGGTAAAACCTCTGGGGTCTTCATACAGAGGAGCAACATATTCAGGGTTAATAAACAATAACCCAATAAACAAAACAAACGGAGATAGCACCAGTATCCATGCTGACATTCGGCTTTCAGCTGAAATAGTTTTAATCTTCCGAGTCAGTTTAAAACGAGCTCTTAATACCTTAGACACCTTATCCAAATTTTCAGACAAGTTGCCCCCCGTTTCTTTTTGTAAAAGAACAGCACTTGAGAAAGCCAGCATCGAAACCGTCGGAGTTCGCTCCGCCATTTGCATGATTGCTAAACGTAAGTCATAGCCATAATTCAATAAATTGAAGGTATTTTTAAACTCAGTGCCAATCGGGTCTGGCATCTCATTACCCACTTCATTGAACGCTTGAGTCACCGGCTGACCTGCTTGTAGCATCCTACGAATAATATCGAGCGCATCCGGAAGTTGCTCTTCAAACATGGCAAGCCTGTCTCCAATCTTCTTCTGAAGGGAAAAGTACATGATGAACCAAATGCCCACTGCCGCGGCAAGCGCCACGTACCAAAACTGCCCGAGAATCAATAAAACAATAGCCGTACAGAGGCTGATCAACCCTGTGACAGAGAGAGTGTGGCTTAATGACCAATCATAGCCCGCTAACTCAATCATTTTCTTTAATGAGGAAAAAGCTTCTACACTCACGAGCTTTCTATCAAGCGGGCTTAGTCCTTTTAAGTAATGTTCTTGGAGTAATGATCGGCTTTCATCATCTAAATTAGATTGTGTTTCCTTCAACCTAGCCGCTAACTCTTTGTGTCTTGCTTTACTCCCAGCCGCAGGAAGTATGAGTGCCTGAGAAATAAACACCACTGCAAAGAAGAGTAAAACCAAGAAATACGTAATGTCGTCACCCATAGTCTTATCTCCCTACTCGACACTTTCATTGAATAGCTCAAAGGGAAGATCAAGCCCTCTTTTCGCAAGCTGATCATGGCACGCTGGCACAACGCCTGTTGCCGTATAATATCCAATGATATTGCCGTCTTCATCCAAGCCTTTACGGTGGAATTTGAATATTTCAGACATGGTAATGATCTCCCCTTCCATGCCATTTATTTCTTGAATACTCACCATTCGGCGCTTACCGTCTTCTTGACGTTCCATTTGAACAACAAGGTGAATAGCCGAAGCAATTTGTGAGCGTAAGTTTTTAGCTGAAATGCTCCACCCTGCCATTGAGAACATGTTCTCAACACGGCTTAAAGCATCTCGTGGGGTATTGGCATGAATTGTCGCTAATGAACCATCGTGACCCGTGTTCATCGCCGCCAGCATATCTACGGCTTCACTGCCACGCACCTCTCCTAACACCACTCGGTCAGGTCGCATACGTAAAGAGTTTTTAACCAGTTCTCTTTGGGATATTTCGCCCTTACCTTCAAGGTTGGCGGGGCGAGTTTCTAAACGCACTACATGAGGCTGTTGCAATTGCAACTCAGCAGAATCTTCAATGGTAATAATGCGGTCATCACTTGGAATAAAACCCGAGAAGATATTCAAGGTGGTGGTTTTTCCAGACCCTGTACCACCGGAAATCAAGATATTCAGTTCACCTTTAACGGCGGCTTCGACAAACTTTGCCATTTCAGGAGAGATGGAATTAAAACCTAACAGGTTATCCATGGTCAGTTTGTCTACCGCGAAACGACGAATTGATAACGAAGGACCATCTAATGCTAAAGGTGGGATTATTGCATTAACCCTTGAGCCATCCATAAGACGAGCATCTACCATGGGTGAGGCTTCATCTATACGACGACCCACTTGGCTCACTATGCGGTCTAAAATATTTCTTAAGTGCCTGTCATCCAGAAAGGTATACGGTGTTTTCTCTAGTTTTCCGCGGCGTTCCACAAATACACTTTTCGGACCATTCACTAGAATATCCGAAACCGTTTTATCATTAAGAAGCGGTTCGAGAGGTCCTAAGCCAAAGACTTCATCTTCAATTTGGCGGACGACGCGTTTTCGCCCTTCAGCACTCATTGGGTGTGATTGATCATCTGCCATGATTTGAATGATCGCTTCGTGTAAATCTTGTTTAGCTCGGTCTTGATCTAAGCTAGACAGTAAGCCTAAGTCCAAAGTTTCAAGTAAGCGCTGATGATAATAATGCTTAATTTCCAGCTCTTGCTCTAAAACCTTACGCGACTCTTCTATCTCTTTATCTTTTTCTTCAGCAGCTCGAAGTTTTTTTTCTATTCGGTTTTCAGTTCCAGAGTCATCCGATGCCGATCGACCTAGACCACTTTCATTAGGTGATGATGCTTCCTGCTCTTCTTCGACTACGTTGTTTTGAAATTCTGAATTCACATTCTTTCTTTTAAAAAACATACTCATTCCCTTTATTCGCTGACCTAAGAAGCCCTAAGAAAATAGGCGCTTAAACCAACCTTTTTTATTATCCCCAGGAGCGGCTATGGTGTGGGAAAACTCAATAACGGATCGCGAAATCGAACTGCTCTTTCTTGATTCGATAAAAGGCTTACCTAAATTCGCACTTTCTATCGCCACTTTAAAATCGTTCGGGATGATATGAATCACCACCCCTGAAACGGTTTGTTCAATATCTTTTATTTTGATCGATTGACGCTTCTCATAACGGTTAATAATCAACTCAACTTGTTCTCTTGATAGACCAAATTCAAAAGTCAGTGACTTAGAAATTCGAGTGGTGTTTTTAATCGCGACTAAGTTTTGTTGTGATACCAAATACACTTTTGTAGCAGGAGACAAAACCGATGAGAACATGCGATCTATACCTCGAGATAAATCCACAATAATGTAAGGATAAAACTCTCTAAGCACTGGCAGTAGCTTGCCTATATTTTTAGCTTTATCGTAATCGTCATTACTGTTTTCATGCTGAAAGTTTAGTACATGTAGCCCCGATGAGTGTTTAGTCACCATTGAGTCTAATGATTCTTCATCTAAATCACTGACACTAGAGATAGCGTCTGAAAGGCTATACTTCGGTGAGATATTTAAATAATCAGGTATCACACCAAACTGTAGGTCTAAATCTAACAAAAGCACTTCGTTCTTATGTTCAAGCGCTATTTGCAGCGCGGTATTAAGCGCAAGAGTCGATGCTCCGCACCCGCCCTTACTATTCAAGAAAACAAATAGCTCACCAAGATCTCTATTAGATACCTTTTCTTCTGCCACCCCTTTTAGTAGCGGGGTAAACTCATCAAGCGTCGCTTTGTCAGAAATAAAGTCAGCCGCACCAATTCTTAATGCTATCTTAAGTGCCCCATTATCTGATTCATTTCCAAATACAATCAGGGATGCCTCAAAGTCATCACTTGGCGCTTCGTATTCTTGAAGGGACACTATTTTCTGCGCCCAATTAGGTCCTGTTTCTACAAAGATAATATCCGGTGGGGTATGTGATTTAAGAGATTCGACATCAAGGGCATGCATTGAAATCGTATCGAAAGTGATACTTCGACATTGAGACAGTTCATGGCTCATATGTAATTTAAAACGGTCATTAGAATACAAAACCCAAATGTGCAGGTTTGTTTTTAGTCTAATTGCACTGTCGTCGTTTCGAGTTAACTTCACTGCTTCTCCCATCACTATCCCCCACAGTCAAAATTGCTACCATCGTTATCATTTTTATTTGGTCTAATCACCCCCAAGCTTTCTGAAGGTAGGGTGGTTTCAAATGCAGAAACCGTTACTTCTCCGTCATTCCCAATGAAATTCAATAAAGATGTGAACTGGTAGTCATAGTTATGAATTCGAGCTCGAACATATCGAATATCGGCAAATACAGCAGTAACATCACTATCTTCATCAAGGTATTCAACAACCAAGTTAGCGGATGTAAAGCCGACGGGAGCGTTATCATCAATGACAATATCGAAAATTTCTTGTTGGCTTACATTAGAAGTATTACAGACGCTTGCTAACCTTGCTGCTTTCCTTGTCATATCATTAAGCGTTTGCACTGAGTACATGTAATAACCTATCGAAACAATCCCCAAAAGAAGCAACAGTAGAAATGTCGCCACGATAGAAAACTCCACAATAGCTAAACCTTTCTGTTTTTTATTTATCCGTTTAGCCACAATCCATCTCCTTCTAGAAATGATTTATCGAAGATGCACTCATTGGAAAGGTTAAAGAAAAATCCGTAAAAGGTATTTTTTCAGCCATTTTAGGTGTGTATGAATAATTGGCGGCCACCGTAACAAGCCCTGAGCTTGAGCAAGAAACACTAACATCAGAGACCTGCATCGACTCTAATGCGGAGGTCTGCCCACCATCAATATCGCCATAAACGACAACGTTACGAATATCACTAAGCTTGTCGGTAATATCGGTACAAGTTACCCCAGCAGTTCCATAAGATTGAGTCACTGCAAATCGAGACCCGCTTTGTACCACTTTCGTTAAGTTATTGTACTGAGTGAACATATTTCCTATTTCAGAAATGCTCATGAGCAATATCAGTAACACTGGTAATGTCAGAGTAACCTCTATGGCGGCTAGCCCTTTTTGCTGCTGTAAAGAACTTTTCATATTCTTCATATCAAGACTCCTCTCTCAAGGGGTCGTTATAAAGTACAATTCGAAATGCACCATCGGCACTCGGTACAAGCCCTAATCCACCATTGGATGACGCGCAAGATTCAACAAATTCACCAAAGACCGTTTGTCCACCAGAGTTATTATTGGGTGCTTGTTGAAGGAAAAAGAAACAACCAATATCTTCAACAACAAAAGATGAAACCCCGCCAGATTGTCCTGTGCAGTTGAGCATAGGCAGCGTTAGCATTCTTCGCCATGCGACACCATCGGTCTCACAATCCGAACCCACGCCACTTAAACAATCTTCCGTCTGTTCTTTATATTCAGCATAGTCATAGGTGTCGTTATAGACCACGTCTCCATCGCTATCTAATTCGGCTTCGTCTGAAGGTTGTTCCGTAACAAGATCTGGTGGGTAATCGCTGTCACTTAACCCACCTTTATATACGCCAAGGCGAGTGTTGATACCTTGTGCAGTTGGGCCTGTTGATGCTCCAGGCTTGGTGATAACAGTATCTCCAATAGAAACCGATTGGGTGTATGCTCCAGCTAGCCCTTTCCTAACCGTGCTTGCCCCTGAGCCAAAATCGAGTAAATGATAGTTACCGCTTCCCATTAAACTTACAGAAGAGTCCCCTACTTTTAAGGCATATACCTCTCCTGGTGTGTAACCAAACACACCGGTGGATTCATCACCGGTACAAACTCCAATAGGCACAATATTGACAGTATTCAGCGCTGAGCTAGGGCCTGCAACTGCACTGGCTGTAACCAACTTTTCCATGCCCATTGTGTCAATCAGGTATTCATCCAGATCCATTCCTGTCACCAAAACACGCGCATACACATCTAAATCAATATCAAAGCTGTTATCAGGAAATGTCAGCGGATCATTTGAAAATTGGACCTCAACCGTTGCGTTGGACATGTCCATTTCGGAGTTACCACTGGCGTTCGTTATTGCACTTAACAGGTTATTAGCAGCGGTAGTCGCTGAGGTTTCACTTCCTCCAAAGTTAGCTTCATCAGCGGCGGCAAGGGCGGCTGAATCAACCGCATTTTGTAAACGTGTTAGGTTTAAGCGGTAATGGTTCACATCAATGGCAAAGGCTGCGGCAACAATCAATAACAAAAGCGCAGCAGTCATAAGGACCAGTACGATACCCTTTTGTTTATTTTTCATTGATTTAGAAAAACGTAAATCAGCTCGATATCCATGTAACATATAACCACCTAACTAGTTAAAGCCTTCTAAAACTTGGCTTTCACTACTCCCTTGCAATGAACTACTTTCTTTCCCAGTGTACGCTTGGTAAGCCCCTTCCGTTCTTTCCCCATTACCATCTGGCACTATGCCTAAATTATCTTGTGTCGCATTTGGGTCGTAGGTTTGAGCCACTCTAAGCTTTGCGACGTGACTCCCTAAAGGCGCATCATTAGCACACCCTATAAGTATGGTTGATAATCCTAAAATGACTGCTGTAATTCGTACATTCATCATAAATATCCTTATAAACTATGCCCAAAAGATCCCTCAGAACCACCACTGGAGTTTTCCAAAAATTGTTCATCTTGAGGTTTTTTGGATGTGCGATTAGCAGATGAAGAGTCAATGTATGCACCCTGACCTAATAAGTAATATTTTAAGTCTGTTGGCTCTACAAATGAGTCAGTTGGAAGCGAAATATCGTTACGATCAACAGGACGGGCAAGACGTGGAGTCACCAAAATAACCAATTCAGTTTCACCAGAAATATACTCTTGGCTATTGAATAGTTGCCCCAGAACAGGAATATCACCAAAGCCCGGCATTTTACTGATTGAGTCACGCACATTCTCGCTAAGTAGACCTGCGATACCAATAGTCTGACCATCTGCAAGCTCTAGGGTGGAAGATGCACTACGACGGGTGATAGGTGGAATAAAATACGTCCCGTTCGAACCATTTGGATTTAACGTTAAGCTGCTTGCACTCGCTATTTCACTCACATCGACCGCTAAATTCAGATTGATTTTCTTATCACTTAGCACCGTAGGGATAAACTTAAGCCCAACACCATATTCTTTATATTCAATGGTGATCCCATCTTCATTGGGTACCGGAATAGGGAATTCTCCCCCAGCTAAAAATTCAGCTTTTTCGCCACTTAATGCGGTTAAATTTGGTTCAGCTAAGACTTTGGCTACCCCATTGGTTTTCGCAATATCTAATGCGAAAGTAAACAAGGTATCCCCATCAATGAAAGTGCCGAGTAAACCAGTCGAATCAATACTTGGCGCATTAAATATTGGTCCGATACTGCCGCCAATATCATCAATAATTCCGCCCCCTGATGTTGCCCCCCAAGAGAAGTTCCCATTACTCTCTAAGAAGTGAAAATTGGCATCAAAGCGTCGTACTAAACTGCGCTGAACTTCCGCTACCGTCACTTCAAGCATAACTTGCTGCGCCCCACCAATAGACATTAGGTTTATGATCCCTGTTTTTTCTACCTGCGCGCTTGCTGACTCTTCAGCTTCATCAACTTCTTGACCACCTGAATACGTTTCCGCGACCCTCAACGCCACATTCATTTTCTCTTGAGAACTAATTTGACCACTCAAGATTAAACGATTTTGGGCACTATGAACTTGCACCGTTTCATCCGGAAGGAATTCATACAACTTAGCTTTTAGGCTATTAAGATCATGGGTGACTTCTATATTAATCGATTCAATTAATCGCCCACGGCTATCCCATGCCATTAAGTTGGTAGAGCCTAACTTTTTACCGATTAAAAACAGTTCATCGGATTTAAGCATCACAATATCAAGCACTTCAGGATCACCCAGTGACACCCTTTTCGCTTTGCCAGAAAGCTCAACATGAGTCGATTTATGATGAGGAACTTTAACTACTTTCCCCGTTTGAGTTGAAGCTAAAACTGAAAAGCTACAGATAACCCATGTGCATACCATTGCTATTATTATTTTCATACATCACCTCAATCCCTAACTCGAACATTGGAAGATTGCGTTCCTTTGATTATCGTTACCTGCGGAGCTACGTAGCGCTTCACAACTTTTTCTTCTGGTTCGTGTGGATTTCTAAGTGTTAACTGTATTTGCCCCTTACTTTTTGCAGACAGCAGTTTCTCTGCTTCTCTAGGGGTCACTTCTAACGTCACCGCTCGTACAATAACTGGCTTGTTTTCTTTAGTTTTTGCGGTTTGGTCAACCGCTAATACTTTTATTTCTTTTAGTACTGTTTTCGTAGTTGCAGACCCCTGCCCATAACTAATCGTATTGAGAATATCGACTTTATTACCCGGCAATAGGAACCCAGCAACCCCAATCACATCATTTACCCGAATAGTGACGGCTCGTTTATTTTCAGGAATCAAAGAGGCAAGTGTTGAGCCCTCTCCAGGAGTCGTTAATCGAATACGGCTAACAATCTCACCTTGGTATATGGATGTCGCGACAACCTGACCAAGTAGCTCTTCAGCAGAAGTAAATTGGTCTTCACTTCTCCAACTTTTTTCTAGTAATTTGGTCGTAAGATGCTGCTCTTCTATCACACTTCCTGCTGCAATTTCTTGTGCGGCAATGATGACAGGCTCTCTTTCTACCACCTCTACTTCTACTTGAGGTTGTAATTGGCTATCCATCCATTGCTTTGCAAAGAAAACCGCTGCCAAACCAAATAGAATAGATAATAAAAACAATAGGATGATTTGATTTCTACTCATCGTTCTCCCCCTCCCTTACCGTCTGCTGTGAAGTACACTTCCCAAGATCTTTCCAATACAGCAGAAGAGATCACAGGCTCGACCTCTTCAAAGGCGATAATATCTCGGCTTATCCCGACAAGATCTTTGGGTAAACATGGGTAAAACCCAACGGAGTGTTGACGGTGTAGGTTCAATAATGTGTCGAATAAAGCTTCATCAAGTACGAGTGACTTGTTTGATGCCATGATGTGCCACAATTCTCGGTATTCCTCTTCAAGCAGAGGTTGGAATTGAATTTTGTAACCAAGACGTCGCAAGAAAGCAGGGTCTGCGATCGTTTCTGGGCTTAAGTTTGTTGAAAATGCGATTGTTAAAATGAAGGGGATAGAGATTTGCTGTCCATTGGGTAATGACAAGTAGTCGTAAAAATACTCCATAGGAACAATCCAGCGATTTAGGAGCGTATCGACAGGCATAGGTTGTCTGCCCAAGTCATCAATAATGAAAATACCGTTATTCGCCATCATTTGCAGAGGAGCCATCCATACACGGTTATGCTCGGTATGATTCACTTCGAGCATGTCCATAGTTAACTCACCACCGACTTGAATACTAGGTCTTTCACATAAGGTCCAACGTCTGTCGTATTGCTCTTTAAACAGAATCGTTTGAGATTGGTGATTTTCATCCACCCGCTTATGATGTTGTGGAGTGAACACTTTGATAATGTTGCCCGCTGCAAACACCGAATAAGGAATATAAACAGATGTATTTAAAGAATTAAGTAAACGTGTGGCTACATAAGTTTTACCCGTTCCGGCATCACCATACAGCAGAAGAGCTCGACCAGAGTTAATGGCAGGTCCTAAAACTGAGACCATACGATCAGCTCCCAGCACATCTTGAAGAGCAAAAGACACATCGTCTCTTCTTACCAGTTTTGCTCGTACGTCTTGAGCTTCAACCATTTGGGTATAATCTTGCATTGAAACAGGGCAAGGTCCTAAATAAGCGTCTTTATTAAAAGCAACATCCGCTTCGGACATCCCGGTTTCAGATAGCGCATAGCGAACGTTATTGCTTTTATCGCTCCCAAATTGAGCTGTTGATGCTTGAAACACTTCTACTAAGGATTTCTTTCTAAGACCTGCAATTAAGTCTTCAATGATATGGCTGTTAATCCCCATTAACCGAGTTAACGTTAAAACATCCGATTTTGGATAGGCAGCTAACTGTTTTATAAGTAGATTTTCAACAACAGCTGAGGGAATTTTTAGGCTATCAAGAGAAGTGGGTACGACCGGAGCACTCGCTTGCGGTACCAATATGTCTCTATGTTTAGCTTCTTTATTCATTTCCATAGAGGTTTCGCCTTATTGGAAATAGCTATATAACGCAAGCCCTATAACAACAACAGGCCCAAATGGCATTCTCAGTTTTTTTGAGGGTTCAGTATTAGTTATTAGGTCTTCTGATGCTTTCCCATATAAAAATACTGTTGAGTATCTATTAACCATTAATTTAAATTGATTAGGGTTATCTGCAAGAACCTGTAAACTATATAAAGAGCCAACTATTGCACCCGAAATAAGTGTATAGAACATAAAGCTCGGGATATTCCAAAAACCAATATAATAGCCAACTACACCAAGTAATTTCACATCCCCAGGAGCCATAGCTTTAACGAAAAAAAGCAATAACCCTATAGAAAACAATACTACCAACCCTAAAAGGGAGTGCGTCATTGATACGGAATGAGTAAATATAATACTATTTATAGTTACCACTACTATTATTGAAATAAGCAACTTATTGGGTATTCTATTATCTCGAGCATCAAAAACAGCAATAATAAAAAACAATCCCCAGATAATAATGTCCATATCCACCCACTATTAAAATAAAGTGGCAAAGTTAGCTGTTAATATATCTCTAAATGCAATAAACAACCCAGCAAAACCAATAACAATCAGCCCAGCACCTACAACATATTCAACAACCGTAAGTCCGGATTCATCATCAATAAAATCTTTAATTTCTTCAAATTGATTAAACATATCTAAACCTCATAAATGCTGAGCTTGCTTATAATTAAACAAGCTCTAAACATTCGATAACCAATTATCATTCCTAACTACCGGATGAGAATATGCTACCTAGCTCAGTAGTTAGTGTGCCACTGAAAGTAGTGAAAATACCAGTAAGTCCAGCAACCAATAGCCCTGCACCAACTACGTATTCAACTACTGTTAGCCCCTCTTCGTCTTTCATAAATGCTTTACAATTATTAATAAAGTTATTCATAATTTGGTCTCCTTCCAAATGCAACTTATGCCTAAGTGCCTCTTAAACTTAGGTACAAGTTTCAAGAGTCGTTAGGACTTTCTTATCTTCTTCTTGCACTTTCTTGTCACTCTTCTAATCTATAAATATACAAGGATGTAATCTTAAAGTTTATTAAACACGAGCGTGATTTATGGAAGCCACACATATTGGTCACTGGATTGGTGCCCCCCTCAATAGCTTAATGATAGAAATATCATCTGAAATATCAGATAGATTCAATATTATTGAGCATGGAAAAGATATTTCTATTCTTAGCGACAGTGAGGTGAGTTTTTGTTTTTTTTGTTATGACTACGGAAGTAATCAAGACCTTCTAAATTCAGCTTTAGTGATAAGTAATAATCTTGCTAAGAATCTAATAATTATAAATAAAAGTGATATTGAAAGAAGAACACCAAATCATCATTCTATATATGACAGTTACAACATACATACTGAAGGGTTCGATAACTGGATAGATGAGTTAGCTTCAAAAGTGAAATTAAGCTTCTCTATGAATCACGAGTACTTAGAAAGTAAGAATTTAGAGCCACTTATTCTAACAAAGAGTGTGAATAAAGAACTTATCAATACATTGCGATATATCGAGAATAACCTTTCTGACACTATTCGTGAGGAAGATATTGCGGAGAAGTGCCACTATTCTGTCACCTATTTCTCTAAAATATTTCATAAATCTATCGGTATTAGCTTCCGTGATTACCTATGCAACAAAAGGATTAATCAAGCCAAGTCTATGTTAATAAGTGATCGCTCCTCAAAAGTTGCTTTTATTGCTTATCAGTGCGGTTACAGCGATGTATCGTACTTTTCTCGAATCTTTAAAAAGAAGACAGGGATGACTCCTTGTGCTTTTAGACACGTTCACTAACTTGCTTACAAAATCTCGAACCAACCTACTCGCGTTCAAATCACACTTATACGGCTTATGTTTTAACTCTGTAAAAAGGCATGATAAAGTTAACAAGTATTTAACAAGAAAAATAAGCTATCATAAATCAATAAGCTATCATAAAAATAATAAGCTAGATTGCCAATAACACGGAGTTAGAGAATGATCCAACCTAACGAGTTAAGCAAACCAACCTGCGCTCTCCCGCCACCAAACGAAATGATCTTAAAATGGGCAGAGGAACGCCCAAATGAGGTTTACTTAAGACAGATAATTAATCGACAATTCGTTGAATTTACTTACCACGAGGTTGCCGATAAAGCACTTCGTCTTGCCAGTGCACTTGAAAATTTAGGTGCAAAGCCTGGTGATAGAGTCGCGCTGGTTTCAAAAAACTGTGCTGAATGGTTTATTTGCGATTTAGCCATGATGCTGGGGGACTTTGTCAGCGTACCAATTTTCCCGACAGCCGGCGCTGATACCATTGAATACTGTATTACACATAGTGAAAGCAAAATCGTTATCACTGGTAAGCTAGATGATCCAGCCGCTACTCAAAAAGTTTTAGATGACAACCCGAGCTTAATCAGCATTTCATTACCTTATGATACGGCTGCACAATGCACTCACACATTTGATGACCTCATCAGCCAAAACAGTCCAACAGAGAAACGCCCTGAACATTACGACGATAAACTCATGTCGCTCGTATATACTTCTGGCACCTCTGGTTTACCTAAAGGCGCAATGCTCACTTATGGTTCATTCTGTTGGTCTGTCCAAAGGTTAATTGATCATATTGGTATAGAGAAAAACGATCGACTCTTTTCCTATCTTCCACTTGCTCATATAACTGAACGTGTTTACATCTTTGGTTCATCCATTGTGGGTGGTGTACAAACAGCTTTCCCAGAGTCACTAGATACTTTTATCGATGATGTGAAAATGCAACGACCAACACTGTTCATCTCAGTGCCGCGTTTATGGACGCTATTCCAACAAAGAATCCAAGATAAACTCCCGCAGAAGAAGCTCAATTTCTTACTGAAGATTCCGTTTGTAAATGGAATCATTAAGAAAAAGCTCGCTGACGGTTTAGGGTTAGATCAAGCTCGCGTTTTAGGATGTGGGTCAGCTGCTGTACCACCAGCTTTACTTGAGTGGTATGAAAGCGTTGGTTTACACATTACTGAAGCTTGGGGAATGACCGAATCATTCGCTTATAGCACGCTCAACTACCCATTCAGAGCCGACAAAATTGGATCTGTAGGTAATGCTGGACCAGGAATAGAACTAAAAATAGCTCCTGAAGATGATGAAATCTTAGTCCGAGGTGAGGGGTTATTCTCTGGCTATTATAAGAATGATATTGCGACACAAGAAGCCTTTAACGCTGAAGGATGGCTTCATACGGGTGACATCGGTTCACTTGATAGTGAAGGCTACTTAACCATTAGAGGTCGTAAGAAAGATACCTTTAAAACCGCTAAAGGGAAGTTTGTTGCTCCTGTACCGATTGAGAATAAGCTATTTGAATACAGCCGTGTTGAAATGATGTGTTTAATCGGTTTAGGTCTTCCAGGTCCTATTTTACTTGTCGTCCCTCATGACTTTCCGAATTTTGATAAAGACCGCTATGAGAGAACCACTAAACGCGTAATCGAAAAAATGAATGCGCAATTAGCCTCTCATGAAAAAATTAAAGGCGTCTTAATGATAAAAGACCCATGGAGTATTGAGAACGGTGTCCTTACTCCTACATTGAAAATTAAACGACATGTCCTTGAGCAAAAATACCATGAAATTGGGCACAACTGGCCGAGTGATAAATTGGTTGTTTGGGAAGAATAAAGTTCAGATTAAGCCTATCACCTGAATACAATCCTTCTAATAAAAACAGAAAGGGAGCCTAAAGCTCCCTTTTTTTAATACACTAATTTGTAACATCCAACGCTTCTCCTTTCATAAGCACTAGTCCCAAAATGGTCTTGACGATTCTTTGTTCGCCTCAAGCTTAGTCACTCCAATATCTTCCAGTAAGTAATCGGGTAATTCTGAAAGAGCTTTGCGAGTCCTTGAATTCTGTCTCCATTTTAAAAAGTAAGTATAGAATTTCTTAACCAAATTTGTAGAGAAAGGTAGTAATAAATCTGCGTTTCTTTTCGTTGTCATTTCCATGGTCCAAATACCTCTTGTCGATTCTCTTTTCGTGATTAATAATCGAACAAGTTCGTATTTCTAACAAACGATTAATATCGCCATACAGTTAAGGTATTCTAATGTGAAAGATAAAATGCCCCCGCTACAAGGCTTGTACTACTTTTATAAGGCAGCTCAATTTGGAAGCTTTAAACTCGCAGCCGAAAACTTATTTGTCACGTCAGCAGCCGTAAGCCAACAAATTCGTGTACTGGAAGAATTCTTAGGCACTTCCTTATTTATCAGACAGCACCGAAAAGTTGTGCTCACTTCTGAAGGGCAGATCTTGTTTACACAAGCCAAAAAAGGCTTTGCTCATATTCAAGATGGTGTCAGACAAATTAATCAGGACCCCGATCCAAATCGGTTATCTATTTCGACTTTGCCATCTTTTGCTCAAAACTGGCTAGTACCAAGAGTCAATCAATTCAGAGAAACGTTCCCTAGCTTATCTTTGCTGATAGAGCCAACAAACAGGCTAGTCACTTTTGAAGACTCGTCTGTCGATTTATGTATCCGTTACGGGCAAGGAAAGTACCCTAATTTAGAGTCAACTCTCTTGATGGAAGAAATTATCTACCCTGTTTGTCATCCTATTTATCAAGAAAAGCACAAGATCTATGATATTGACGACCTCTCAAGGGCAGAACTAATTGAAGACTCATGGCCAGATATGGATTGGGAGCACTGGCTAACAACCTTCAGCAAAGTAGGTAAGCAATCCAGTATTAAGTATGACGGTTCACACTTTGTACTAGAAGGCGCTTTGTCTGTACAAGGAGTAGCACTGGTCAAACACAGTTTAGCTCGGCGATATATTGAAGAAGGCAAGCTGGTCCGAATCGGAAATAAAGCAATGAAGCCCAAATATAAGTACTTCTTATGTGCACCAAAGGGCTATTTTAAGCGAAAGAAAGTTCAAGATTTCCAATTGTGGATTAATGAACAAGTTAAAGCATTTCAAAATCAAAATCTTAATGACTTAGAAATTATAGACTCCGACTACACCTTAAAATGGGAACAAGAGAAGTAAACTAGCTGCTATAATGCGCTGATAATTACAGATGAGATAGAATAATGGCACAAGCGAACAACCCACTGCATGGCATCACTTTAGAGAAACTACTAACTGAGCTCGTGGAGCATTATGGCTGGGAAGAATTAAGCTATATGGTCAACATAAACTGTTTCAAGAAAGATCCAAGCGTTAAATCTAGTTTGAAGTTTTTAAGAAAAACAGACTGGGCACGTACTAAAGTAGAAAATATCTACGTGCAGTTAAAGCAAAGCTAGCTTTCGCTAAACAGCTAAACAGCTAAACAGCTAAACAGCTAAACAGCTAAACAGCTAAACAGCTAAACAGCTAAACAGCTAAACAGCTAAACAGCTAAACACAGTGTTACTAATAAACAAAAGCCCCGCTAGTTAAACTAGCGGGGCTTTTTAAGTTATTTCAGATAAGAGCTAATTACTTAGCTTCTTTTTCTGCTTTAACTTTTGCAATCACTTCGTCAGCAACGTTAGTTGGACATGGTGAGTATTGTGCGAATTCCATAGAGAATTGGCCACGACCAGAAGTGATAGTACGTAGGTGACCGATATAGCCGAACATCTCAGAAAGAGGTACGTCAGCTTTAATACGAACACCAGTAACACCAGCTTGTTGATCTTTGATCATGCCACGACGACGGTTAAGGTCACCGATAACATCACCAACGTGATCGTCTGGAGTGAACACGTCAACGTTCATGATAGGCTCAAGAAGTTGCGCGCCAGCTTTAGGCATAGATTGACGGAATGCGCCTTTCGCTGCGATTTCAAATGCGATAGCAGATGAATCGACTGCGTGGAAACCACCATCGTAAAGTTCAACTTCAACGTCTAGCGTAGGGAAGCCAGCTAGTACGCCGTTATCCATCATGCCAGCAAAGCCTTTCTCAACTGCAGGCCAGAATTCTTTAGGAACGTTACCGCCCACAACTACAGAATTGAACTTGAAGCCTGAACCAGCTTCGCCTGGTTTGATACGGTAATCGATCTTACCGAATTGACCAGAACCACCAGATTGCTTCTTGTGCGTGTAGCTATCTTCAATTGCTTGAGTGATAGTTTCACGGTAAGCAACTTGAGGAGCACCTACAGTTAGGTCAACGCCGTATGTACGCTTAAGGATATCTACCTTGATGTCTAGGTGAAGCTCACCCATACCTTTCAGGATAGTTTCGCCAGTTTCTTCGTCAGTCTCAACTTGGAAAGATGGATCTTCTGCAACCATTTTACCGATCGCGATACCCATTTTCTCAGAACCGCCTTTATCTTTTGGAGATACAGCGATAGAGATTACTGGAGTTGGGAAAACCATTGGCTCAAGCGTTACTTGATCTTTTGGATCACATAGAGTGTGGCCAGTTTGCACGTTCTTCATACCAACGATCGCAATGATGTCACCAGCTTGTGCGCTAGTTAGTTCGTTACGGTCATCAGCTTGCATCTCAACCATACGGCCAACACGCTCAGTTTTACCTGTGAATGAGTTAAGAATCGTGTCACCTTTGTTCAATTTACCAGAGTAAATACGAACGAAAGTTAGAGCACCAAAACGGTCATCCATGATTTTGAATGCAAGCGCTTTGAAAGTTTCTTCTGTAGAAACGATAGCGTGTTCGCCAGTTTCTTCGCCAGCTTCGTCCATTAGAGGTTGAGGATCAACTTCAGTTGGAGAAGGTAGGTAATCTACAACAGCGTCAAGAACGATTTGTACGCCCTTGTTTTTGAATGCAGAACCACAGAAAGTTGGGAAGAACGCTAGGTCACGAGTACCTTTACGGATACAACGCTTGATGTCTTCGATAGAAGGCTCTTCACCTTCCATGTAAGCTTCCATTAGGTCATCGTCTTGCTCTACAGCAGTTTCGATTAGCTCTTCACGGTATTGCTCTACGTCATCTACCATGTCCGCAGGAACATCTAGGATTTCGTAGTTTTCAGGAAGACCAGTGTCATCCCAAACGTATGCTTTACGGCTTAGTAGGTCTACAACACCAACGAATTCGTCTTCACGACCAATTGGTAGAACCATAACTAGTGGGTTTGCGCCTAGAACGTTTTTAACTTGGTCAACAACGTTGTAGAAATCTGCACCCATACGGTCTAGTTTGTTAACGAAGATCAGACGAGATACTTCTGATTCGTTAGCGTAACGCCAGTTAGTTTCTGATTGTGGTTCAACACCACCAGAACCACAGAATACACCGATACCGCCATCAAGTACTTTAAGAGAACGGTATACTTCAACTGTGAAGTCAACGTGTCCAGGAGTATCGATAACGTTTAGACGGTGACCGTTCCAGAAACAGCTTACAGCTGCTGATTGGATAGTAATTCCGCGCTCAGCTTCCTGTTCCATGAAGTCAGTCGTTGATTCGCCATCATGTACTTCACCAGTCTTGTGGATTTGACCAGTTAGCTTAAGGATACGCTCAGTGGTAGTAGTTTTACCCGCATCAACGTGCGCGAAAATACCAATGTTTCTGTATTTCGATAAATCTGCCATTGTCTTACTCTGTTAATAGGATATAAAATGCGCGCAGAGTATATCACAATCTGTGAAGACTGATAGCTTTGCATGCATTTGAGATTGAAAAACTTCACCTTTTCAGAATAAAATGAAAAGGCGACTCAATTAAAACAATCTAAGCGATTGTTTATTAAAAGGTTAGAATCATTAAATGTTATTTAATAACCCTAAGCTGATTACTGACCTATAGATTAGCTGAAGTAAAATTGATTACAACTCATCAAAGGCATTAATTGCTTCCGAAAGCTTTTTAACCCCATGGATTTGCATTCCAGGAATCCCACCTTTGGGCATATTTGCCGCAGGTACAATCGCCTTAGTAAACCCATGCTTAAACGCTTCATTTAAACGTTCTTGTCCACTTGGTACAGGGCGAATTTCACCGGCTAAACCAACTTCACCAAATACAACCACATCTTTTGGTAGCGCGCGGTCTCTGAAGCTCGATAAAAGCGCCATCACTAATGCTAGGTCTGCACTGGTTTCGGTTACTTTAACGCCCCCGACTACATTGACAAATACATCTTGGTCAGCCATCTGTAAACCACCGTGTTTATGTAATACTGCCAGCAGGAGTGATAAGCGATTCTGTTCAAGACCAACCGCTACACGACGCGGGTTAGCCAATTGTGAGTAATCCACCAAGGCTTGAATTTCGACAAGTAAAGGGCGAGTTCCCTCCCAGACAACCATAACCGAGCTGCCTGACGTTTCCTCTTCACCGCGAGACAAGAATATAGCAGAAGGGTTACTTACCTCCTTCAAACCTTGCTCTGTCATTGCAAAAACGCCTAGTTCATTCACAGCACCAAAACGGTTTTTATGACTTCGAAGTGTTCTAAACCGGCTATCCGTTCCACCATCTAACAAAACCGAACAGTCGATAATATGTTCCAGAACTTTAGGTCCTGCCAATGTGCCGTCTTTAGTTACATGACCTACTAAGAATACCGCAACATTATTTTGCTTGGCATAACGAGTCAAAGCAGTCGCCGACTCTCGAACTTGAGCAACACTACCCGGTGAGGATTGCACATCCGCCACATGCATAACTTGAATCGAATCGATCACCATTATTTTGGGTTGTTCTTTCTCTGCAACTTGGCAAATTTTGTCGACATTGGTCTCAGACAACATCTTCAAATGATCTTTAGGCAAACCCAAACGAGAAGCTCGCATGGCGACTTGCTGTAATGATTCTTCACCCGTGACATATAAGGTTGGTATCTGCGAAGACAACAAACACATTGTTTGTAACAGCAGTGTCGACTTACCGGCACCAGGGTTACCACCAATCAAAATCGCCGCCCCCGGAACAACACCACCACCAAGCACACGATCGAGCTCTTTAAAGCCACTACTAAAGCGTGGGACTTCTTGAAGGTTAATTTCAGAAAGAGTCTGAACGGCTGATTCCGTCGCTCCACCTGCATAACCAGATAACCTTTCATTTCTCGCAACTTGTGGCGACGCAGCTAACCTGACTTCCGTTATTGTGTTCCATGCCCCACATGCATTGCACTGACCTTGCCAACGCGGAAAGTCTGCGCCACAGTCGTTACATACATATGCTCGTTTCGCTTTAGCCATATGACCTCAATTGTTATACAACATAATTAAAGTTGTACTAAGTAACCTAAAATTTAAAACTCTGTGACTCAGTTGACCGTACGCATGAAAATAAAAGTTGCAGTAAGCTTACTTATACTTAAAGATCGAAGGTAACTAGTCGATAACATAAATGCCCAGACCATTTTAACAATAAAAGTATGCAGCAATCTGAAATTCTATCTTTAGCTGAGCGGCTTATCTCCGCTTACCATGCCAGTGACTTTGATTACCTTCTTTCACAAATGACAGAAGGGGAATCCCCGTCGCTCAAATTACTCGTTAAGATGGAATTGAATCGTATCATGGCTCCGTGTACTAAGAGCATTGATTTACGAGGTCGAGTCGATACAGAGTGCCATCAATACGTTTTAGATGGTCGCAAGCACTGGTTAGATGATATTGCATTTAACGCGTATCAAAAAGGCACAATAAAATTCAAAGGTTATACTGAAGGTGTATGGGAGAATCTAATCAACTCTCGAAACACCTTCCGAACAAATAATGTCAATAAACCACCAGCTGAAACCAAAGAACTCACCAGCGCCAGTAGCCCTTACGAAGCGGAACCGATCAACCTAGGTTACGATCTTAAACGCAAAGAAAACCGACTTCGACTTCATTCTCAAGTCGAAGTCAAAGCTTCTAAGGGGCAAGTGTTACAAGCCGTTACAGTCGATATTTCTCCGTCAGGGGCTAAATTCAAAGTCCCGAGCGCATTCAAATATAACTTAGGCGAAGTCATTGCCGTTTCATTTACTGAGTTGGCAGAAAAATCATCATTAACTGATGTGAGTGACGCTGTTGAATTTAGAGTCTTAGGTATAGACGACTCTTACGAAAACAATGCTGTTAAGTATCTCAGAACCATCCGTCTCACAGATACTAATATCATGAGTCAATTGATTGATGAAGCTTTACACAGCACAAGTAAAAAAACACAGCATGAGAACCAAGACAAAATAATACGAGCTCGCTCTCGAGGCTTTGAACATACCTTTTTAAAGCACACTTGTAATTTGCCACTCTTTTTTAAAGAAGATGAACTCAAGCTCGCCTTACTAACAGATAACAACCACCCGTTGTGGCAGTATTGGCATGATGAGCGTAACCAGCATGCTCTCGGCACTTTGTTTAACGAACAGAGAATGAAACAGCTAGCTAAACCTGGTGTTAAAGGTACGAGCACTGTTATTTATTCTTTTACTCATGTTCACCAAGATAAAACATTATTTTATTCAATGATGCTTCCTGAAGCATCAAGAGAGCAAAGACAATTATTTTGGCATGTCGGAGCCAAGCGCAAGAGTTGGAAAGCTTTCAAATTTTCTGTATTCGAGTTATCAAAAGAAGAACGACAAGCGTTAGCCTCTCACTCCGACAGCTTAGCTCAAAGCTCTGATGGATTAACGCACTGTGGTATTTTGCAGGAGATTGGCGATGAAGAAAGCGCTCAGGATTACTTACTTTCTGAAAAGCCAAGAATTGCTAGTAGTGAACTGAATCGCTTCCGTCACCCTCGAAAAGTGATAGGAAATATTCAAAGTATTTATTTTGATTCCCAGTCGCGTCGTAAAGAACCAAGATACCAATTCAAATCGCCACTGCAAATTACCAGTCCTAATGATGCGTCTGCAAATGGTTCTACCGTTGACCTTTCAAAGCGCGGGTTAAGTTTGGCGCTAGAGCAACCTCTAGTATTGAAGATTGACGATTTAATTTCTGTTAATTTCAGCGAACTTCAACTTTATGACAAAAAGCTACCTTTAAGCTCAGTCCCCTATCGCGTCATTCGAGTGAGCCCCAATGGAAAAAATGTGCAACTGGTTATTGAAGAAAACAGTAAAACAGTACGCACTATTGGCTTCTTAAATGGTTTGATAGAACAAAACCAAGATAAGCTGATGAAGAAAAAGGAACTGCTTCCAACTAACGCTTTATTGGAATCTTTACACAATATTCTTTTAAGCAAAATAGTCAGCAACCCGATTTTTATTGATAAACCAAGCTCTACATTGAGAACCAAAGTCATTGGGGTCAACTTCCCATTGCCGAATCACTTAATGTTATTAGCAAAGCTTGGGCATGAGCAACATTTCTCTTTAGAACCTATCTTTAAAGGACATTCGAACTCATTACTTGCTGAACCTCTCAGAAAGATTGAAGGGGCAGAGCCACAGCACCACGACGTGTATATTGCCGCCATAAAATTTGCAGGGAAGATTCAATCCGTTCATTCTAAGCTAACGAAAGATTTCACATCAGTTAAAGAACGTATTCTCTTCATCAAGAAAGCACAGCAAATGGGTGAAATTTATGTGCTCCGAGTATCAACGGCACCAATTTTCAACCCGTTAAGTAGCCTATTTCAGACGGACTTAGAAGAGTTAGCCAAAGTCAGCATGCATCAAGCACGTAAACTTGAAAAGGAAGTCACAGCATTTGTTGGGTATGGTGAAGCTGAAGATATTACTGAAGAAGTGCTTATCCGCTTAGAGTTAACAACCTGATACAGATAAAGATGTACATTAGAAATAAAAAAGCAGGCGTTATGCCTGCTTTTCTCTTTTTTAGTTAAGACTGTAAACGTAATAGAAACTGAAATTCGCTACGGTTTTACTTTCCAGCTGATTTTTTGCTGCTTAGCTAAAACTCCAGATAAAATACACAGCACACCACCCAACCCAGAATAACGGACAGCAGTTTGAGCCTGCTCCTCAACTTTAGGTTTGGCATGATATGCGATCCCCAAACCAGCTGCTCCCATCATCACCAGATCATTAGCACCATCGCCAACTGCGACTGTGTTATGGATTTCGATTTCATGCTCTTCTGCTAGTTCAACCAAAATGTCTGCTTTGGTTTGTGCAGACACAACATCACCAAGCACTTCACCCGTCAGTTTTCCATTCACAATCTCTAAGGTGTTTGACTGAGCATGATCGAGATCTAACGTATCTTTTAAGTAATCTGAGAAATAAGTAAAGCCACCGGAAGCAATTGCAGTCTTCCACCCAAGCGCCTTCAGCGTATTCACAAGTTCAGCTAGATCAGGCATGAATGGTAATGTCTTACGAACCTGCTCTAGAATCTCTTGGTCAGCACCTTTTAATGCACCTACACGCTGACGTAAACTTTGTTCGAAGTCGAGCTCACCTTGCATTGCTCGCTCCGTAATATCCGAGACTAATGTACCCACACCGGCTAACTTTGCGATTTCGTCAATACATTCGATCTTGATAGCGGTTGAGTCCATATCCATCACAATCAAACCCGGCTTAGACAAGTCAGGTACTTCACTCAAGTTTGCGTAATCAAGTTTTAGTGCTTGTAAGATTTCTTCATGCGCAGGAGTCAAATTCCCTGACATTAAGGCGACTTCGTATTGCCCCACTTTCCAAGTATCTAAAATCGTGTTGTAAAAACCCGTGAAGAAATCAATGTCATCAAAATACTGAGGAGATAAGTACTCGGCAAACACGATCCAATTGGCTTTTGATTTAGACAATTGCGATGAAAAACGAGTTTCAGGCAACCGAGTAATAAGTGTTGTATGCCTTTTAATTGGCAAATATTTGTGAGCGTCCATGTATGTAATTCCTAAATAACCTAGCTAGACGTTAACCTATTGCAATTTAAAAACGCAAGTCTCAATATGTCTAAATATAAAATTTGTTTACTCTAGGTTTATCTAAACATGAATGAATCACTTTTTTCATTGCGTAATGCTCTGCGTATTTTTGCCTTAATTTTGCTTAGTGTGATGTTTATTGTCACCATCAAAAACAGCGTCGTTATTAGTAAAGGCAACGAGAAAATTCAAAGTAAACAGTTAGAAACCCTAACCAAGGTTTTAATTTCTCAAGCCTCTTTATCAGCAAGCAAGATGATTGCTCAACAAGATCAAGAAAGGTTGCTACAGCTGACTAACCAGCTATCCCAAGATCGCTTGGTATTTGATGCCACTATTTACGACGCTGAAGGAATTCGTTTAGCATCCAGTGAACAAGCAAGCACAGTAAGAGATATTCTAGGTTTAGATACGCCACTCGCAACGGCAAGCATTGGGCGACAACAACTTGTTGAGCCTATTTACTCAGCAGAAAATGCCATTATAGGTTTTGTTAGAGTGACCTTCGAAACCGGAAAGGTGACCTCGATTTCAGATCATCATTACCGTAGGATTGATCGTTACATGCTAGGAATGATTTTGATGGGGTTTATTAGTGGGATGCTTTTCATCTTAATCATCCGTAAAAAGAAAACAAAGCCTGGTGAAAACTTACTACTTAAGAATGTGGCCCAGTAAGAACTCAAAATAAAGTGCCGTGTAATCAATAGCTAGAAGCTAAGATTCAATATTCTGGCTCTGATTAGATTCCAGATAAAAAAGCCCCCAAAACTCAGGCAGTTTTGAGGGCTTTTGTTTGTCCATTACAAATGTCTCATCTCTTTATGATAAAAAGATTAACACTCATAATTATTATGCGTCGCCAAGAAGAACTGAATCTAAAGCAATCAGCATCATTTCATTAAAAGTGGTTGCACGCTCATCTGATGTGGTTTGCTCACCAGTTTTAATGTGGTCCGAAACAGTACAGATCGTTAGTGCTTGAGCGCCGTACTCAGCCGCAACACCGTAGATCCCAGCCGCTTCCATTTCAACGCCCACAATTCCGTACTTATCCATTACTTCGAACATTTCAGGATCTGGCGTATAGAACAGTTCAGCAGAGAATAGGTTACCGACTTTTACATCAATACCGCGAGCTTTTGCTGCTTCTTCTGCATTACGAACCATCTTGTAGTCAGCAATAGCGGCAAAGTCATGACCTTTGAAGCGAATGCGGTTCACTTTAGAATCCGTACATGCACCCATGCCAATTACAACATCACGAACTTTAATATCTTCATTTACAGCACCACAACTGCCGACACGGATAACCTTTTTAACACCAAAGTCTTTAATAAGCTCAGTCACGTAGATTGAGCAAGATGGAATGCCCATACCGTGCCCCATTACTGAGATCTTACGACCTTTGTAAGTACCGGTATAACCAAACATGCTTCGAACATCACAAACTTGTACAACATCATCTAAAAAAGTCTCAGCGATGTACTTGGCGCGTAGCGGGTCACCTGGCATTAAAACAACGTCAGCGAATGCACCCATTTCTGCATTAATATGTGGAGTTGCCATTGAAAATATCCTTTATCTCAAACCAAAAAAAGAAGAGAGAGGTCTCCCTCTCTCTTAGTTAACTATTATAAAAAGCTTGTACCGTGTCCCATCGCCGATGTGCCAAAGTATGTTGCTAAACTCTGACCAATATCTGCAAATGTATCGCGACGCCCTAAAGAGCCCGCAGGGATGTTCTTACCGTAAACAATCACTGGGATATGTTCACGTGTATGATCAGTTCCTGGCCATGTCGGATCACAACCGTGATCGGCAGTTAGGATAAGTACGTCATCTTGCTCCATCATATCAATGACTTCATTGATACGACCATCAAAGTACTCAAGCGCTGCAGCGTAGCCTGCAACATCACGACGGTGGCCGTAAGCTGAGTCGAAGTCTACAAAGTTAGTGAATACGATAGTGTTATCGCCCGCTTCTTTGATTGCTTCTTTTGTCGCTTCGAATAAAGCAGGAATACCTGTCGCTTTAGTTTTCTGAGTAATACCACAACCTGCATAGATATCAGAGATCTTGCCGATTGAGTGAACGTTACCGCCCTTCTCATCAACAAGTTTCTGAAGAACAGTTGCCGCTGGTGGCTCAACAGAAAGGTCACGACGGTTACCAGTACGCTCAAATTGACCTTTACCAGGGCCAACGAACGGACGCGCGATAACACGACCAATGTTGTAATCTTCTAATTCTTCGCGAGCGATTTGACAAAGATCGAGCAAGTTTTGCAGACCGAATGTCTCTTCATGACAAGCAATTTGGAATACTGAATCCGCTGAAGTGTAGAAGATTGGTAAGCCAGTCTTCATGTGCTCTTCACCTAGGTTGTCTAGGATTTCGGTACCTGATGAGTGGCAGTTACCTAAGAAATCAGACAAACCAGCGCGCTCAAGGATGCGATCAGTTAGTTCTTTAGGGAAGCTGTTCTCTTTATCAGTGAAGTAACCCCAATCAAACAATACCGGTACACCAGCAATTTCCCAGTGACCAGATGGCGTGTCTTTACCAGAAGATAACTCTGCTGCATGACCGTATGCACCAATAATTTCAGCATTTGCATCCATACCAGGAGCAAAGCGACCTGTTGACTCTTTATGAGCCATAGCTAAGCCAAGCTTAGACAGGTTAGGTAATGTTAGCGGACCTTGACGATCAGCGTTATCTGCTAAGCCTTTATCACAGTGATCTGCGATATGACCCATAGTGTCAGAACCTACATCACCGAATGTATCTGCATCTGCAGTTTCGCCAATACCAAATGAATCTAAAACTAAAATAAATGCTCTTTTCATTGCTCTCTCCACCAGAGTAATTTATACGTCTTCAGAACGAATCTGACGGTAAACATCTGGAGTTGCTGTATATTCTCCGCCCACAGTGATTGCATTTTGTAATGCAGTCGCGGCTTCTTGCCACTGTTGTTCGTTGCGAGCATGAATCATTGCTAATGGCTTATCTTCACTTGCTACTTCGCCTAGGCGAATGAAGTTATCAAAACCAACAGCGTAATCAATACTGTCTGTTGCTACGCGGCGACCGCCACCCATACCAACAACAGCCATACCAATTGCACGCGTATCCATCGCAGATACGACACCGCTTTCTAACGCATACACTGGTTTAATAATTTCTGCTTTATCTAGGTAATTATCGTAGTTTTCTACGAAATCTGCTGGACCACCAAGCCCTGCAACCATCTTACCAAAGCACTCTGCAGCTTTACCGTTATCCAGTACAGCCATCAGTTTTTCGCGTGCTTCATCTGAATCTTTCGCTAGGTTACCAAGCACAAGCATTTCAGCACATGACGCTAGAGTGATCTCTAATAAACGTGGGTTACGGTATTCACCCGTTAGGAATTGAACCGCTTCACGTACTTCAACTGCATTACCTGCCGATGAAGCCAATACTTGGTTCATATCAGTTAGGATTGCCGTTGTTTTCGTACCAGCACCGTTTGCTACTGCAACGATAGACTTCGCCAGTTCTTCAGATGCTTCATACGTTGGCATGAATGCGCCTGAACCTACTTTTACATCCATGACTAGAGAATCAAGGCCAGCAGCCAATTTCTTAGATAGGATAGAAGCAGTGATTAGCGAGATGTTATCTACTGTTGCCGTGATATCACGAGTCGCGTAAACACGCTTATCAGCAGGTGCAAGATCGCCAGTTTGACCGATGATCGCAACACCAGCGTCTTTAGTCACTTGACCAAACACATCGTTTGTTGGGGTAATGTTGTAACCAGGAATTGATTCTAGCTTGTCTAGCGTACCGCCAGTGTGTCCTAGACCACGTCCAGAAATCATTGGAACGAAACCACCACATGCTGCCACCATAGGGCCAAGCATTAATGAAGTTACGTCACCCACACCACCAGTAGAGTGTTTATCAACGATTGGACCATCAAAGTTCATGTGGCTCCAATCAATAACCATACCTGAATCACGCATCGCACAAGTTAGTGCAATACGCTCTGGCATAGACATTTCATTGAAGAAAATAGCCATTGCGAATGCTGCAATTTGGCCTTCAGATACTTCATTCTTAGCAACGCCTTGAATGAAAAAGTTGATTTCTTCAGTAGTAAGAATTTCGTTGTCGCGTTTTTTACGGATAATTTCTTGAGGTAGATACATTAGTGCCTCCCAAACTCTGAGCGAGTATGGTTGTAGGATAAAGAGGTAATATGGAGTGGCTTAACGCCACTCCATCAAACAGACTTAATTTTTCATACCCGAATGGGTAAATTAGTATGCTGCTGGATCCGCAGTTTTGTCTGTTACTTCTAATGTATTAAGTAGGTTAGTCAGAAGACTTGAAGCACCAAAACGATAGTGCATGTTATCAGCCCATTCTGCGCCTAAAAGCTCGTCAGCCATTGCTAAGTATGCTTGTGCATCTTCAGCTGTACGAACGCCACCAGCAGGTTTGAAACCAACTGTTTTTGCTACACCCATGTCACGAATAACTTCAAGCATCATGCGTGCAAATTCAGGTGTTGCGTTTACTGGCACTTTACCAGTAGAAGTTTTAATGAAGTCAGCGCCTGCTTCAATACAGATTTGAGATGCTTTCTTGATTAGAGCTTCTTCTTTTAGCTCACCCGTTTCGATGATCACTTTAAGAGTGATGTCACCACAAGCAGCTTTACACTGTTTAACTAGGTTAAAGCCAACTTCTTCGTTACCAGCAATTAATGCGCGGTATGGGAATACAACATCAACTTCATCTGCGCCGTACGCAACTGCTGCTTTTGTTTCTGCAACAGCAATATCGATGTCGTCATTACCGTGTGGGAAGTTAGTTACAGTAGCAATACGAACTTCTGGCGTACCTTGCTCACGTAGTGTCTTCTTAGCAATAGGAATAAAGCGAGGGTAGATACAGATTGCAGCTGTGTTGCCCACTGCAGTCTTCGCGTCATGACAAAGAGCGATCACTTTTTCATTCGTGTCGTCGTCATTCAACGTAGTTAGGTCCATAAGTTTAAGTGCACGTAGAGCTGCTGCTTTTAAATCGCTCATTTCTATCTCCGATCAATATATTCAAATAGTTAACTACTTCGCCCCCCATCCAGTATAGATGGAGAATAAAAAAATGCTCAGTAGTCACCAATGAACGGACTTGGTTCCCTGAAGACTTGATAACACACTACTGCATTATCAATTGCTATCCTTGTCACCGCACAGTACCAGTTTGGTCTATGGCACAACAATTCAGTCATGTTGTGTCTAACATCTATAACTTGAGTCAAATCTAGCTAAGCTACATTTAACGAAAGCTAAGTATGGCTAAATTCCTAATCTAATAAAACCAATATCACTTATAGGGAGCAAATATTACGAATCATCAGTGTAAAGCCAAGAAGAGAATCCTATCTCTTAAGCTTATACATTATAGGCATCAGCCCAAAATTTGTAGTGCTCCTTAGAACGCAAACGGTTTGTATCTCAAAATAAATTAGAAAACGGCATTTACTCAATGAATATCTTAGATGAAAACTATCACTTTCCATTCAACAGAGATATTTGCTCGTTTCTAAAACAAAAAAGCCCCGTAGCAATTTCTTGCTACGGGGCGATATTATAATGGCGTCTATATATCGAGTTCTAACGAATTAGAAAGATAGGAAGAAGCCAGCAATAGTTGCTGCCATCAAGTTAGATAGAGTACCAGCAATAACCGCTTTAACACCCATACGCGCGATGTCGTGACGACGGTTTGGAGCAATACCACCTAGACCACCAAGAAGAATCGCAATTGAAGAAAGGTTTGCGAAACCACATAGTGCGAATGCGATGATAGCTTGAGTCTTCTCAGACATCACTTGACCAGTCGCTTCAACGATTTGAGCGTTCTCACCAACGTATGGTACGAAGTTTAAGTATGCAACGAATTCGTTAACAACTGTCTTCTGACCAATGAAAGAACCAGCGATAGTCGCTTCTTCCCATGGCACACCAATGATGAATGCTAGTGGAGCGAAGATGTAACCTAGAAGAAGTTCTAGAGTTAGGTTGTCCATACCGAACCAACCACCGATGCCACCTAGGATACCGTTGATAAGAGCGATTAGACCGATGAATGCTAGTAGCATTGCACCTACGTTAAGTGCTAGTTGAAGACCAACAGAAGCACCGCCAGCAGCTGCATCGATAACGTTAGCAGGCTTGTCGTCGCCACCGTCGATGTCAGAACCTAGGTTCTCATCAACTTCATCAGTTTCAGGCTTGATGATTTTAGCGAATAGTAGACCACCAGGTGCTGCCATGAATGACGCTGCAACTAGGTACTCTAGAGGAACACCCATAGATGCGTAACCCGCTAGTACACCACCAGCAACAGATGCTAAACCACCACACATTACTGCGAATAGTTCAGAGTTAGTCATTTTAGGAACAAATGGGCGAACAACTAGAGGAGCTTCCGTTTGACCAACGAAGATGTTTGCTGCTGCAGACATAGACTCGGCGCGAGAAGTACCTAGAGCTTTCTGAAGACCACCACCAAGAACCTTGATTACAACTTGCATCGCACCAATGTAGTAAAGTACAGAGATTAGAGCAGAGAAGAAGATTAGTGTAGGTAGAACTTGGAATGCAAAGATGAAACCGATACCGTCAACTGAGAAGTTAACTAGGCTACCAAATAGGAAGCCAGTACCATCTTTACCGTAGTCGATCACGTTTGCTACACCAGCAGAGAAACCTGCAAGTAGATCACGACCCCAAGGGATGTAAAGTACGAATGCACCAAGTGCGAATTGGATAGCGAAAGCGCCAGCCACTGTTCTGATATTAATTGCTTTGCGGTTATCGGATAGTAGTACTGCGATTGCGATCAGTGCAAACATTCCGACGAGGCTCATAAACAGGCTCATAGTTTATGACTTCCTTATTAGTTATTGATTGGCGTGTGACAAAATGGAGCTATAAAGCGGGAGCAATTATACTCATGCGACCACTAATAAAGTAATGCCGGCCTCACACTTTGGTATAAGATTCATGAATCATTCACACGCATCTGTGAGTCGGATCACAGGTGATGTGTAATTTAGGCAAACGATAAACAAAATATTCAGATTTTATTCACAGATATCGAATAGCAAATGGCTGTTTTGCCACATTCGCACTGCAACCGATTGCTTTGTTTCTTTTCTAAGCAAAGCCAGTTCATTCAATAAAACCTCTAAGTACTTCGAATGATTCAGCTGCCCTTGCAACCCATTAAAAGGCATATCCGGCGCATCCGTTTCTAGTACTAATGATTCAAGCGGAAGTTCTGAGATCGTAGTTCGTGTTTTTTTTGCTCTAGGGTAAGTTATCGTTCCTCCCACACCAATGAAGAAACCGAGCTTTATCCACTCTAACGCTTGCTGTTTGCTTCCAGAAAAACCATGAACAACTCCACCACCTTTAAACTTATTTTGCTTAATAAGTTGTATAAGGCGATTATGTGACTGTCTTTCATGGACTATTATAGGTAGCTTAAATTCATCAGCTAAAGTCAATTGAGCAACAAAGAAATCCTCTTGTTTTTGCATATCGACACCAATTGCGAAATCTAAGCCACATTCACCTATTGCCACGCATTGCCCTGAACGTTGAATCAAAAAATCTCGCAGTGACTCTAATTGAGATGATGAGTAATCATCCAAAAAATAAGGGTGGAAACCAACGGCAAAGTACACGTTCCTATATTGCTTAGAAATAGCATGGAGACGAGCCCAATTAGCTTTTCCAATTGCAGGCACCATAAATTTAGTCACATGAGACTTCCCTGCATCAGCAAGATACTGCTCAACACCTTCACTAAAAACCTCAAAATCTAAATGGCAATGGGTATCAAACAAATTAGTCATGGTGCTTCCCGTTGGGCCGTTCTGCCTTTGTATTAGTGGTTTCGTCATCAGCATTAATAGTGTCAGTTCGATGTGGAACACAACTACGCTTGTTTTCAGGTGTTAAGCCAAGTTCTTCACACCACTTGTCATATCGCCTTACTAATGATTTTAACCAACTCAACATCGCAGCCTCTCACACATGTATTTGTTCTCTGTAATTTCATAACTTCTAAATAAATGAAGTAAAAATCACCAAGATAATATTTCGAGTATAAAAAAACGCCTATTGATGAACAATAGGCGCTTTATCAAACTTACACATCGTGATTAAGCGTAAAGCCAAAGACGAGTGTTATCGAGTTGATTAGTGCTCGCGTGTTGCGCGGAACTTAACTTCAGGGAAACGTTCTGAAGCTAAGTTCAGGTTTACCATCGTTGGAGCAATATAAGAAAGGTTGTCACCACCATCTAATGCTAAGTTAGCTTGGCTCTTACGCTTAAACTCTTCCAGCTTTTTCACGTCATCGCATTCAACCCAGCGAGCTGTTGCAACGTTGACACCTTCATAGATCGCTTCTACGTTGTATTCTGCTTTTAGACGAGCCACAACCACATCAAACTGAAGTACACCAACCGCGCCAACAATTAGGTCGTTATTTTGCAGTGGGCGGAATACTTGAACCGCACCTTCTTCAGATAATTGAACCAGACCTTTAAGAAGTTGCTTTTGCTTAAGAGGATCACGTAAACGAATACGGCGGAATAACTCAGGCGCAAAGTTTGGAATACCAGAAAACTTCAGATTTTCACCTTGAGTGAAAGTATCACCAATCTGGATTGTGCCGTGGTTATGTAAACCGATAATGTCGCCTGCGTATGCTTTTTCTGCACGAGAACGATCGCCTGCCATGAAAGTTACTGCATCTGAAATACTTACATTTTTACCAGTACGAACATGGTTCATCTTCATACCTTGGTCATAAGTTCCCGATACAATTCGCATGAACGCGATACGGTCACGGTGCTTAGGATCCATATTTGCTTGGATCTTAAATACGAAACCAGAGAACTTCTCTTCAGTTGCTTCAACTTCACGCTCATTTGCTTGGCGAGTTTGTGGACCCGGAGCCCATTCAGTCAAACCATCTAACATGTGGTCCACACCGAAGTTACCTAATGCAGTACCAAAGTAAACAGGCGTTAGCTCACCAGCTAAGAAAAGCTCATGATCAAACTCAGGACATGCGCCAATCACTAGTTCTAGTTCTTCACGAACACTTCCAGCAAGGTCTTCACCAACAGCAACATCTAACTCTGGGTTATCTAACCCTTTAATAATGCGAACTTCTTGGATTTCATGACCATGACCAGATTCATACAAAATCGTTTCATCGCGGTGAATATGGTAAACACCTTTAAACTCTTTACCACAACCAATTGGCCATGAGATTGGAGCGCAAGCCATACCTAGCTCACTTTCCACTTCATCCAGCACTTCCATTGGGTCACGAACATCACGGTCAAGTTTGTTCATAAATGTAACGATTGGCGTATCACGAAGACGAGTTACTTCCATTAGCTTACGTGTACGGTCTTCGACACCTTTCGCAGCATCAATAACCATTAGGCAAGAATCAACCGCAGTTAAGGTACGGTAAGTATCTTCAGAGAAATCTTCGTGTCCAGGAGTATCTAGTAGGTTCACTAGGCATTCGTTGTATGGAAACTGCATTACAGATGTAGTTACCGAGATACCACGTTCTTTTTCCATCTCCATCCAGTCAGATTTTGCATGCTGGTTAGAGCCACGGCCTTTAACAGTACCCGCTTTTTGAATCGCGTTTCCGAATAAAAGTACCTTTTCAGTAATCGTGGTTTTACCCGCATCCGGGTGAGAGATAATGGCGAAAGTTCTACGTTTAGATACTTCACCAATAAATGGAGTATTTGACATGAATGTGTTCTTCTTTGGTTGGCCAATGTATCAAACAATTCAATAAAATTGTATGAGAGCGAGTTGGACGAATCTATTACGGCGTATTTTCCCCTATATTTACTCAATGGGCAACTTGTCTGTATATAAGCTTCGAGCACAACCTTTGATGCAATGTTGATGAAATTACAATAGATGATCAAATTATCAATAAATATGAGCTATAACTAAATAAGTGGCAGATAATGGTTATAGGTATGACGACAACAAAAAAAATACATTCGTTAGCATTTAAACAGGCTAAAACAGTTTTCTTAGTTTCCGTTGTTCTTGGGGTGTTTTTTAGCTTCTACCACATTGTTGTGGATTTACACCAAGAACAAACTCGAATTGAAGACCATTACCAGTTCAAGCTGTTGCAGAATTATTCGAATGCAAGCCAAGCGGCATATCACCTTAATCATTTATTGGCAGATCAAGTTGCCTCTAGCCTAATGATGGATAAAGCTATTTATAGCGTTGCTATTATTGATGATTTTGGCGATATGCTAACCAAACAAGATCGTGTAATCGAACAGCAAGATCTTATTACACGCTTACTTTCGGACTTCTTAACACCTGATACTCCTTTTTATAGCGCTGAACTTCATCAGCCAGATTCTAATGTTATTGTTGGAACGCTCAATTTTTCAGTCAATGGAACCACCATAGCTGAAGCATTTATTTCTAAATCCAGCCGGATACTTATTTTTGATCTCATTCGAAATATATTACTGACCACTATTTTGCTGGCTTTCTTCTATTACAAGCTGTCAAAACCAATCGTGACATTAATTGAATGGGTGCAATCTCTTCAAAATCGTCAAACCGCTCTCCCACTTCCGATGAATAATCGACAGGATGAATTAAGCCGGCTCGCGACATCCTTTCATAACATTTGGCAAGCTCGTGAAGCAGCTGAAAACCAACTTAATCAACTTGCGTATTTTGATACCTTAACAGGGCTGGCAAACCGTAGCTTATTACTGAAAAAACTCAATGAGACCATCAGTTCAGCCATGAAGTCTAAAACGTCTGGAGCTTTATTTTATTTAGACTTGGATCGCTTCAAAACTATCAACGATTCATTAGGTCACACAATTGGAGACCATTTAATTAAAGCTATCTCTATGAGAATTGAAGCTTGGGTGAAAGAACAAGACATTGCCGCGAGAATAGGCGGGGATGAGTTTGCGATTTTAATGCCTGATATCAAAATCGAGCAAGCTCCAGATATGGCAAAACAATTGTTGGCTTTAATCTCTAACCCTTACTCCATTGATGACCACCAGCTTTATTGCACTGTGAGTATTGGTATTTCCATGTTCCCTTCAGAAGGGATAACCAGTATTGATGTATTACGTCAAGCCGATACAGCGCTCTACCGAGCCAAAGTGGCAGGTCGGAATAAATACATGTTTTATGAACCTGAGATGCAAGCTCAGGTTGAAACCTTTCTTGATATTGAAAAAGGTCTACATGAAGCTCTGAGTAAAGATCAATTAGAGCTTTACTATCAACCACAGGTGAATGACAAACATGAAATCATCGGAGTGGAAGCTTTAATTCGCTGGAATCACCCGGATCGCGGTTTGCTACCTCCAGGGGTATTTATGCCGATTGCAGAAGAAACCGGGCAAATTTTGAAAATTGGGGATTGGATCATAGAGCAGGCTTGCTACCAATATGCGAGCTGGGAAAAACAAGGCGTCTTACCTGAATGCTTCCATCGTCTCGCCATCAACATTAGCCCTCTGCAATTTTCTCAAGAGTCTTTTGTCGAGCACATAACCCACACTTTATCTCAAGCCGGTATCACTGGAGAAAATATAGAACTTGAGATAACAGAAAGTTTACTACTTGAGAATGTCGATGATGCCATCCGAAAAATGGCGCAGCTTAAAGAGCATAACTTAAAAATATCTATTGATGACTTCGGTACTGGCTACTCTTCTCTTCGCTACTTAAAACATCTCGCTGTAGATGTTTTGAAAATAGATCGCTCTTTTGTTACCCAGCTTCACTTAGATGAAAGTGATCAAGCCATTGTCGACACAATCATTATGACTGCACAACGATTAAACCTCGAAGTCATAGCTGAAGGAGTGGAAGAAATACCTGAACTCGATTCATTAAAAGCCTTAGGCTGTAAGCAATTTCAAGGGTACCTGTTTGATAAGCCTTTACCCGTAAGTGAAATCACTCAGCGATTATTGAATTACCACTATGAATTGAAAAGCGAGGAACCTTTAGCAACAAGAAATGAACGAATGAGCTAATGAGCTAATGAGCTAATGAGCTAATGAGCTAATGAGCTAATGAGCTAATGAGCTAATGAGCTAATGAGGATAGCATTGCTCACTAGCTAAATTTCAGACACAACATTTAGCTCTAGAAGAAGATGTAACTCATAATAATGGCATCTTCTTTACCTTGTTTGCTCGGGTAGTAGTTTCTACGGCGGTCAACTTCATTGAAACCGACCCACTCGTATAGACCAAATGCGTTGTGGTTACTTTCTCTGACTTCAAGCCATGCGCTTTCAGCCTTTGCTTTTTCACACACATCAAGGAAGTGTTCAATTAACGCTTTACCATAACCTTTGCCTTGCTCTTTTGGGTCAACGGCAATGTTCAACAAGGTGACTTCCCCAACAATATTTTGAGCAAAGAAATAGCCAACGATTTCATCATTAACAATCATGGCATGATGACATGCACCACGGCTATTCAGGTCACGAATCATAGTCTCAGACCATGGGTGAGAATGAGCCGCTTGCTCTATTCGCCAAACAGAATCTAAATGCTGTTCAGAAGTGGGTAATAGTTGAATTTTATTTACAGCAGATTGGTTAGTCATAAGCACAAATTTGTTGCCATAAATCACGGCGATGTTGGTTATTACCGTCAATCTCAGATAACAAAGGAGATTGAAGTACTTTAGCATCTAGTTTTATTGGAGAGGAGCAACCAGCAAACCATACCCAATCAGCCGTATTACTCTCGATAGATGCAAATTGGTTAGAAGGTATATATAGGGCTTGCGATAAATCTAGCTTGATACTTTTTACCACACGCTCAAACATCTCGGCTAATTTACCTTCAGGCTTTTCATCAGAAACCAGAAGTAACTTACAGCCTTCAGGCAATACCTCGAGGTCAACTTTGTATCCGGTTAACCGCTCTGGGTGAATAAGCTCCCATTGGTCTATGCCCATTTCGTGCAAATATTGAGACTGTATTGATGATGATATGCTTGCCATAAATAACCCTTTATAGAACGACGCCGATACTAACAAAAAATAAAGGAGCATCAAGCTCCTTTATTATGTTAATGAATCAAATAGAAACACTACAGTTCATTAAACTCAGGGCAATATTCAATAACACCGCTATGTTCGTCAAAAGCCCCAGAAGCTAGCTCAATAGCCTGAAACGCGCCAGCTGGAACTTCCCAAGCACACGTCAGATCAAACTGGCTGGCAGATTTAAACCCCATACGAGAGTAGTAATTCGGATCGCCAAGCACCACACAAGCTGGGTAACCAAATTCATGCAAAGAAGATAAGCCTTCTTTCACTAAAGTTTCACCGATGCCTTGTTTTCTGAACTCTTCTTTTACAGCTAAAGGCGCTAAACCTTGCCAGTTGTGGTCAGTACCATCCAACATCACAGGGCTAAACATAGTATGACCGATCACCTCACCTTCATCAGAGCAAGCCACCAACGATAACGTTAAGTGACTATTTTCACGCAGGCTCATGACCAGTTTGGCTTCCGCATCGGTTTCAAACACTGACTTAAGTAGGCGGTCTATCGCTAAGATATCAGCGGGTGCTTCAGTTCGAATAAGCATTTATTACCTCATTTTGTGTATGAGGCGATTGTACTCCCTTCTGCACAAAATCAGCTAATTGATTTAATAACATTTTCATAGGAGCGGGAAGTAACTCTAAATCTACGCTGTCCATTAAGTTCTTCACTTCTAATCCCAGCTCTGTATCACCTTCAATAGAAAGACGTCGTTGGAAAAATAAAGTGTCCGGATCTTCTTTTCGACCTGCAATCAGAACAAGATCATTCAAATTACCACTAAAGCTTACATCTTCTGCTACTTCTTTATCTGCGACGATAAGCTTTTCATTTTGGTAACTAATACACCAACTTAGCTCCATGTCTTTTATCGAAACTTTCAGCCACTTATCTTCGAGGAATTCAAAGTCACCATCTTCTAAGGCTTCTTGGAAGACGGTTTTCAGCCCTTCAAGCAAGGCTTTTTTTTGTACTGATTTAGGCAATAACTGGACTGGGGATCGCAAAATTGATGCGGCATTTTGAACTAGTTGAGTGCGAATCTTGTGTATCACGTGACTTATCCGTAACTTAAACAATAACAATGAAACCATCATAAATGATGTGTTAGCCTCTATTACTGTTGTGTATCAATTAATTTCTCTTTGCTACTCAGCTTTAATATCCTGAAAATCACAGTTATAGTTAGAACTATTAGTAGATATATGGTTACAAGCATTCACCTACTGTGAGTGTGCAACCTTTTGGAGAATTGGTAGTACTTTGATGCCTCCCCAGCAATTACAGCATTGGTTTGAAAAATTCACATCAAATAGCCCGTTCTTTTTTGCGGTGCTCGATGACCAACATAATTATTTTATGGTCAACGAACGTTACTGTGATATTGCAGGGTTAAGCCAAAATGAATTGGCAGGCATGAATGATCGACAAACTCTCGGCGAACAATTCTACAACCATATAAAACCTTATTATGAGCGTGCTTTTTCAGGTGAAACAATTGAAGCAGAAATAACGCTTAATGAAACTGACTTAGAAACCAGTATTCATTTCAGTTTATCCCCCCTCGTTAGTGACGATAAAACGGAATACATTGTATTTCATGCAATCGACACCTCAGAAAACCAAGTATTAATACGTTCTCTTGAAGAGTCTGAAGCCAAATTCACAAAACTGTCTCAGCTCCTACCGGATGGTCTTTTACTGGTGGAAGATGATTATATTTTGTCATCTAACCCGGCAGCAGCCCGAATTCTTGGCTTTAACTCAACCACTGAGTTAATTGGTGAAGAGTTAGGGCGATTATTTATAGATCAGCAAACCAAAACAGTATTCAGTACTAAAATTAGCTCTTTAATCTCAGAGTCTGGTTTGGTTTGCTTAACTGGCGCACGTTGTGGCTTCGAAAGAAAAGTTCAGTTACATACTGATTCAACAGCAATTTTAGGTAACACAACTCAATTAGTGCTTATCCAAAATGCTCAAGATGCACCGAAACAACTTTCTAGTACGACCAATGAAGATGCCTATATTGATTGTCTAACAAAGCTGTATAACCGAGTGGGTTTTACCAAGCGGCTAGAACAATTTATTCAAAATAATACACCTGTTGTGATGCTCTACTTAGACATCGATAACTTTAAGAATATCAATGACTCTCTCGGTCACCACATTGGTGACAAAGTCATTAAAGAAGTCTCTTCACGTCTTAAGAGACTGTTACCTCGCCATGCTGTAATTGGTCATTTAGGCGGCGATGAGTTTGGGGTCATTTTACCTGAACCTGAAAATGACCGAATGGCTGAAATGCTGGCTGAAAGGATTATTTCCCTTATTAACCAACCATTTGACCTACACCACTTTAGTAAAAGATTGGCTTGTTCAATTGGCAGCGTTACTTTTCCACAAGATGGCAGAGATGCTCGCATTTTGCTGCAGAATGCCGATACCGCTATGTATGAAGCGAAGGATCGTGGACGTAACCGTTTGATTAAATTCAACGACCAAATGAACAAAGAAGCGCGTATGCGCCTTTGGCTTGAAATTGAATTGCAAAAAGCACTTCAACAAAACGGTTTAGAAGTATGGTACCAACCTAAAGTTAATGCTCGTGATTTTACTATCAACGGTGCGGAAGCCTTAGTTCGCTGGAAACACCCTGTAGAAGGCTACATTAGCCCTGCTGCATTTATACCAGTAGCAGAGCGAGCAGGTTTGATAGAACACTTAGGTAGAGTCGTCATGAGAGACGTATTCACCACAGTCAAACGTTGGAAAACACAGGGCATATTGCCAGGAAGAGTCGCAATCAATCTATCACCTGAGCAGTTTGGAAATCCTAAATTAATCGATTACATGGAAAAACTGCTTCGCACCACAGAGCTTGACCCTAGCGCAATAACGTTTGAATTAACCGAAAGTGCCGTAATGAGTGATAGTGATCATACATTGCAAATGCTTAATGCTATCAAGAAGTTAGGGTTTGCCCTTTCAATTGATGATTTCGGTACCGGCTATTCTTCATTATCTTATTTAGCTCGTTTCCCTATTGATGAGCTAAAAATTGACCGAGCATTCATCATGAATGTTGACACTTTGCCAAAGCAAGTGACTGTGATTGAAAACATTATCAATTTAGGTAAATCACTCGATTTGACGGTTGTTGCTGAAGGTGTTGAAACACGCGAGCAAGCCACACTTCTTTCCAATCTTAATTGCAGCTCTATACAAGGGTTTCACTTTTATCGACCTCAACCAAAAGAAGAAGTTGAAGAGTTGTTTGCACAAAATCGCCGTCATAAAAACTGATTTTCTTATTTAAACACCTGCCCTCCCCTACTCCTTATTGAGTAAAACTCGATTTATCCATCTAAACCTGCCCCACATCAATTATGGTATTCATAATTCTTCATAAAATGCTCGCTTCAATTTTATCCTATTGGTATCAAGCAAATGGAACTCCTATGCCCAGCAGGCAACTTACCTGCTTTAAAAACAGCAATTGATTGTGGTGCAGATGCGGTTTATATCGGATTCAAAGATGATACTAACGCTCGCCATTTTGCTGGTTTGAATTTTGCCGGAAAAAAACTGGACCGTGCTGTCCAATATGTTCATGACCGAAATAAAAAAATCCACGTTGCACTCAACACTTTTGCACATCCTAATGGATTTGAACGCTGGACGAACGCTGTCGATAATGCTGCCGCACTTGGTGTTGATGCGCTGATCGTTGCAGATATTGCTGTGTTGGAGTATGCAGCTAACAAATACCCAGATCTTGAACTTCACCTATCTGTTCAGGCATCCGCGACTAACATTGCAGCGATAGATTTCTACAAGCAAAACTTCAATGTAAAACGAGTCGTACTGCCTCGCGTACTGTCAATTCATCAAGTAAAACAACTTTCTCGTAACATCACTTCTGACGTTGAACTTGAAGTTTTCGCATTTGGCAGTCTTTGTATTATGGCAGAAGGTCGTTGTTACCTTTCTTCATATATGACGGGTGAGTCACCTAACACTGTAGGCGCTTGTTCACCAGCAAAGTATGTACGCTGGCAAGAAACAGAATCAGGGTTAGAATCTCGTTTAAATGAGATATTAATTGATAAATATGTCGCAGGTGAAAATGCAGGATACCCTACACTTTGTAAAGGACGTTTTGATGCGAATATTGATGGCGAACGTAAGCGCTATCACGCATTAGAAGAGCCTACTAGTCTGAATACCTTATCCATGATACCAGAGCTTTTTGCTGCAAATGTTGCTTCAGTGAAGATTGAAGGACGCCAACGTAGCCCAGCGTATGTTGAACAAGTAACTCGAACATGGCGCGCAGCTATTGACCGGTACTTAGCAAACCCAGAACAATATCATGTGGAGCCTTCTTGGAATGCTGCATTGGCTAATGTATCTGAAGGTACTCAAACTACCCTGGGTGCTTACCACCGTAAATGGCAATAACAAATAGATGGAGAATTCTATGAAATACGCATTAGGGCCTCTATTATATTTTTGGCCAAAACAAGATGTTGAAAGTTTTTACGAACAAGCAAAAAATAGTTCAGCGGATATTATTTATCTGGGTGAATCTGTTTGTTCAAAACGTCGAGAAATGAAAACTAAACACTGGCTTGATATCGCTAAAGATTTATCGTCTACCGGTAAACAGGTCGTGTTATCGACAATGGCATTGCTGGAAGCACCAAGCGAAGTGAACATCATGAAAAAGTACATCGATAATGGTGACTTTGCTATTGAAGCAAATGATGTATCTGCAATCCAACTGGCTAGTGAAAGCAAAGTGCCTTTTGTTGTAGGTCCTGCTGTAAATACTTATAACGCTCACACGTTAAACCTATTCTTAAAGCAAGGAATGACGCGCTGGTGCATGCCAGTTGAGCTTTCTCGCGAATGGTTGAGCAATATAATGGCACAATGCGAAGAGCTAAATATTCGTAATAAGTTTGAAGTCGAAGTATTCAGCCATGGCTATTTACCTTTAGCGTATTCAGCACGTTGCTTTACCGCTCGTGCAGAGAATAAAGCGAAAGATGACTGTGAAACTTGCTGTATTAAGTACCCAACAGGCTTACAAGTAGACAGCCAAGAAGGGCAATCAGTCTTCAACTTAAACGGTATTCAAACTCAGTCTGGCTACTGCTATAACTTAGTGAATGACTTACCGAGTATGAATGAATTAGTTGATGTGGCTAGGCTTAGCCCATTAGGTGTTGATACATTCTCTGAAGTTGAAAAGTTCAAAGCTAATGAGCAAGGCTTAAAACCTCAACCTATTTCAGATAGACAATGTAATGGTTATTGGCATCAATTGGCGGGGTTAAGCGTTAAGAATATCTAGATATTCAGTACAGCTTACACCACTCTATATCATAAAAAAGGTCCAGCTAACGCTAGACCTTTTTCTGTTTATAAAGAGTTCACATCAGAATATCTATACCATCACTGGTTTTTCTGAAGGTGGGTTTAGCTTCTTAACATCTTTCAGTAACATCACTATCACTACTAAACTCAGTGCAATATTTGAAATTGGGTACGCAATCCATACACCGGTTAGCCCCCAGACTTTAGGAAGTAGGTACAAGAATGGCAGTTGGATCAGCATATTGCCGATAGTCACAAACATTGCCTTACTGCCACGGTTCACGGACTGATAATAAGCTGCTGCGACCACCAAAAAACCATCTAGGAACAGTGCAAACATATGTAGCCTTAACCCTAGAACAGCCCCTTCCACTAATTCTGTGTTATTTGAATTGAATACAGATACCGCCTGGTAAGGGAAGATATTCAATACGATTACAAACACCAAACCACCAACGACAGACGTTACCATTGCTATATTAAGCAACTTACGCATGTTTTCGGGGTTCTTAGCTCCATAGTTATAACTCATTAATGGTTGCATACCATTCGCAACCCCTTCTACCGTGAGATAATAAACAGTCACAATATAGCCAATAATAGCGTAAGCACCAATTAACACAGAACTACCATACTGGGTAAATAGCGCATTATGTACAGCGACCATCATTGAACCATAGGCATACATAAAGAAGCTTGAAATACCAATAGTCAGAATAGTAGGTACAAACTCCAATCGTAAAACCAAACACTTAAGCGTTAAGCGAACTTTGGCTCTTTTAGAGAAAAAATATAAGATACCTAAAAGAGTTACCGTCATTTGAGCAATTCCGGTAGCAATCGCAGCACCTCTAAGTTCCCACTGTAAATGGGCAATAAAAATATAATCGAGTACGATATTGATAACCGCACCGACAATCATCAAGATAGTTGCCAAATTAGGGCTGTCGTCATTTCTCAATAGGAAAGGAATCGCAATCGACCCTAATGAAAAAACACTCGCAACAATTAAGATGTCGAGATATTGAACCCCAAGCTCTAGAACTCTTCCGCTTGCTCCTTGCAAGGCCAAGAAATCATCGGAGAAAAACCATAATGTTGTCGCAACAATAGGGGCAAGTATAAGCAACATTAAAAAACCAGTGGCTAAAGTTTGCTTAGCTTCTAAAGGCTTTTGCTCACCTTGCTTGATTGAAACCAGAGCTCCCGTACCCACGCCTATCATCATCCCTATCCCTAAAATAGTTCCGATCACAGGCCAAGCAACGTTAATTCCAGCTAAGCCGTCAGCTCCCACATAACGACCAATAAAAATGCCATCTACAACTTGGTATGAAGCGTAATCACATAAAAATTTTCGTTAGATTGATGAGTGGGTGGGTTTGTAGAACCCGTATTAACTAAGGTTTAAATAAAAAATCCTTGTACCCACCTCCGAAAAACCCAACTAACAAAAACATTTTTGTTAGTTTTCTATTCTGCCTTCTTTCTTTTCCTCATGCCTGCATTTAAATATTGCATACCAGAAGTATTAGCACTTTCTGTTAGTGTTATTCTAGTACGGCATTGGCACATGAATGTGCCAACACCATAAGTAAGTTTACTATTTCTGTTAGTTATCAAGTAAACTGATTGAGCCACTACTGAGTGCAAGCACTCATTCGCTAGGCATCAATAACTTTCCTTGACAACTTTTCTACTTCATCAGTCAACAAACTAGACAAACTTACCTGTCTTTTATTAACTGCTGTTTCTGTAGTGATTGCTTCTCTCAGTACCTTTTCACTGCCCAAAAAATATAGAGATTTTTCTGCTCTAGTAATTGCAGTGTAAACCCAAGAGTTATCCATAACTCGACTTCTAGAAAGTGGTACTATCACTCGTTCAAACTGACTTCCTTGAGCCTTATGTAAAGTAATAGCGTAAGCTAGCTCCAAGTCATCAATGTGATCATAAGTAACGTCAATTACAGCACCCGTATCTGTTTCCACCTTTACTATTGCTTTAACAAGATCATGACTACAGACCTCAATAATCTTACCTAGAGTGCCATTCTGAATATCAAGCTTGTAGTCGTTTTTCGTAAAAATGACAGGATCATTGAGGCGCAACCCAACATCTTCAAACTCACCATCAAATGAAAGAAACACTTTCTTACCGTATGGATTTTTAATTGCTTGGCAATGCTCATTAATTTCACGAGTCAACTTTCTGGTCGGAGTGATAATCTGACAATTTCCACCCAATTCTAAATACAGTTCGACTGCTGAATCCACTAAGGAATCATAAGGTGTACTTTTAAAGCTGATATTCTTGAAGGACAGGTTTTCAGGAATGATTTTGTTTCGGATTTGGTTTGAGTAAAAAGGGATTCCAGAAGATTCCTTTTGTCGCTGCACCACATCCAGCTTCACCGTACTAACAACATTACTGCGAACAATTTCGCTCAAGACCAACCCTGACCCAATCGGTGCTAACTGAGCATCATCTCCAACAAATATAATTCTCGTAGATGGCGGTATCTTCATTATGAGACGGTACAAGCTAAGGATATCGACCATTGAAGTTTCATCGATAATTAAAAGTGTCGGCTTATCTGACTCAAACTCACTTTCATCAAGCATGGCTAACCTATGAATTGTGTAAGTTGACATATGAATCGATTCACTTAACCTTTTCGTTGCTCGACCTGAAAGAGCTGTAGCAAATATTTTAAATCCTGAGTATCGATAAGCATCAACAATTGCTTTAAGGACTGTTGTTTTACCAGTGCCTGCACCGCCAGTAATGCAAAACACTTTAGTCTCCAAGCTTCTTACTACTGCTTCCCCTTGCTTATAAGAGAGAGGGAAAGGTATGCCTTCTAAGGCTTTTCGGTGCGATTCATCAAATACGGTCAACCATTCACGTTTCCAAGATAGCTTAGCAAGTCGCTTTGCTATGACTTTCTCCATAATGTAAGTGCCAGTATTATGAATCCTTTCACTATTGGGATCGTAATAGACAGCCAAAGAACTATGAGCATTAATAATGGCTTCTTCAGCTAAATCTTCATCATTTGCCAAACTAGCGACCCGACTAAATAACACCGAAACATCAGCTACGGTATGCCCTTCAGAGCAATAGTCTCTCATCGCAGACTCCACCATTGCATTAAGCCTTCTCAGATCATCCTCTTCGATATCAAAGTGCCTCTGTGCAATGTTGTCTGCTTCTTCAAATGACAGACCAAAATGCTGTAGCAAATAAGGATTTTCTTTTACTTGTTCAACTGAATTCTTCTTATGGTATCTAAAAAGCCTTGCTTGAACTCTTGGTGGTATTTTCTTTTCAGCAAACCATGATGCGTAACATAGGTTTTCGTATTTTCTATATCCAGCGATCAAAGCCTCAGCCGAATCTACGGTTAAAACCTTTCTTAGTGACGCTATATCTTTTTGAGAGAGTATTTCGAAAATTGTGCCACCAAAAGTATCAAAAAGTAACCTAGCCTTAGCCTCACCAATACCAATGAAGTCTTTTTCCTTAGAGATAAAACCAATGAACTCTTCAGCAGTTTCAGGCAAGACAATTTTGATCTTATACGGTTCAACAAAGCTAACTTCTGTCATTTCATACCCAGAGTCCTCTTTGATTCGAACTTCAGGCTTACCTAGCAATTCATAGATTTGCCCGACTCTAGGCTCTACCTCAAACTTACTTTCTGAGCAATGAATAGCAGCATATGATCTCGCAGATACTTTATTAGAGCGGTGACTACCTCGAACAAAAACACCATAGAACATATACTTATTGTCTCGGAGTGGGAATGCACTAGTAACACGCACATAGAACCTCAGATTTTTTTTCGATGACATCAAAGCACTCCCAATTCAGCAATAACCTCTTCTAACTCTCGATATCGTTCTAACTTTGCCTTAAGCACTAGGATTTCTTGCTGCGCTCGACTCAGTTGCGTTTCTAGTCTTTGAGCTTCAGTAAAGCTTTTGTTTCTTTTCGGGGTAGAAGCGATTTGTTGATCTGGTTTTGAACTGACCGCTTTAGGCAGTATTCCAATAGCCCTTAGAGAGTTTTCGAACTTTTCCAAATCTTTCACGATAACATCATTTTTGCTTAGAGCAGATTTGCCAATCCCCGCAACTTTCGCTACTTCGGTTCGATTTAACTTGCCACGATATACCATGCTTATTAGCATCGATTTGATTTCACGATTTAATTCCGCTCCCTCACTATCTTGCAGCCCCCCTTCAACAGAAGAAACCCACGCTCGAAACTTATCGATATTTTCTTCTTTCAATCCGTTAGACATACTACCTCCTTGAACTCTTCTCATTCAAAATTCGATAAACGGTTTGTCGGGATATCCCATGCTGTTTGGCGATTTGAGCTTTAGGTATGCGCTGTTCATTTTGAGCTATTACTGCTTTTCGCACCTTACTTGGTACTGAAGGGCGACCAATTCGGCTGTCTGTACTAGCCTTTTGACATTCAGAAAGGAGGCTATTTTCAAATTTGACAAATGAATCAAATAATCTGAGGCTTACTACTGATGAGTTCACTTCATCTTCCGATAGCACTATATTTTCAGCAACAAAGACAATAGAAGCACCTTGAGAAAGGATTTGCTTAGAGCGATGGTGCAAATCACTTAAGCTTGTAGCTAACGAACTAAAAGACTCAACATAAACACTATCCCCACGCTCTAAAAAGCGAATACATTCGCTGAGAGCCTCACTGTTCGACCCTGGTTTGGCTTTCTCATCTTCGATAAAAACTTTATCTAGCTCGATAGACACTAGTTTTGATTGAATAGAGTGAATTTGATCCATCCCACTCACGAAACCAATTTTTCTTGGCATCAACACACCCCTCTCCAACATGTAACATTAAACTTAGTATTTTTGTTACGAAGTGTCAAAAAACCATTTTGTTACATTATTATAGTTTATCAAAGATACAAAAAAACGAGGTTCGTTATTACGAACCTCGCTCTCTACCTTTTTCATTTCTATTGCCCTTTAGCCTTCCATACCTTAGAGTTTCATTGCTTTTAGCTTTGTTCTCGACCAACTATTGACTTACCACTCCACTCTTGCAGTTCAGGATCATTACGCTGCAATTCAAAATCTGTGTTAGCCATAAGGTCTTTTAATTTATATTTTGGTTTCTCATTCGATGGTTTAACGAAAAAGCCATCCCTTTGACGAACCAATGTAACTTTAGCACCAGGCTTTAGCTGCATTTCTTCTAACAGTTCATCGGGAATAACAACTCCAGTTGAACCATCAATCTTTATGAGAACTGTATCCATCTATACCTCCAGTCAGCTACGCTAAATGTTGGTACAATGTAATTAAGGTGTCAAATTTAAAGGGTCTCAAATCATCCTTTAGGTAGTTTGATAGATGACTCATATTTATTATTTCGACCTTTCTTTTATCGAGTCAAAGATCTCTTCATCACTAGGTAACAAATCCAATACAGGACACCCCAAGACGTAAGCGCATAAATAAACTTTTTCTAACGCTACGTTGGTTTCACCTCTTTCTAGATTTCCAATATAGGTCTTGCTTAGACCAGTGAATTTTGCAAGATCACCCTGCAACCATCCTATTTCTTTTCTCTTTTCAGCAACTTTGCTACCAAAGCTTATCGCTATTTCTTTTTTCATTTCAATTCACAGACCAATTATAGTTGGTTTAACCACCAAAACCAATTACAATTGGTTTGGTTGTTAATTATGGAGTTATCGTATGCAAGATTCATTTGAAGAAACAATGTTAATAGCAATATGTTCTAAGATGCCTCAAGTCTTCTATTTGAATGATCTCGTTAAAAAAATTAAAAACGATTACCAAGGAGATTTACCCCTGAGTTCTATTAAGCGATTAGTAGAACGTTTGTTAGAGTCATATGAATCTGAAGAACAACCTATTATTCAATCGCTTGGCAGTAAACCTTACGTTGGAGCTGTTTACCGAAAGCTCTATGTTGAGAATGAACAAGGTGAACTGGTTAAGAGTCACCCAATCTTGCCCGATTATTTTGAGATCGAGCACATCAAAGAAGTACGCAAAATCATAGATGATAAACTTGACTCGATTGAAAACCGAATTCACGCATATCAAAGATTGAGCTATAGCTTCCCAAAAACCGAAGACTGGTCCGATGCAAAGTTAACACGGCTTCTAACTCAGAAAGCATTTCTCTCTGAAGATCTCGATGTTATTGACGAACTTCTATCGGATACACAGCATTTAGAAAATGAGTTTGATTCGTAGAAATAACACTCTTAACCTCTTATTCCGACAAAAGAATACTGTTTACTGCTAAGTGTTTTGTCACAGCGGCATATTGACTCTGCTTTACGAGCATGCTTTGGACATAAATGCGTTATGTCGATGAATCTAACTTTTAAGTGTAAATTTTCTGTTCATGATTGAATTCTCCAAAATATCGAATGAAAGCGAAAGTATTTGATACTCTCGCTTTCTAGATAAGCTAACTAGAAGCAGCTTGCTTAATTAAATCGTAAATCAAATCATCAGCAAACTGTGTTTTGAAATCGACCTTGACCTCTTTACTGATCTGGTCAAAAAGAACTTTAGCATGTTCGATTTTTCGCTCTTCCTCTTTGCGAAGACTATCCTTGCCATCAACATTTTTCGTCTCAATGATGAAGTTCAGGAAATCACCTTTACTCGTTTTAACGACATACGCAAAGTCAGGAGAATATGAGTAGCCACCAGATACAGGGATCTTAATTGAGTTCTTCGGAATCTTAGTAAAGACTGATACAGATTCAATCTCACCATCGGTAATATTCAGTTTCTCAAGTTCAGAATCGTAAAACACATCTTCAAACAGGTATGTATCCAGAGGGGTGAGAGAGTCGTCATTATAAACGCCTAAATCACTTGCCATAACTTCGGTTCTAGGTTCACCTTGATCATCAGTAAACTTAGTTGGGTGCATACTATTTGATATAATGTTATAGCCAAGACCAAATTTATTGAATGAATTATTCAACAAGAATTTACTGAATCCTGATTTAACCTTTCTGATTGTCTGAATGTTCAAATAATCAGTAATATCAATCGTGCTTTGGACACTCAAAAATGCTTTATGAAGTGTAGATAACTTGATAAACGCTTCTTGTGATAATCGGTTCAGGAACTCTTTGTAAGTCATAGTAGAGAACTTGGTGAAGTCGTCATCGTTTCCAAACATTGACTTAGACATAGCTGTATCGTTATGAATATAGACCGTCTCAATACGTGTTTGAACACCAGTTTTCTTGAACTTATCTGACTCTTCAATCAGGTAATTTTTAAACAGCTCAAGGAAGTCATCTTCGCTTGCAATTTTATATTCTAAAATCGCTTTTTGGTTAATCATATCCCAAAGAGCTTTTAGCTCATCGAACTTACCAACACGCATTTTCGATGTTTTTTTAGCGCCATTATTAACCTTAATCTTGTTAGGCTTAACGCCTGTAGGAAATGCATTAGGGTATTGAGCTTTTAGTTTTGAGTAAGCATCAGAACCAAGTAAATTTTCATTTTCGTCAATGATTCCTTTACCCAACAGATCAGACATAATTTTAAATGCAGATAAATCAGGGTATTCGGCTGTAATTTTATCTTTGATTTCTTGAGTTAACTTGCTTGGAACAGTTTCTTTGAATGAAGAGTCATTCACTTCTTGAACGAGAGTGCTTACAAAGTCTTTTTCTGTAAAATCAACATAGTAATTAAGCATAAATGAACGGTCTTTAACACGCCCCATATACTCATTTACAGGTAGACGAAGACCACGGCCAACTTCTTGAAGTTTTGATGTTGTGCTACCGCTTGAACGTAACTTAACGATCTGCATTACGTTAGGCGAATCCCAACCTTCACGAAGTGTCCACTTACTAAAGATAAAACGTCTTGGATTGTCTAATGAAAGAAGAAGTTCTTTATCATGAAGAATCTCATTGATTTCTTTCTCAATTTTTTCATCTTTATCACTATTATCTTTCGAGAAATAACCGCCATGAGCAACAGACACATCTTTAATGGTCTTTTCTAGATATTCTCTGTAGAAAGCATCCGTTTCAACTTTTAAACATTCTTTAGCTTCTGCGACAACCCATTCTTCAAACTTCGTTTTTAAGCTACCTGAGAGGTTGTTACCATCACGATAACCTTCAATATCATCAATGAAGAAAAGCGATAACGGCTTGATTCTTGGGCGTTGAGTCAGCAATTCACGTTCAAGCTTGAAATGCTCCTTAATCGCTTTACGGATCATATTGTCTTCAAGCGTATCCGAGTATGAATAAGGATTTATAGACTTGCCGACTTTAAGCTCGATACCGTTACTCAACACAACCATTTTTGTGTTAAGTGATTCAATATACAGATCATGAATCTCGCTATGAGTCTTTGATAATGGCTCACCTTTCGCAAGTTTATAAACGGTTTTCGTTCCACTTTCGTTTAACTCAAAAGTTGCTTCTTTAGCCGTTGATTTAGTGAGTTTAAGGTTTGCAAAGTCATCACCAACAACATCTTCAATAAAAGCGTTAATCCCTTTTACTAGGTCATTGTTAAACGCATCGACAGCCGTTAAGCGATAAACTAGATTCTCGTAGTCTTCGTTGAAAGTTGCACCAAAACGAATAATGTATTGAGCATTAAGCTTGCTGATGTTGTCCCATGTTTTTTTAGCTGTAGGGAACTTATGAGGCTCATCAATTATAATAAAAGGTCTAACAGCACTGATAGCGTCAATCGGTGTATCGAATTTGTTATCTAACAACCCTGTGTCGTAAGTCTCAACCAATGATTTTGAGTTAATCATTCCTGAATTGATAACCAAAACGTGGATATGTTTTTTATTAAAATTATTTGCTTCAACAAAATCATGAACCGCTTGAGGCATAAAAGATTTAGTATTCTTCTTACTAGAACCTTTTTGACTTTCTACGACATAAGTTTTTAATTCACGTTCATAATCATCACGGAAATGTTCTTTAAGTGCATCACTTTTCAGAAAGTTGACTGTTCCAGCTTTGATTGAAAGCGTAGGGACAATGACAATAAACTTGTTGATTCCAAATGCTTTATTGAGATCATACATGGATTTAGTATAGGTATAAGTCTTACCTGTGCCTGTTTCCATCGAAATATCAATAACGTTGCTTTTAGCGTTGTAATGCTCTCTTTTATGTTCGATTCCATTGAATTCTTGGACTGTTTTGATGTTCGCATAGTATTGAGGGTCGGTGATACTAAGAACAGGATTTGCTCTAAGGCGAACGATAGGATCGTCCGATTGTTGAGGTTCAGCCCCAACAAACATACTCATCAATGCGTCTACACCTGCCTTTTGGTGTGGCAGATTCTTCTCAAATGTGAATCCCTTTGACATCAGTTTCTTCCTACCAGATCAATTTCTAATGACTTTTTATTAGCATAACTTTTCAGAGCTTCGTTTAGCTCCATTTGCTTCACGCTATCAAAGTTTTTACCAAAGAAAACAATCTTATTAGGTGAAAATTCCTTGTCTGTATCAAGTTTATTAAGAAGAGCTTTCAATGCATTACTAGAGAAATCTGAGGCAATCATATACAAGCGATTATCGCAAAGGTGAGCGATATAGTTAGCCAAGTCAATGTCTTGCACAGGTGTCGTTAACTCACTACCATCATACAAACGCCAAGTAGTAAGAAGCGTATGATATTGCTCATCGGTAAGCATCACATCATCAAACATTGTCATCGTCATTAAAGACAATTCTTTGTCGTCATCTTCGACTCTGAAATCTTCTACTGTCTCAAAGATTTTGAATCCCAGATTGCCCTGGAAATCAGGTTTTTGCTCACGAATCTTTTCAGCAGCTTTAATGATTCTGGCTTTAGTTAAATCGAAAATATTCACATAATCTTCTGAAGAGTTATCTAGCTTTTCAGGGATCTGAACTGTTATAAATTGTCTATTACCATTGTCATCAGCGTTTGCTTCTAGGACAGCATGTGCCGTTGACCCAGAGCCTGCAAAAAAATCTAATATGATGTCATCTTGGGATGACTGGGGGGTGATATGTATCAAGTTTTTGATTACAGGTATTGGCTTTGGAAAGCTAAATAACTTCTCACCATCGAATAACGCCCTTAAATCTCGTGCTGCTTTTTTGTTACCGTCAAGATCTGTCCATAAAGGAGATGGTCTTTTAGTTCTCCCTTCAAGATAGTATTTTATATATGGCCACCAGATTTCACCGCCATCACGTTTGGTTTTTTTCCAAAGAACCATGTCATCTTTGACTAATTGTTCATATGTAGGCTTACCGAAACGCCAACAACTTTCATAACCAGCAGGAGCAATTGGGTATAACTCGTTACCATCAGGATCAATAACAGCATAATACATGTTAGGTCGATCTTCTCTTCTGTCATTACTCCCTGTCTTTCTCATTTGATCGAAGGCGTAGTTACCTTTGGTATCTTTGTTTTGAAACCTTTTTAAATCATGTTCAGTGAGTGGCAATCCGCTAAGATCGACATTTTGTAATTTTGTATATACGAGAATATAATCAAAAGATGAACCTAATCCACCACTATCTTGTCCTGTTGTTTGACCAGTAGCTCTAACTATGTTCCCTGAAAAGTTTTGCTCACCAAAAACTTCATCGCAAACTAGCTTTAATTGACTAACTTCATGATCGTCAATTGATATGAAAATCACACCATTATCTGCAAGTAGTTCTCTTGCAATATATAGTCGAGGGTAAATGAAAGTTAGCCAAGCACTATGACTACTTGAACCCTTGTCCGTGAAATCCAAAATACGACTTGCTTCATCCAGGTCTATACCTGCTAAGTCAGCCAACTGTTCTTTGGTGAATTTACGGTCATCATTGTAAACAAACCCGTCTGAACCTGTGTTGTAAGGAGGGTCGATATAGATCATCTTGACCTTCTCACTGTATGCGTTAACCATGTGTTTCAATACTTCAAGGTTATCGCCTTTGATAAGCAGGTTTTTACTGTCTTTGTTCTGTTCTAACTGGTTATGTGCAACGTCTTCATCGATCAATGTTTTCGGTGGAAGATTAGTCAATAAGCGAGCGTAAGACTTACCAAGCCAGTTCAACGAGTATGACTCTTTTGAAAGTTCAACTTCATTCGCATTAACAACTTCAAGCATTTTCTCTTGAATGAAGTTACCCGACTTATCAAAGCATTGAGGGAAATTTTTTTTCAGGACTGCAAGCTGTTTGCTATTCACTGTCTCGCTGTTCGAATGAAGTGTTTCTTCTTTGATTGTCATCTTGTGTATCCAAATTTGTTTATAATACCGATTTTATTCTGAATCAGTTCTGTCAGTAATCTTGATTGATGCTTCTGTTAAGCCTATACGTAGTAGCTCTGCTAATGCCCCGTCCAAGCTTTTGAATATACGAGGCTCATAAGGCTGTCTAGAGCTACTTAACACCAATGGTTCACCATTCCATTCAGAACCATCGAAAACGACTGTGTATGCGCTTTTCATACCTGAAATTTGTGCGTGATCGATAATCCCACTTTTGACTCGCTCTTTAGCCATAGAGCTAAGTATGCAGTTACCACCGTTTATGCCTGAAATCATGATAATTCGTCCAATATCCGTTTTTGCTACAATATCAAATATCGCAACAATAATGTAGTTTTGAAATAATTTTGGGAGAGTTCAATATTTATGCAGAGCATGAAAGCTTAGTACATCATAGGTAACGCTACGGTGAAAACCATAATGAGCGAAGGTGTGTTTGCAATGATCGGTGCTGATACACCTATGGACAGAAGTAATTCATTGACATTGTTGGTTATTGCACTGGCTCAAGTATATCAATTTCCCTTGATTGTACATATTATACAATGTACTAGCTTCTACCTTCATAACCAAGTCACTCAACCATTTCTAATATTCGGTAAAAGGATGGGGAGCTGAAATAATAAAGCGATGAGATCCATAAGGACAATCAAACCGAATGAAAAAGAATCAACTGCTTGATAAATCAGCTCAAATGACAAGTCTAACGGCTATGCCTGATATATCGGCTCAAATAGCAAGTCTAACTGCCATGCCTGATATGTCGGCTCAAATAGCAAATCTAACTGCCATGCCTGATATGTCGGCTCAGATAGCAAGTCTAGCTGCCATGCCTGATATGTCGGCTCAAATAGCAAGTCTAACTGCCATGCCTGATATGTCGGCTCAGATAGCAAGTCTAACTGCCATGCCTGATATGTCGGCTCAAATAGCAAGTCTAACTGCCATACCAGATATGTCGGCTCAAATAGCAAGTCTAACTGCCATACCAGATATGTCGGCTCAGATAACAAGTCTAACTGCCATGTCTGATATGTCTGCTCAGATAGCAAGTTTAACTGCCATGCCTGATATGTCCGCTCAAATAGCAAGTCTAACTGCCATGTCAGATATGTCGGCTCAGATAGCAAGTCTAACTGCCATGCCTGATTTAAGCAGCCGTATGACCGAACTATCAAAAATGAAAGATCTGAATGTACATATGGCAACCTTATCGGTCATACCCTCTTCAATGTGGGAGCTAAATGTTTCACTAGATTTTTTGAAAAATTCAGTAACTGATGCGTGCCATTCAGGGGTTACAGTAAATGAAAATGGCACGATTAAGCATTCATCCAAAGAATTAGCGGTGTTTGAACTGCAAGAATTAACAATGGATGTATTACAGCATTCTGTAGATATCAACCAATCTATTGAGAGTTATATAAATTGCTTAATACATGAAATTAAGAAGCAGAAAGATCCATTAACTCAACGTTTATTATCATGGGTTGTTTTTCCATTGATAGTTGGGCTTATTCTTTCTGTAGCGGCACCTATATCAGAGCACTACGTGAATACTTACTTAGGCAAAGATAATAGAACAAAGGTAAAAATAATTAAGCAAAATGCAAACAATGCTGTTACTGACCCTGATTTACTCAGTGAAATGCGTTTTGTTAATACACCATTATTAAACGTAAGAATGCAACCTTCTATCAATAGCGAGCTAATTGGAGCTTTGAAATTTTCCACCCCCATTGTTGTTATTGAGAAAAGAAAAAGTTGGACATTAGTTCTGTGGGTAAATGAAGAAACGGAAGTATCAATTAAGGGATGGGTATTTTCTAGATACTTACAAAAGTTCAGGTAATTGGGATAAGCTTAGTTCATCAAGAGCTGAGTTATAGAAGTATCTCACTACAAAGTAATTCCTCTTGGATTTTACGAAGCATTCGGTAGGCTCAATCTCAAAAGAACAAATGCAAGTTGGTAACGACAATACCCAAAACACCACTATCAATATTCAGCAGCTTGTTGAAAAGGTAGCTTCTAGTAATGATACCGAAGCAAAAAAACAAGCTGAAACAGTTACTTGAAAACAACACTGTTGCTAGCGTATTAGGGGCAAGTGTTTCTAGTTTATTGAGCATGCTATAAAAGTAAAAACCATACCTCACAGTTAAGGTAAAAAACATTATGGGATATTTGTATCTTGCAGTTGCGATAATTGCAGAAGTTATAGGAACAAGCGCTCTAAAAGCATCTGAAGGATTCACTCAAACATTACCTAGCTTTGTGGCAATTATTGGTTACGGAGTCGCTTTTTATTTCCTATCACTAGTACTAAAAGCAATTCCTGTTGGAGTTGCTTACGCTATTTGGTCGGGGCTGGGGGTCGTTCTTGTTGCTATCGTAGGAACAGTTGCATTCAATCAAAAGTTAGATTTAGCAGCAATAATTGGGATGATCTTGATTATTGCTGGAGTATTAGTGATGAACATATTTTCAACATCAGTAAAACACTAACCTAAAAGCTAACAAACACGTTTGTTAGCCTTTCTATTTATCTTCTATGCTCCTTTGAGCTGTCCTTGCAGGTTCATTATTTCTTTCCTTAGACGTTTAATAACAAGTTCACTCTCTCCTTGTTCCGCTATTTGCTTTAACAGTTCATCTCGACTGGCAGTAACATCAACTAGCTTCTTATTTAAATCGTCATTTTCTCTTTCAAGCTTTGCAACTTTGGCTTTAAGAACTGCTTCAGACTGTATCACAACAGAGTTAGTATAGTAATCAAGGACTTCTCGACCAAACTCCTTTTGGGCTTTCTTAGCTTTACTCAACTTAGCTTTTAGCTCTTCTTTCGTAGGCTGATGAGCTTTCGAGTTAACTACATAGCTAGATAAGTCAAAGTGTGCTTTAAGCTTTGCATTCCAGGCATTAATACTACTAAAAAGAAATGGGCAGTTTTCCTTAGACATATGCGAGTGGTTAAGGTTAGCTCTACCCAACTTTCCCCCCGCCACCCTTGCAACCTCACTCTTATTTATAGTGCGTTCTCGAACTTTCAAAAGTGAAGTGGCAGTATCGATGTGAACTTTTGCTTTCTCATACTCATCTTCACACACTCGATAAATAACTTGCTGTAATTCAGAGAGTTCATAGTAAGCGCTTGGGTACTCTTTTTTCTTTTTAGTTAAGCCGACTAACTTCATTTCGACACCTCCAACTCATTTAATTGCGACCTTAGAGCATCAATTGTTTTGATTATGCGTTTCGACTCTTGCCTTTGCCTGCATTTGTTAGAGTTAACAAGTGACATTAAATTATTAGGATTTTTTGACGACTCAAGCAGGTTTATATGAATTGTCTGAAGCTGCTCCAAAGTCGTTAGATGAGAATCCGACTTCACTGCAACATTCGAGCAACCAAGGCAAAGGTTACTTTCACCACGATCAACTTTTGCGACCCCCGCAAAATCACGACATTTAGCCAATGGTACTCTGTCTTTAAATAGCATACAGAAACCGTATGAGTGTGGAACTAATCTTACCAGCCCATCGTCATCACTAGAGATCCAGTCATAAATTTGTTCATCTAGCTCATCCATAGTTACCCAGTTCATTGTTGAGAGTTTTTTTCGCACATACTCTACAGAAGCACCTGTGAAATTTGTTGCATTTTCTTTTCCTGCAATTTTTTTAATCAACTCATGAGTATATGCACGCTCAGCGGTACGTTGAACTTGTGGACTAACTTTATTACGTATGTAGTTATCAACATAACTCATGACATCCTTAGATGAATGAGCAAAACAGCGTCTAATTGCCCGATAAACATCGCCATCAAACCGCCTAAGTAAGAAATCAACAAACGTGTGGCGAAAAGCATGCACTGAAATGTTTTCATCAAGATCTCGAATCTCTTTTTCTGTCTCAGGAGATAAGCTTTTTAAGGTCTTTTCATAGATATCATTAATGAATCGATTTAAAGTGCCATTTCGTGCTTCTTTTTTTACTTGAGAGTCAGGAACACCTAACCAAGCCGCTTTTAAATCATTAACAAGTTTGTCGGGTTGAGTATGGTAACGCCTCGCTGCATATGTCGCTGCGTTATAAAAAATGGAGCAATATCCTTCCTTTATGACTCCACTCAACTTGTATTTTAATGGCTGAGTTTTATCTATGTAGCTAAGCTCTAAAAGTGAATTTACCGCTATGGATACGGCATCGCCAGTAGATCGGGTGACAGGTAATCCTTGATGGGTTTTATCGATTCTCGTAGTTAAATAGACAACGCCACTTTCTTCTTTTATCGCATTGTTGGCTTTGATATTAGCTAACTCATGCACCCTAATGCCTGTAAGAATAGAGATGACGGTTAATGAACAATTATGGTAATGCCTAACCTGCTCAGAAAGGACAGCTTGCGAAGGCAGCACTGTTTGCACAATAGATATAAATTCTTGTAAAGAAATACTACCTGCTAGGGCTTCATTTGCTCTATCAAACCACTTATAAAAGTTTGCAGTCATATTTTTCAGTCGAGAGAGAATCGAAGGGGCATTTGAGCTTTTTACATACCCTATTGCCTCAAAGTCATCATGACCATGCTCAACAATGAGAGCAGCAGCCCCTGCTAACTTTTTATTAGCGTTAATCCACCAATTGCATTCTCCCTCATCCCTACAAACATCAAAATATGCTTGTATGACTTTATGCTCAGTACTTTCAAGTTGTTCAATAGAATAGTTAAGCATCAGCATTGCCGTGGAAAGCGATACTGTTTCAAAACTACCTCCGTAAAGCCACTCTAATACGTCTACATCTGGGTATTTGTCACTGATGTACTCTGATGCGACCTTAGATAACTTTGACCTGCTGAGTGTTGCTGTCGTAGCCCAAACGCAACTGCCATCAATCGCTAACTTAGAAAAATCATTCAAGAATTGCATGAGCGTGATTATTGATTGCTGAGCATAAATCTCTTGCCCATTTTCGGGTCTCTTATCTATGAGAAAATATAAATACTCTACAACATGCTCAAAGTTAAATTCATCCAGAATATGAACAATTTCACGAGCATTCAAATACTCACAAAAATATTCCAACCTCTCAAATACATAGAGCCTCTCTGCACTCAATGCTCCAGCGTCTAGGTATCCCCCTAACGCTTGGACAATCGCAAATCGAAGAACCACTTTGGATTCTGAAGATAACTGCGTGCCAGAAAAGCTAACATCGAGGTGACTATCACCGACAATAAACTCAGTATCATATAAATTGTTCAGCCTTACTGAAGAAGCTTCCTTCTTTTTTTGAGAGTCTAAAATATCTCGAATAGTATGATTAAGTACTACAGTCATCTATAATTTCCTCTCATATAATCGGTGCAAAAACAGGTAACTCATGCTTATGGAGTATTTCATCAGCTTTCCTATGAAGCGCACCTTCAAATTCTTCAATAATCGAAGCTAAAACGACTCGAAGAGCCTCTGTCTTAATAACTTTATCGGAGAACATTTCACCGATTGATTTTTGATCTTCAATTAGCGCAGATAAACTTTCATCAATATGATTTACATGAGCTTTCAAGAACGCCAATACCAATGGGTGTTTCACAAACAAAATAGAGCTTTCATGCTCTACCCCCAAAAACTCAGTGATATCACACCCTGTTTTATTGATAAATTCAGAAAGCTCCATAGCAGTTAACTTTTCAGATTCTGTGCTTAAGTCAAACATGTCTTTCACTTCTGACAGTGAAACAACCTTTGCTTTACCTCTAAGCAACCTGGCTTCCTCAACCATCCTATTGGCAACTTGTTGCCCTACTTTGTGATCAGCTTCCAGCATTACTGGGCTATGATTTCGAGCTTCATACACATTGATATCCGTCTTAAGAGTATGAGACCGTTGATCTGCATCCATTTGTTCTGTAACACCATCATTCGCCTCAAAATTTGTGTCACTAACCTCTTTATCAACCAAATGATAATCAAATTGCATAACTTTTTGAGTTGTTGAAATTGCTGTGAGACCTAAGTGCAGATTTTTCTTTTGTTTACCCTGAGAGGCTGCTTTAAACTCCTTTTTAGCTGTAACCCAAGTTTGAATAAAGTGTGCAGTTTCCTCAGAAAAACATGCAGGAAAATTAGTCACTGCATTCTCAAATTGCTTTGTTACGTTATATATTGATTTTCCGAAACTTTTTGTTTGTGAGGCTTTTGAAATCGGTGTGGCTGTTATTGACAGGTTCTCTGCGGAGTAATACTTGCAGAGTTTATTGTAAAACTGAGAAAAAACCTCAAACTCAAACTTATTCTTAGTTCGAGTAAATACATAAACATGACCTCGATTTGTGTTCGGATTTGAGCCGCCACGGTTCTTATTCTCTTCAATTTGTACGCTTCCGCCCTTACCTGAGCTTAAGTTCACTGAGATACAATTTGGTGTTAATCGGCTCAACATTGATTCTGAAAATTGATATTTAGCGAGTATTAACCTACAAACAATCAACTCTAGATCTGTGAAAGAGGCATCATGTCGTGGCAGTAACAACCCAGTGCTTAATGGTATCGTGACTGAACCTTTCCCTAGAACTTTAGCGTGACCCTTGAAGCATTTCTTCCCTTTCGAAAACCAATAACTATAGAATCTCAACGGTGCTTCATTATCTTCGACATAAACTAGTTTTTCTGGCGAAGAGTGCAATGCTAGTAGCCTTTCATTACGATCTATATAACAGCGAGATAACGTTATCAGTAACTTCCTTTGCAACTCGGATGGGTACGAGTTGAAGCTATTCTTCCCCGTATAAGCTTCAATAATTTGATTGTACAAATCCATGTCATGGCGATATTCAGATTGAATAAGTGAATCTAACTCATTCGATATCTCCCAAGCTTCACGAAGAAAGCCATTAAAACCAGACCACAACTGTTTTTCTGCTTGATTCGAGTTATGTCTACCCAATAATTTTTGACCAAGCGTGTCACGAGGCTTTGCCTCTTCTGCAACTGTACGTGGCAACTCTTTCAATGCATTTTTTATCTCTATTGAGTATTCGACACCGTAGAGTTCATGTGACTTAAGAGCTTTATTTAAAAGTCCAACAATAGAGTTAAAGCTTCCCACTGCTACACCGTTCTTTTTCAGCAGTATGAATAACGACTTAATAAACCCTCGGTCATTAATCCTGTCTATATCATTCTCAATTGCTAAAAACAGTGTTTTCAAATCTCTAGATAATCGATTTTTCGAGCTTAAAGCCTGCTCTCTGACTGACTTAGAACTTAAATATGCAAACAAGCAATCTAAGAGTGGAGATTGAATCGAATTCGATTTAAAGCACTCGAACACTCGACCGTTAATATTTCTCTCACAAGCGATAGCGTAGAAACAAATTCGCTCAGGAGTAGACGCCTCATCCAATTCACCATTCAAAAAGTCCTCGTGGCTTACTGTGTAAGAACGGGCTAACGTACTTTCAAATGAAAACTCATTCATGTTCTAGCCTCTCCTTGCGTGATCTTTATCTGACATTTCAACAGCGAAGCTTTTAAGTATTTCATCTTCGGTTAGGACTGCTGCAAGGTAAATATATGAAGCTAACGTTGTAGAAAAGTTAGAATGACCCATTAGCTCTTTAAGAGCGATTTGATCTAAGCGCTTCCCTTCTTTACGTTGCTGAATAACGTGGTTTGTGGCAAAGCAGTGCCGTGTTGAATACAGATCTCTCTTTTTCCACAATTCAATTTCCGTGATGTCTAACATTCCTTTGGAAATGTATGCGTTAACCATTTTTTTCCATTGCTGATCATTAAAACAGCTAGACGACTTTAAAGGCTTACCACTTAATGATGTAAAGATTGATCCTGAAAATTTAATTTGCTGTTTCTTCTCCCAAAGAGGAATCGTCACATACAAAAATTTTTTCAACGGAGCATAGACTTGTGGCGGTATGATGATTTTGCGCAATTTACCTGCACCTCTTCCTTTACCAGTAACGATCAGCTCTGTACTAGCATTGAACGGTGCATGTTTGTCTATTACTTTTAACAAGCGCTTGATTGTAAAATTGTGAAACTTGATCAGTTCATGTGGTCTTATGCCAGAGTAATAGCACAGTAGAAGAATAAGACGATCCCTCTCATGGAGGAATGGATTGATTGTTGTCAGGTAGTTCAGCAGCTTATTAAACTCAACCTCATCATAGTAAAGATCGTGAATAGCTTTATCCAAGCCTATTGTTGCGGTTTGCTTTTGAGTATATTTATCATAAAGATAAGAAAAACTTGGATTAAATGATGATAATCCATAGTCATAGCAAAACTCATAGAATTCACGAATAACGTGGATATGCTGAGTAATAGAAGAGTTTTCTAGTGGTATACCTTTCGTGAATTCCACATCACCTCTAGCTAAGAGACTCAAGTAGCCAGACACATAGCTATCATTTACTTCTAAGTGAGCAGTGCTTGCTTTTACATACCTATTCTTTTCTGGATTCTCACGATCATCTTCCAAAAAAATCCAGTCATTGTAGTCAGTAAGTACCTGTGATAGATAGGTCTTCAACATCTGAGCTTTATTTCTCAAAGCATCGGTCTTTACTCTTTTCCCTTTGTATGCGAGATAAGCATTAGCAGACACTAGCGGTATACCCTCAAGGCAAAGCACATAAGCATCTTGGGTTAAAGTTACATCAAACTCGTAATTGCTAACCTTAATCGACTCCAACATAAATAATCTCTATTTATTTCTGTTAGTTTAAGATTAACACTCCATTCACATCAAATCAACATAATCACTATTTTTTTCTGTTAGTCCCACAAAAACAAAATGAAGGTTCATAAAGTAAAAGTTTAACTAACAGAAATTAGTAAGTAGTATTATTTGTGATTAAAACCATTCACCAGCATTGCTGCGACTGTAGGGATTGTATATCGCCAGAACTGGCGGTTAATTGAATTACTCATCAAGGTATCTCTACTTCCGAGAATATAGTCTTCTTTAAGTGCAGTTTGTACGTTAGCAATTTAGTTAACATAGCTAACTATTTACTTAAATCAGAGAAACTTATTTCAACGCTTTAGTCAAAAGCAGATTTAACTGCTCTAACTCTTCACGTGATAATTTTTTTTCTAATCCTTTAGACATAATTCCATATACATGGCTTTCTTCTTGTAAGCCTATTATTGCTTTTTCCGTCAGCTCAATTCGCTTCGCGCGTGAGTCTTCAGTACACACTTTTCGTTGTACCAACCCTTTGCGTTCTAAACGTTGTACCATATTGGTGGCAGATGGCTTTGTCACTTCCATTTCCACAGCTAAATCAGTTAGTCGAATCGGCTCTGGAGCCAACTGAATCACTTTTAAGTAGTCGTACTCATTAAAGCTCAACTGGTTAATAGGATCTTCTTTACTATGAATTCGCCAAACTTTAGCAGCAAAACGTTCTATTTTTTCTAAGTTAGACGTTAACATAAACAACCCAATTAGTTAGCATGGCTAACTATAATACTCTGTGAGTTTATTTTGGCAAGAAAAAACCGCTGACAGGCAGCGGTTCACGATGAAACTAGTTATATACAACAATGCTTGTAAAAAATTATCTATTACTGAGCTTGCTCTATTTCCTTGAGCTTAGCTTGAGCAATACGCTCAGCCTGAAGCTGCTCGAAAATACGTCCCAACTCTAAGAAAGAATATCGATGTTCTACATACTCATAAACATTGAATGATAACGCGAGTTTATAAAGTGAGATAGCATTCGCGTAGTCACCAGCTAAATGGTGACGCTTGGCTAAATAGAAATACGTTTCCGTTAATCTTTGTGCTAGCAATGTGTTGTCACGGGTTCCTGATAAGATAGCTTTAAACGCTTGTTCTTCAGTAATATCCCCTAGCATAATAGCAACAAGCACCCAACCCCATTGTTCATCACGAGCGCTGTAGCGTTGCTCTAAATCTTTTTTTGCTTGTTCAGGTGTTAGTTCACTTTGAATCACATAAAGCCATAAACCACGGAATGGATCGCTAGGGTCATCTTTGTAATGTTTCAACATTTCTTCATTGGCTAAGTCATATCGTTCACCATAATAAAGCGCAATTGAACGATTTCTTTCAGCATAAGAGTTACTAGGATCAAGCTCTAACGTTGAATCAAATGCTTCATAAGCCGCATCAAATTCACCTATTTGAGTAAAGTACACACCCAATAAATTGAAGATATCCGGTTGAGCGGGATTAAGAGAAAGTGACTGGTTAAAGTCAAGACGAGCTAAATCACGTAGACCTACGCTATCGTAATAATTACCGCGTTCAAATAGCATCTTTGCTCGAACTTCTTTTTTTAAATCAGTACGTTGTAGTAACTGCGTTAACCGAGCTATTTGAACTTCTTGTTGGACACTAGCCTGCAGAGGCACAGCCATTGGAGGGTAAACCCATTGCTGAGTAATCTTATCAGATGTTGATGCACAACCAGTCAGCGTGAGTAACACACACAAGCTCGCGGTTTGAAACCATTTCACGAATAAATACTCCTATAAGACCGCAATAAAAAAAGGGGAGCGATATGCTCCCCTTTATAACATGCTTTAGTATTGATAGGTTAGAAATCACCAAAAAGCGATAAACCTATCATAGGCTGATTACTCAGCAGCTGGTGCTTCACCTTCAGCTGGAGTTTCAACTGCTTCTTTCATGCTTAGACGTACACGGCCTTGACGGTCAATCTCAAGAACCTTAACTGGTACTTCTTGACCTTCAGTTAGGTAGTCAGACACTTTTTCAACACGCTTATCAGCGATTTGAGAAATGTGTACTAGACCATCTTTACCAGGAAGAATCGTTACGAATGCACCAAAGTCAGCTAGACGAGCAACTTTACCTTGGTAGATACGACCAACTTCAACTTCAGCAGTGATCTCTTCGATACGACGGATAGCTTCTTTAGCTGCTGCGCCTTCAGTTGCAGCAATCTTGATTGTGCCATCGTCTTCGATTTCGATTGTAGTACCAGTTTCTTCACAAAGAGCACGGATAACTGCGCCGCCTTTACCGATAACATCTTTGATCTTATCAGAGTTGATCTTCATCATGTGGATACGAGGAGCGAACTCAGAGATATCTTCACGAGCACCAGAGATAGCTTCATCCATTACAGAAAGGATGTGCTTACGTGCACCTTGCGCTTGGTTAAGTGCAATTTGCATGATCTCTTTAGTGATACCTTCGATCTTGATGTCCATTTGAAGTGCAGTGATACCAGCGTTAGTGCCTGCTACTTTAAAGTCCATGTCACCTAGGTGATCTTCGTCGCCAAGGATGTCAGAAAGAACAACGAAATCGTCGCCTTCTTTAACAAGACCCATTGCGATACCCGCAACAGAAGCTTTGATTGGAACACCAGCATCCATAAGTGCTAGAGATGTACCACATACAGAAGCCATTGAAGAAGAACCGTTAGATTCTGTGATTTCCGATACAACACGAACTGTGTATGGGAATTCGTCAACAGAAGGCATTACTGCTTGGATACCACGTTTAGCAAGCTTACCGTGACCAATTTCACGACGCTTAGGAGAACCAACGAAACCAGTCTCACCTACACAGTATGGAGGGAAGTTGTAGTGTAGAAGGAAGTTGTCTTTCTTCTCACCCATTAGGCTGTCGATGATTTGTGCATCACGCTGTGTACCAAGCGTTGCAGTAACAAGTGCTTGAGTTTCACCACGAGTGAATAGAGAAGAACCGTGTGTACGTGGAAGAACACCAGTACGTACGTCTAGCGCACGAACCATGTCTTTTTCACGACCATCAATACGAGGGTTGCCAGCGATGATGCGGCTACGTACTACGTTTTTCTCTAGAGAACCAAGCATGCCGCGGATTTCGCGCTCATCTAGGTTTTCATCTTCAGCAAGAAGTGCAGCTACAGCTTCAGTTTTGATTGTGCCAACTTGCTCATAACGAGCCATTTTCTCAGTGATCTGGTACGCGTCAGATAGACGAGTTTCAGCTTGCTCAGCAACTTTAGCTTTAAGCCCAGTGTTAACTGCTGGCGCTTCCCAGTTCCAAGATGGAGTTGCAACTTCAGCAGCAAACTCGTTGATTGCTTTGATTACAACTTGTTGTTGGTCGTGGCCGTAAACAACAGCTGAAAGCATTTCTTCTTCAGATAGGTTATCTGCTTCAGATTCAACCATTAGTACTGCGCCTTCTGTACCAGACACAACTAGGTCTAGTTTAGAGTTTTCAAGCTCAGTATTTGATGGGTTAAGAACTAGTTCACCGTCGATGTGACCAACACGTGCAGCACCGATAGGACCATTGAATGGAGCTCCAGAGATAGCAAGTGCAGCAGACGTTGCGATCATAGTGATCATGTCTGGGTTTACGTCAGGGTTGATAGAAACAACCGTAGCGATAACTTGAACTTCGTTTTTAAACGCACTTGGGAAAAGTGGACGAATTGGACGGTCAATCAGACGAGCTGTTAGCGTCTCGCCTTCAGATGGACGACCTTCGCGCTTGAAGAAACCACCAGGGATTTTACCCGCAGCGTATGTACGCTCTTGGTAGTTAACTGTTAGAGGGAAGAAATCTTGACCTGCAACAGCTTCTTTCTTAGCAACAACAGAAACGAATACTGATGTATCATCCATAGTTGCCATTACAGCAGCAGTAGCTTGACGTGCAATTACGCCCGTTTCTAGAGTAACGGTGTGGTTACCGTACTGGAACGATTTTACAACTGGTTTTTCAAACATTGTATATCCTTAGCTCTAAAGTCATGACTTTAGATTAAGTGAATAATGACTCAAGATATTACCAATCGCGACTAGTGAAAAGGGACTCAGAATAGTGACTCTTTACATGAGTTCACACGCCGAATTAAGACTAAATCCGCCTTTGAATAGTCGCGACCTATTGGCCGACATCTGTGACTGTAATCTCTTGAGAGGTTGAGTGCCTAACGTGAAAACGCTATAGGCGGGCGTAGTATAAACTATTTTTATTAGGAGAGATATTTCCTATCAGAAAAAGCCAGATGATATTCTGAGCATCCGGTCAGCCATTTTCTTACAGGCACAAAAAAAGGAGCATAAATGCTCCTTTTCTTCAAACTGTCTTTGCAGACATCGCTATTAGCGACGTAGGCCTAGACGCTTGATTAGGTCTTGGTAACGAGCAAGGTTTTTGCCTTTCAAGTAATCAAGAAGCTTACGACGGCTAGAAACCATACGTAGTAGACCACGACGGCTGTGGTGATCGTGTTTGTGCGCTTTGAAGTGACCTTGTAGGTGGTTGATAGAAGCAGTAAGTAGTGCTACTTGTACTTCTGGTGAACCTGTGTCGCCTTCAGATTGTGCGTATTCTGCAACGATTGCTGCTTTAGTTTCTGCATTCAGAGACATAAATCTCTCCTGATAAGAGTAAGTTTATATTTGTAGCAGCCAATCTCTGATTCAGCCGCTACGCGAGCCGAGGATTATAGGGAAGTTTACGAGTTGGTGCAATAACAATCGAACCCGTGAAAAACGAAAAAAGCGAACTACCTAAATCAGGCGTTCGCTTTCTGTCTTATTTACCAACTTTTCAATGCGAAAAGCTAATATCTAACTAGATTTACACATTAAACTTGTGGCTCTTCATCTCTGAAAACAACCAGACGCTTTGGTGCAACTCGACCATCTTCAGCAATTTGAGCAACACCAACAAACAACTTCTCTTCGCCGCTTGTCATACGCACAGTGCCTTCGGCTGGTGCTCCGGATACTTGAACTGGCATACCATGTTGAACAAGGTCAGTCAGCTCTGCATTCAGGTTTACCTCTGGTAAATCTTCAACGGCAGTGTCCATCGGCATTAGCAGAGGATCGAGTAGCTCTTTAGGTGCAACCTCTTGTTCCTGAGCTTGCTCTAAAATCGCGTTTAACTGCTCCAAAGTCACCATGCGCTCGTACGGGTACTTTGCAACACCAGTACGACGAAGCATTGTAACGTGAGCACCACAACCTAGCATTTCACCAAGATCGTCAGTGATTGTGCGGATGTAAGTGCCTTTCGAACAATGTACTTCCATCTCAACTTCATCACCTTCAAAGCGAAGTAGCTCGATAGAGTAAACAGTGATCTTACGAGATTCACGAGGAACTTCGATACCAGCACGTGCGTATTCATATAAAGGCTTACCTTGATACTTCAATGCAGAGAACATTGATGGTATCTGGTCGGTTTCGCCCTTGAAGCTTGCAATACACTGTTCAAGCTGTTCTTGAGTCACGTTCACATCACGAGTCTCTACCACTTCACCATCAGAGTCAGAGGTATTGGTACGCTCACCAAGCTTAGCGATCACCACGTAGCGTTTATCAGAATCTAGAAGAAACTGAGAAAACTTCGTCGCTTCACCAAGACAAATTGGCAGCATGCCAGTCGCAAGAGGATCCAGAGCACCTGTGTGCCCAGCTTTCTCTGCAAAGTAAATGCGTTTTACTTTTTGCAGTGCATCATTAGATGAAATACCAGTTGGTTTATCTAACAGAATTACCCCGTTTATTGGGCGACCTTTACGACGGCGAGCCATTACTCTTCACCTTTTACTTCTGTATCTTCATCACGGCCAGCTTCATGCTGCTTACGCTTGTCTTCACTCAAAACTTCACTTACTAAGTTAGACATACGCATACCTTCAACTAATGTATCGTCATATGTAAAACGAACTTCAGGAGTCAGGCGGTGGCGAATACGCTTACCTAGAGCCATACGGACTGGCACTTCGTGCTCTTTAAGAGCAGCAAGACATGATTGAGGTGTTTGCTCACCGATACATAGGAAAGTCACGAACACTTTTGCGTATGCAAGATCACGAGACACTTCTACGTCTGAGATCGTAACCATACCAATGCGTGAGTCACGGACTTCACGTTGCAAGATAAGTGCTAGCTCTTTTTGTAGCTGCTGAGACACACGCTGTGTGCGGCTAAATTCTTTTGACATTTTCTTTTCTCACTTAGAAAGATGGGGGGCTTGGTAATAACCAGCCCCCCATGGTGTATTCAACAACCGATTACTTATTACCTTTACTAGTAATGTTAGTAACCTTAGTCAATATGTCGAGTCGTACAGACTGGTTAGTCTAAAGTACGTTGAACCTCAACGATTTCGAATACTTCGATCTGGTCACCAACGCGAACGTCGTTGTAGTTCTTAACGCCAACACCACACTCGTAACCATTTTTAACTTCTTGAACATCATCTTTAAAGCGACGAAGTGACTCTAATTCACCTTCGTAGATAACAACGTTTTCACGAAGAACGCGGATTGGGTTGTTACGCTTAATGATACCTTCAGTCACGATACAACCAGCGATTGCGCCGATCTTAGGAGACTTAAATACATCACGTACTTGAGCAAGACCAATAATCTCTTGACGGAATTCAGGAGCAAGCATACCGCCCATCGCCTGTTTCACTTCGTCGATCAGTTGGTAAATGATTGAGTAGTAACGTAGATCAAGGTTTTCATTCTGAACAGTACCACGCGCAGTTGCGTCAGCACGAACGTTGAAACCAAGGATAATAGCGTTAGAAGCTGCTGCAAGCGTTGCATCAGTTTCAGTAATACCACCAACACCAGAACCTACGATGTTCACTTTAACTTCGTCAGTTGAAAGTTTCAGTAGAGAGTCAGCGATTGCTTCAACAGAACCTTGAACGTCTGCTTTTAGTACAACGTTAAGTTCAGCAACTTCACCAGCTTCCATGTTTGCGAACATGTTTTCTAGTTTAGCTTTTTGTTGACGAGCTAGTTTAACATCACGGAATTTACCTTGACGGTAGTTAGCTACTTCACGTGCTTTACGCTCATCACGTACAACAGTCGCTTCGTCGCCTGACGAAGGAACACCAGAAAGACCTAGAATTTCTACAGGAATAGATGGACCTGCAGTTTCGATGTCTTTACCGTTTTCATCGCGCATTGCACGAACACGACCGTACTCTTGACCACAAAGAACGATGTCGCCTTTGTTTAGAGTACCAGACTGTACTAGTACTGTTGCAACTGGACCGCGACCTTTATCAAGACGAGATTCAACAACAACACCAGACGCCATGCCTTCTTTAACTGCTGTAAGTTCAAGAACTTCAGACTGAAGAAGGATTGCTTCTAGAAGACCTTCGATGTTTGTACCCTGTTTAGCAGAGATGTGAACAAACATGTTCTCACCGCCCCATTCTTCAGGGATAACGTCGTATTGAGCTAGCTCATTCTTAACGTTGTCTGGGTTTGCACCCTCTTTATCGATCTTGTTCACAGCAACAATCAGAGGAACGCCTGCCGCTTTCGCGTGCTGGATTGCTTCGATTGTTTGTGGCATTACGCCATCGTCTGCTGCAACTACAAGTACAACGATATCTGTCGCTTGAGCACCACGAGCACGCATGGCAGTAAACGCCGCGTGTCCAGGAGTATCAAGGAAAGTGATCATACCGTTATCAGTATCTACGTGGTAAGCACCAATGTGCTGCGTGATACCGCCAGCTTCGCCAGAAGCAACGTGTGCTTTACGAATGTAATCAAGTGTTGAAGTTTTACCGTGGTCAACGTGACCCATGATAGTAACAACAGGAGCACGACCTTCAGCGATTGCATCGCTATCACGATCCGCTAGTACTGCTTCTTCAAGTTCATTTTCTTTACGAAGAATAACCTTGTGACCCATTTCTTCAGCAACAAGAGCTGCTGTTTCTTGGTCGATCACTTGGTTGATAGTCGCCATAGCGCCCATCTTCATCATAACTTTAATTACTTCAGTTGCTTTAACTGACATTTTGCTAGCCAGTTCAGAAACAACGATTGTTTCGCCAATAGCAACGTCAGACTTAGCAACAGTTGCTGATTTATCAAAACCTTGCTGCATTGAAGTTGGTTTAGCAAGCTTACCTTTACCACCACGACCACGTTGGTTGCGACCACCACGGTTATTGCCTGGTTGAGTAGCTGGAGCAGCTTTCTTCTTGCGACGACGAGGAGCTTTCTCGTCTTTTTTATCCGCTGCATCTTCTGCTTCACGAGCGTAAGTAGAAGTCGTAACATGGTAATCCGCAGATTTTTCTTGTTCTTTCTTCTTCTTCTCTTCTTCAGACCAACGTTCTTGGTTTTCTTCTGCTAGCTTACGAGCATCTTCAACTAGTTTTGCAGCTTCAGCTTCAGCTTTACGCGTTGCTTCCTGCTCCTGACGTGCTTTTAGCTCATCAGCTTCTTTCTTCGCTTGTGCGTTTGTGTCTGCGTTCTTTGAATTCATGTCTTTTTTAGCCTTATCAGCTTGTGCGCGTTTTGCCTTTTCTTCAGCTTCACGTTTAGCATCTGCTTCACGTTTTACTTTCTCTTCGGCTTCGCGCTGTGCTTTCTCTGCAGCTACACGTTGCGCTTGCTCTTCAGCTTCGCGTTGTGCTTTATCTTCCGCTTCACGAGTATCAGCTTCTTCGGCTTCTCGTTTCGCTTCATCTTCGATTGTGCTGCGCTTTACGTAAGTACGCTTCTTACGTACCTCAACTTGAACATCCTTACTCTTACCGCCTCCAGCGGCAACACTTAACGTGCTGCGGGTTTTGCGTTGAAGAGTTAAGCGAGTCGGTTCAGTTTCACCAGAAGTGTCACCATGTTCTTTTTTCAGGTGAGTAAGCAAACTTTGCTTTTCTGCATCTGAAACTTGATCCGATCCTGCTTTCTTCATTCCTGCATCAGCAAGTTGTTCAATTAAGCGGTCAACTGGCGTACCAATCTCTTCACTCAGTGCTTTAACTGTTAATTGTGTCATACCGCTCTCTCCTTGCTGAGTTATTCTTCGTCGCCGAACCAACAGATGTTACGCGCAGCCATGATAAGCTCACCTGCACGTTCTTCTGTTAGATCTTCAATACCTTCTAGTTCATCAACACCTTGATCAGCTAAATCTTCAAGTGTTGCAACACCTTTTGCTGCTAACTTGTAAGCCATCTCACGCTCAAGACCTTCTAGTGCAAGTAAGTCTTCTGCTGGCTCAACACCATCAAAAGTTTCTTCTTTAGCAAGCGCTAGAGTAGTCAGAGCATCTTTCGCACGGTTACGTAGCTCTTCAACGATGCCTTCATCTAGACCATCGACTTCAAGAAGTTCGTTTACTGGAACGTATGCTACTTCTTCTAAAGTAGAGAAACCTTCTTCTACAAGCATTTGAGCGAAGTCTTCTTCGATATCTAAGTGCTTCATGAAGTTTTCAATTGAAGCAACCGCTTCTTCTTGGTGTTTCTTCTGAAGATCAGCAACTGTCATTACATTCAGTTCCCAACCAGTTAGTTGAGAAGCTAGACGTACGTTTTGACCGCTACGACCGATAGCTTGAGCTAGGTTATCTGCTTCTACTGCGATATCCATTGAGTGCGCATCTTCATCAACGATGATAGAAGCTACATCTGCAGGAGCCATTGCATTGATAACAAATTGTGCCGGGTTATCATCCCAAAGCACGATATCAATACGCTCACCACCAAGATCATTAGAAACCGCTTGTACACGTGCACCACGCATACCAACACAAGCCCCTACAGGGTCAATGCGTTTATCATTGGTTTTCACTGCGATTTTAGCACGCGAACCAGGATCTCGAGCCGCACCTTTTAATTCAATCAGTTCTTCACCAATTTCAGGTACTTCTACGCGGAATAGTTCAGCTAGCATTTCAGGCTTAGAGCGAGTAATGAATAACTGGAAACCACGAGCCTCTGGCTTAACTGCGTAAAGCAAACCACGTACTCGGTCACCTGGACGGAAGTTTTCACGTGGAAGTTGGTCATCACGAAGGATTACCGCTTCAGCGTTGCTACCTAGATCTAAGATAATTGTGTCACGGTTAACTTTCTTAACAACACCAGTAACTAGCTCACCTTCATTATCGATGAACTGTTCAACAATTTGAGCGCGCTCAGCTTCACGTACTTTTTGTACAATAACTTGCTTAGCGGTTTGAGTCGTAATACGGTCAAATGTAACTGACTCGATATCATCTTCAATGAAACCACCTAGTTCGATTTCAGGATCATCGTACTGTGCAGCTTCGAAAGAGATCTCTTTTGTTGGGAATTCAACAACTTCAACAGCTTCCCAACGACGGAAAGTCTCAAAATTACCCGTTTTACGATCGATTTCTACACGAACTTCAATTTCAAATTCGCTTTTCTTCTTAGTTGCTGTTGCAAGCGCGATTTCAAGCGCTTCAAAAATACGCTCACGAGGAACTGCTTTCTCATTTGAAACAGCTTCTACTACCGCTAAAATTTCTTTGTTCATTAATCTAGCCTCTTAAGCTTTTCTCACGAGGAGAACTAAAATTTAGGGATCAGGTTAGCTTTCGAAATATTACTTAGTGGAAACTCTTCTGTGTTCCCTTCAGCTAATATTGAAATAGTCTCACCATCAACAGATTGGATATCACCTTTCCATTTACGACGGTTGGCTACAGCCATTTTCAAAACAATGCTTACCTCGTGACCAATAAATTGTTGGTAATGCTCAGCTTTGAATAGTGGTCTTTCTAGACCTGGTGAAGACACTTCAAGGTTGTAAATCACTGAAATTGGATCTTCAACGTCTAATACTGCACCTACTTGATGACTTACTTCAGCACAATCATCTACAAAAATACCATTTTCATGATCAATGTAGATACGTAGCGTTGAGTGCTCACCCGCACGAATAAATTCTAATCCAACTAACTCATAACCTGACGCAGCTACAGGAGCTTCAAGCATTTCAGTAAGTTGTCTTTCTAAACCAGTCATTTAACCACTCCAGAAACAAAAAAAGGGCTCAAAGCCCAATTTAAATTCCAAGCAAACATTACCTAAATGCATTTATAAATGCTTAGATAACAAAAAACCCCGTATAAGCCGGGGTTTTTGTTGCTGGACCCTGATTCGTTAAGCAATTATCTAATAAGATTAATACTTAACTCGTAGTGAGGTTCACACTACGTAAACTTGCTACCAACTTTCACACATAGTGTGCTTTGAAAATTGGTTGCGGGAGCCGGATTTGAACCGACGACCTTCGGGTTATGAGCCCGACGAGCTACCAAACTGCTCCATCCCGCGTCCGACTTGTGAGCATTATACGCCCAACAAGATGTTTTACAAGTTTGTAAACATGGTGCCGAGAGAGGGACTCGAACCCTCACACCCTAAGGCACTAGCACCTCATGCTAGCGTGTCTACCAATTTCACCATCTCGGCATCAAATCTTTCAGATTATTGTGGAATCTCGTCGCCTTGCGCCGGAACTTCACTCACTGCATCATTAGCTTGCTGAATTACCTGACCTTGAGTCGGGTCAATCCACTGTGACTCAGTTTTATGTGTAGACATATTACCAAGTACTAAGCTAATAACAAAAAATACGATTGCAAAAATTGCAGTCATTCGGGTTAGGAAATTCCCTGAGCCACCAGCACCAAACACAGTGTTTGAAGCACCAGCACCGAATGAAGCTCCCATATCTGCGCCTTTACCTTGTTGAATTAACACTAGGCCAATTACACCAAGCGCTGCCAACAGGTAAATCACAAGTAGAACTGTAAACATTTTTCCACCTATGTTCCTAATTGTTGAGCCAGCGCCGTTCTAAAACACTATTTACACGATGTTTAGAGAACAAGGCTAGCGACCTCCTAACTGAAGGCCGAGCAATACTAACGAATGCTTACTTACCTGACAAGTGGAATTTGCCAAAAATAAGCCTTTAGAAAACAAACGCTCAAAAAAAAGACAAAACAAGCATAAAACTACCTTATGCTTGTTTTGATTAGTTCAACAATAAGTTGATTAACAGCTGGCTTTTACCGCCTCTGCAATTTTAAGCGCTGAGCTTTGAACTAATTCTGCATCTTCACCTTCAACCATTACACGTAGTAGAGGCTCTGTTCCAGACTTACGAAGTAGCACTCGACCTTTTTCACCAAGAACAAGTTCAACCTCTTTAACTGACCGAATTACCGCTTCTGCTTCTAATGGGTTTGAGTCACCACTAAATCTTACGTTTTCTAAAACTTGTGGATATAGCGTCATACCTTGTGATAGCTCGTTTAGAGACATTTCACTGTCCACTACTGATGCTAATACCTGCAATGCCGCAACAATCGCATCACCAGTTGTTACTTTATCAAGCAAAATAACGTGACCAGAATTCTCAGCACCGATCTTCCAACCTTTAGCTAAAAGCTGTTCCATTACATATCGGTCACCAACAGCTGCACGTACAAATGGAATCCCTAATTGCTTAAGCCCATTTTCCATACCAAGGTTAGTCATTAATGTACCTACAACACCACCCTTCAGTTCTCCGCGACGTAGGGCATCACGAGCAATGATATAAGCGATTTGGTCACCATCAACTTTGTTACCTAGCTCATCAACCATGATGATACGGTCGCCATCACCATCAAAACCTAGACCGAGTGCAGCTTTCTCTTCAAGCACTCTAGCTTGTAAAGCTCGTACATCCGTTGCACCGACTTCATGATTTATATTGGTGCCATTTGGCTCAACACCCATTGCAATAACTTCTGCACCAAGCTCTCTAAAAACTGCAGGAGCAATATGGTATGTCGCACCATGAGCACAATCCACAACAATTTTCATTCCAGACAAGCTCATGTGGTTAGGGAATGTGCTTTTACAAAATTCAATATAACGACCTGCTGCATCATTTAAGCGAACCGCTTTACCAAGCTCTGATGATTCTACACATTCAATGTCTTTATCTAATTCAGCCTCAATCGCTAACTCAATTTCATCAGATAACTTAGTGCCTTCAGAAGAGAAGAACTTAATACCATTATCATAATATGGGTTATGAGATGCTGAGATAACAATCCCAGCTTCTGCGCGGAAAGTCTGTGTTAAGTAAGCAACAGCAGGGGTTGGCATTGGACCTGTGAAAGTTGCTTGAAGGCCTGCAGCAGCAAGACCTGCTTCTAAAGCAGATTCAAGCATATAACCAGAAATGCGGGTATCTTTACCTATGATAACTTTTTTTGTACCTTGTTTAGCAAGAACACGACCAGCAGCCCAACCAAGTTTAAGTACAAAGTCCGGAGTGATAGGGTATTGCCCTACTTTTCCACGCACACCATCTGTACCAAAATAACGTCTTTTATCTGACATGGGTTTTCCTTAATTTTTATTATTTTTCAATTGAATGATTATTGTTCATCACTTGAATGATCTTCATCGCTTCTAATGTTTCTTCAACATCATGAACACGAATAATTTGTGCACCTTTCATTGCCGCGATTGTAGCGCAAGTGATGCTTGCTATCATGCAGTCGGCAGGAGCTTTATCTAAAAGCTTAAAAATCATCGATTTTCTCGACATCCCCGCTAAGATCGGCAACTCAAGTGTATGAAATTTTTCAAGGTGCGCTAATAGGTGGTAATTATGTTCGATGGTTTTACCGAAACCAAAACCAGGATCAAGAATCAGCTGTTCCTTTGAGATACCGACGGCTTTACAAGACTTCACTCTTTCTTGCAAGAATGCTTCGATATCCTTTAGAACATCGTCATAACTTGGATTGGCTTGCATAGTTCTTGGCTGACCTTTCATGTGCATTAAGCAAACAGGTACATTAGCCTCAGCGGCAGCTTCCAAAGCTCCTGGTTCTTGCAAAGCGCGCACATCATTGATCAAGTCAGCTCCAGCTTCAACCGCTTGGCGCATCACTTCCGCTTTACTGGTATCAATAGAAATCCAAACATCAAACTTAGCTCGAATCGCTTTAATAACAGGGATAACACGAGCGAGTTCTTCCTCTAAGGAAACGTTAGGAGCTCCTGGGCGAGTCGATTCTCCACCAATATCAATAATACTTACACCAGCTTCAATCATCTGTTCAGCTTGCAGTAAAGCATTATCTAATGAATTGAATTTTCCGCCATCAGAAAAGGAATCAGGGGTAACATTTAAAATCCCCATGACATGTGTTCGGTCAAGAACAAGAGTTTTATTGTTAGATTTTAATTTCATCGGAACTATCTTCAACAAATGTAATAGTTATTTTACGCAATAAATATACTCGAGCTATAAACAGAAAAACCCTGAGTCTCCTCAGGGTTTTTGTTTATAACTTAAAGATTAAGAGTCTTTGTTTTGGGCATCATCTGATTCAGACTTAGCTTCTTCAACTTTAGGCTCTTCAGCTTTTGGTTCAGTTTTAGCTTGCCCTTCTGATTTGGCTTCAGTTTTAGCTTCTTCCTTTGCAGGTTCTGCTTTTTCCTGATCACCCCAACCAGCTGGCTCACGAATGTCAGTTTTACGCTCCATGAGATCATCAATCTGACCTGCATCGATCGTTTCATACTTCATAAGTGCATCTTTCATCGAATGCATCAAATCCATATTATCTTCTAGGATTTGCTTAGCACGAGCGTAGTTGCGGTCGATAAGGATACGAATTTCTTCATCGATCAGTCGAGTTGTATCGTCAGAAACATGTTTAGCTTGGCTCATGCCGCGACCTAGGAAAACTTCACCTTCTTCTTCAGCATAAAGAAGAGGGCCTAGTTTTTCAGAGAAACCCCATTGCGTAACCATCTTGCGAGCAATATCTGTTGCACGTTCGATATCGTTAGATGCACCAGTTGATACATTGTCCTTACCGTAGATAAGTTCTTCAGCTAGACGACCACCGTACAAGCTAGAAATCATTGACTCTAGATGTTGGCGAGACATGCTTACGCGATCTTGCTCTGGTAGGTACATAGTCACACCAAGTGCACGACCACGTGGGATGATTGATACCTTGTACACAGGATCGTGTTCAGGTACCAAACGACCAACAATCGCGTGACCCGCTTCGTGATAAGCCGTTGATTCTTTCACTTCTTCAGACATAACCATTGAGCGGCGCTCTGCACCCATCATGATCTTATCTTTCGCAAGTTCAAACTCAACCATAGATACATTGCGTTTATTTCCGCGAGCAGCGAATAGAGCCGCTTCGTTAACAAGGTTCGCAAGATCTGCACCAGAGAAACCTGGAGTACCACGAGCAATCAGAGATGGTTCAACATCGCCTGACAGTGGGACTTTACGCATGTGTACTTTAAGTATCTGTTCACGACCACGTACATCAGGCAGACCAACCACAACTTGACGGTCAAAACGACCTGGACGAAGTAGTGCCGGGTCAAGTACGTCTGGACGGTTAGTCGCAGCGATAACGATAATACCTTCGTTACCTTCAAAACCATCCATCTCAACCAGCATTTGGTTTAGTGTTTGTTCACGTTCATCGTGACCACCACCAACACCAGCGCCACGCTGACGACCTACCGCATCGATTTCATCGATAAAGATGATACAAGGTGCCGCTTTCTTCGCTTGTTCGAACATGTCACGTACACGAGATGCACCAACACCAACAAACATTTCAACGAAGTCAGAACCTGAGATAGTAAAGAACGGTACTTTCGCTTCACCAGCAATCGCTTTTGCAAGCAATGTTTTACCAGTACCAGGAGGACCAACCAACAGAATGCCTGTAGGGATTTTACCACCTAGCTTTTGGAAACGACTTGGGTCACGAAGGTAGTCAACAAGTTCTTTCACATCTTCTTTTGCTTCGTCACAACCTGCAACATCAGCAAACATCGTTTTAATTTGTTCTTCGCTCATCATTCGAGCTTTACTCTTACCAAACGACATTGCGCCTTTACCGCCGCCGCCGCCTTGCATTTGACGCATGAAGAAAATCCACACACCAATTAGTAAGATCATAGGGAACCAAGAGATGAAGATAGTACCAAGTAGGCTCTGTTCTTCTGGTGGTGTGCCCTGAACTCGAACATTTTGATTAATTAAGTCATCAAGTAGCTTTTGATCATAAACAGGCATGTAAGTTACATACTTAGAACCACCACCACGACGGGTAAAGGTAATTTCACTGTTATTGAACTGTGCGTCTTGAATCTGGCCTTGGCCAACTTCCTGTACAAATGTGGTGTAATCTACTGCTCTGCCGTTACTTTCTCCAGGGCCGAAGCTCTGGAATACAGACATAAGCACTACAGCAATAACAAGCCACAGAATTAAATTTTTTGCCATGTCACTCAAGGTGTCAGCCTCTCGATAACTAATTGTAATTAAAGGTAGGGTACTACAGTTTGTAAACTGTAGCCATATTGTTAACGCTCACTTTTGAAAGAGAATCGTTAACCTTTGTAACCAGTGGCTACGATAAAAACTTCACGAGAACGTGCTCGTGATGAATCGGGTTTTCTGACTTTTACTGTTTTGAATATCTCACGGACATCCTTAACATATTGATCAAACCCTTCGCCTTGGAAAACTTTGACAACAAAACTACCATTGGTAGCTAGAACTTGTCGACACATATCCAATGCTAATTCAACTAAGTACATAGCTCTAGGTTGATCTACAGAGTTGTTGCCCGCAATATTTGGTGCCATATCTGACATAACTACATCAACCATATTAGGTTGAATTCGCTCTAATAAAGCATCTAATACTGCTTCTTCACGAAAATCACCTTGAAGAAAGCTAACACCAGCAATTGGGTCCATTGGTAACAAGTCACAGGCAATGATTTGACCACTGTCCCCTATAACCTTAGCACCGTATTGAGACCACCCCCCAGGAGCGGCACCCAAATCAACAACTGTCATACCTGGCGCAAGCAGCTTATCTTTGGATTGAATTTCTTCCATTTTAAAATAAGCACGAGAACGATAGCCTTTTTTTCTAGCTTCATTTGCATACTTGTCGTCGAAGTGTTCCTTCAACCAACGACCAGAACTGGCCGAATGTTTCTGTTTACTCATTAGATACCTAAATCGGTGAATAAATACTGATTGCCCAATACTATGATGAATAAATTATAGTCTTCAGCATTAGATGGCGTTAAAATAGGTTTTTTCAACCCTAATATTAAAGAAAATTGGCCGCGTAATGAACCTAAGTACCAAACAAAAGCAGCATCTAAAGGGCCTAGCTCACAGTTTAAAACCTGTAGTGCTAATGGGCGCAAATGGACTTACTGAAGCTGTTCTAGCGGAAATCGAATTAGCTCTAGACCACCACGAACTGATCAAGATTAAAGTTGCATCAGAAGACCGTGAGACTAAGCAACTGATTATCGATGCAATTGTACGTGAAACTAAAGCAGAGAAAGTACAGACTATCGGTAAAGTTCTAGTACTGTTCCGTCAGTCAGAAGCACGTAAAATCGAGATTCCACGTAAGTAATCTATTATTACCTACATGAGAAACAAAAAAGGTCGCTGTGAGCGACCTTTTTAATATCAACAATAAAATAATCAGCTTAGATATATTCTACTTTATCAATTTCGAAATCTTTCTCGCCGCCTGGGGTAGAAATAAGCACTTCGTCGCCTTCCATCTTACCAATAAGACCACGAGCAATTGGAGACTTAACAGAGATACGGCCTGTTTTAATATCCGCTTCATCTTCTGAAACAATTTGGTATTTCACTTCTTCGTCAGTATCTACATCAATTAATGTCACTGTCGTACCAAAAATGATCTTCCCAGTATTTTCCATTTGAGTAACATCAATAATCTGAGCTAAAGAAAGCTTATATTCGATATCACGGATCTGTGCTTCACAGATGCCTTGCTCTTCACGAGCAGCATGATATTCAGCATTTTCTTTTAAATCACCGAGTTCACGAGCTTCACCAATCGCTGCTGAGATAACAGGGCGTAGCTTTAATAGGCGATCTAATTCGTCACGTAGCTGCTGAGCGCCACGTACTGTCATTGGAACCTTTTCCATTTCTTACCTCTATGCCAAAGTTTTCTTTGGACAAAATAAACCTACCCAACCTTAGTGATTAGGTAATAGAAACAAACTCATTTTGATAGTGTAAACAAACTTGATATCTAAATCACGTTTATTCCACTTTGTATTCAAAAAGCGTAATCGAGCTCATATTTGCCTACTTCTCAAAACTAGAATTTCAGTCTCATCTTTAAAACTAACAAAAGAAAAATATAAAAAAACAAAAAAAAATAAAAATAAATTACACTGCACGAAAAATCAAAAACAATTAAAATCAACAACTTAAATAAAAACAATCACAATAAAACAGTGTTCATAATTTCAATTTATATTGTTTTACTAACTCAACAGGGAACTTTAAGGTAAAAAGTAACCCACGGATTGCACTGGCAAGTTTCTCGCTTAATGTTATAAGCCTGATTATGAAGCTTGATTTATACAGGCAATACAAAAAGGATACATATCCTTGATAAAACTATTTATGGACAGTAATTAGGAATTAATAACATGAACAAAACAATTATCGCTCTAGCAGTATCTGCTGCTGCTCTTACTACTGGTGCAACTGCTGCTGAACTTTACAACCAAGATGGTACTTCTCTAGAAATGGGCGGTCGTGCTGAAGCTCGTCTATCTATGAAAGATGGCAAAGCATCTGATAACTCTCGTATCCGTCTTAACTTTTTAGGTAAAGTTGAAATCCAAGACGGTCTATACGGCGTTGGTTTCTACGAAGGTGAATTCACTACAGCTGACAACGATGACGGTTCTGATCTAGATAACCGTTACACTTACGCTGGTCTTGGCGGTAAATTTGGTGAAGTAACTTACGGTAAAAACGATGGCGCACTTGGCGTAATCACTGACTTCACAGATATCATGGCTTACCACGGTAACTCTGCTGCAGATAAACTAGCGGCAGCTGACCGTACAGACAACATGCTTTCTTACAAGGGTCAATTCCAAGACCTAAGCGTAAAAGCAAGCTACCGTTTTGCTGACCGTTCTGAGAACGCAGCAGAAACTGAATATGTAGATAACGGCGAAGACGGTTACTCTCTATCTGGTATCTACGCTATCGGCGAAACTGGCGTTAAACTAGGTGCAGGCTTCGCAGACCAAGCTGAAGAAAACGAATACATGCTTTCTGGTTCTTACACAATGGGCGACCTATACTTCGCTGGTGTATTTACTGACGGTGAAAAAGCGAAGAACAACGGCGACTACACTGGTTACGAGTTAGCAGCTGCGTACACTATGGGTCAAACTGTATTCTCTTCTACATACAACAATGCTGAAACTAACGGCGACACATCTGCTGATAACCTAGCAGTAGACGCAACTTACTTCTTCAAGCCTAACTTCCGTGGCTACGTATCGTACAACTTCAACCTTATCTCAAAAGGTGACACGTACGGTTCTGTTGGCGGCGCAAACACTGGCGCAACGTCAATCCAAGCTGAAGACGAACTAGCTCTTGGTCTACGTTACGACTTCTAATTCTAGTTAGCTAATTGATTAATTAGTTAATTGAGAATCAAAACGCCCGCTCTCTAGCGGGCGTTTTTTATATCTGTATACTGAAAACTCTAACCACAACTTTTATCTGACTATGCGAATTCTTACAGCTCTAATTTTTTTTAGTTTTTCCTTTTCAGTCTTTGCATATACTCCTCTGAATTATCTACCAAAAGGAAGTGTCTCAAGCCTGATCGTAGAGTCACTAGATTCAAGTGAAGAGTTCATTTCACTCAATAGTGATCGATTTTACCCTCCAGCAAGCACCCTTAAGCTCGTCACTGCTCTCGCCGCTAAATTAGAGTTAGGGAATGATTTCCACTACTCAACTTCTTTATATAAAAGCGGCAGTGATGTTGTAATTTCTTTCTCTGGAGATCCAACTCTAAAGCGAGAACATTTAAAGCAATTACTGCGTGATTATAAAAAAGAGTATGGCAATCAAATAGCCGGAAGCATTTTTCTGGATAACTCCGCTTTTACAGGCTATGACCGAGCAGTTGGCTGGCCTTGGGATATTTTAGGTGTGTGTTACAGCGCTCCAGCATCGGCTATTACGCTTGATGAAAATTGCGCTCAAGCATCAATATATACTCAAGATGATGGACATACCCGTGTTTACATTCCGGCTCACTACCCAATCACTGTAAACACTGAAACATCAACAGTCTCCCGCTCAGGGCAAAAAGCAACACAATGCAGCTTAGAATTAACAACGACACCTAATAATGAATACCAACTGTCTGGCTGCTTAATAGAGAGAAAGAAACCTCTCCCTCTTAAGTTTGCTATACAAAACCCCGAGTTGTACGTACAAAATGTTACCTCAGATCTAGTAGCTGAACTGAAAATGGATATAAAAGGGCAAATCACAGTTAAGCCTACTAGATCATCCAAGATGACATTAGTATCAAAGCACAGGTCACCTTCGCTTCCCTCGCTTCTTAATACTATGTTGAAAGAGTCTGACAACTTAATTGCAGATAACCTAACAAAGACATTAGGCGCTACTTTTTTTGTCCAAGCAGGTAGTTTTAACAATGGTACTGAGGCAATCAAACAAATTTTATTAAGTAAGGCCGGAATTGATCTTCAAAGTGCAAAGCTAACCGATGGTTCAGGATTATCTCGTAACAATAGAATGACAGCAGAAAGTATGACCCAAGTCCTGCACTATATTTGGGAAAACGAAAAAGAGCTGAATTTACTTCAGTCTATGCCCAAATCAGGGCTAAGCGGTACACTTCGTTATCGAAAGAGTATGAGAAAGGCACCAATAGAAGGCAACATCATTGCAAAAAGTGGCTCTTTATACGGGAGTTATAATATGGCAGGCTTTGGTTTAGACAAAGCAGGCCAACCTAACAGTGTTTTTGTTCAATTTGTGAGGGATTACTACCCTGTGAAAAATAATACTGATACGCCTGTCATTGCTCCGATTACTCAATTTGAAAAAGCATTTTACAAAGATGTCATCAAATTCAGTCAACAATAATCATTGAATAGGGAGCAACCACCTAAGTTCGCTCCCTATATCTAATCTCTGCACACTAAGCTCTAAGCTCTAAGCTCTAAGCTCTAAGCTCTAAGCTCTAAGCAATCTTGTAACCTACCCCGTATTGATTCAAGCTATTTCAAGCAAAGTATTTACTACGGTAAAGTAGATCCACATTCCTGAGATATCCACAATTGAAGCAAGCACAGGGCTCACTAACACGGCAGGATCAAGCTTGAATAATCGTGCAACTATCGGTAACCCACCACCAAGCACCGTTGATATCGTAACTTGAATAAACAGAGCGACAGCAATGGCTAAAGCAATCATGTTGATGTCATAGCCGCCTGTTGATTGGCTTTCACTAAACATCAAAATACGCCCTATCATCACCACCGAAATCGCAAGTGCTAAACAAATCGCGACTCTAAACTCTTTCCATAGAACGTTAGCCCATTGTCGCTTCTTCAACTCACCAGTGGCTAAAGCTCTGATGACCAAAGTCGCGGCTTGCGTTCCCGTATTACCACCAGCAGCAGCGATCACTGGCATGTAGATCGCCAGAAGCACCAACTGGCTGAGAATGTCTTCATATTGAGCAATGATAAGCCCTGAGACGATTCCCAATAGTGCTAACGCAATTATCCAACCGATACGTTGCCTAACATGGCTCATCACCCCAGTCGAAAGGTAGCCCTGCTGAGGTTCCACCTCTGAGTAGATCAGCCCTAGTTGGTGAGCTAGGTGTCGAGATCGCTTCTCAAAGCCCTGTTCTTCTAACTCACTAAGTAAAGTCTGAATCGTACTAAGAGAGCATTGCCCAAGCACTAACACCGCATCTTCAAGTGGCATGCGGTTCAAAAGGTTAATTTGTTGCTCACGTCCGTACTGTTGAAATGCATTAGATACAGCTTGGATGTCTTTCTCTGAGTACAGAGCTTCAATAGATAGAAAAGTGTTGTTCATTACCGTCATGGCGAATCTCCCGATTGGCAAAGGTAACGACCATCAAAACAAATAGCTTATAGCTTATAGCTAGTACACAAAAGCATATAACGAGCATACCAAGAGCGTATAACTAGGCGTACCAAGAGCTGAAAACTACTCGTGGTGTCTACTTGTTAGAATCTAGTGTGTGGAAAAGAATGAAGGGGGAAAACAAAGATACCCTACCTGAACGGTAGGACAATAAATCAATACCGAGACAGGTTATTCTTCTCCATTCAAACTAGGAGGATGGTCGGTATTGTTCATAAAAATCTCCAGAATTACTGTCTATTTGACAGCGCGCACAGTGTAGCAATACTCATTTAAAAACTTCGTCAACTTTCGGTCAATAATCTTTTAGGCAATAAAAAAGGCATCCGTAGATGCCTTTTCGTTAAAAACACTTAAATTGAATATTACTTGATAGTAATACGAGCAAACTTGCGCTTACCTACTTGGTAAACCGCCGTACCCGCTTCAGGTACAAATCTGCTGTCTTCAATTTTCTCGCCTTCTAGCTTAGCCGCGCCTTGCTTGATCATACGCATCGCATCAGAAGTAGAGTTTACAAGACCTGCTTCTTTTAGAACGTTAGCGATTGGTAGACCTGCTTCGAATTCGAATTCAGGCATTTCATCTGGCACTTGGTTTTTAGCAAAACGGTTAACAAACTCTTGCTCAGCCGCTTCAGCATCGGCTTCACTGTGGAAACGAGCGATGATCTCTTTAGCCAGTAGAACTTTAACGTCACGAGGGTTTTTGCCCGCTTCAACGCCAGCTTTTAGTTCCGCTACTTCTTCTAGAGGACGGAAAGACAGCAGCTCGTAGTAGCTCCACATTAGATCGTCAGAGATAGACATGATCTTACCAAACATCTCACTTGGAGCTTCGCTAATACCGATGTAGTTATGCGCAGACTTAGACATCTTCTTAACACCGTCTAGACCAACAAGTAGTGGCATCATCAGTACCGCTTGTGGTTTTTGACCGGCAGCTTTTTGCAGTTCACGACCCATTAGAAGGTTAAACTTCTGGTCAGTACCGCCAAGCTCAACGTCGCTCTCTAGTGCAACAGAGTCGTGACCTTGTAGAAGTGGGTACATAAATTCGTGAATTGCGATCGGTTGACCACCAGCGTAACGCTTTTTAAAGTCATCACGCTCAAGCATACGAGCAACAGTTTGGTTAGATGCAAGACGAATCATGCCTTCAGCACCAAGTTCAGATAACCATTCAGAGTTGAAACGAATTTGCGTTTTCGCAGGGTCTAGAATCTTGAATACTTGCTCTTTGTAAGTTTCAGCATTTTTCAATACGTCTTCACGGCTTAGTGGTGGACGAGTTGAATTCTTACCTGATGGGTCACCAACCATTGCAGTGAAATCACCAATAAGGAATGTCACTTCATGACCTAGCTCTTGAAACGCACGTAATTTGTTAAAGATTACGGTGTGACCAAGGTGGATATCTGGTGCTGTCGGATCGGCACCCAACTTAATGCGTAAAGGACGACCTTCTTTTAACTTAGCTATCAGTTCGTCTTCTGGAATCAGTTCTTCTACGCCACGTTTGATCTCGGCTAATGCTGCTTCAATACTCGCCATTCTTGTTCACTCCCACAGATTTGGCAAAAATATAATAGTTCGACATCTTACTTGAATAGCGATGTATTTTGAAACCAGTTACACTATTCTGTCGCCTATTTTCTCAATATTTACAGAACGAACCGGATCATGTTGTCTATTTTTGCACGCCTTCCTATTTTGCACCGGGCTTTGATCGCATTCTTTAGTGCGATAATTTTCATAGCTTTGTTTTTGTTACCAGACGCCAATAGCTTAAGAGATTCTGAGAATCGACTTGAGGTTGGTAAACTCTACCCGTTAACCATAAATGCTGAAGCACTTGCTATAGGTACAGACATAGCCCCAACTGCCGTTCTCAAATGGGAAAAATACACGGTTCGTTCAGGCGAAAGTACCGCCGTCCTTTTTAAGCGTATTGGATTATCACCACGCTTACTCCATAACTTAGTCAGCAGCGATAAAGACATTAAAGACCATTTGTCTAACCTTCGCCCTGGAGACGTACTTCAATTCGGTTTTAATGAAAATAACGCTCTAATTCAACTGAAGCGCCAGCTCAATGCTTTTGAGACCTTTCGCATTACCGCGTCAGGTGATCAGTTCACATCTAAACTGGATAAAAAGGAAGTCAATTACCAATACAATTATGCCCAAGCCAACATCACTTCTAACTTTTGGAATGCTGGCATCAATGCTGGTTTAACAGCCAACCAAATCATGGAACTTGCGGGAATATTTGGCTGGGATATTGATTTTGCTTTAGATATTCGAAAAAACGACAGTTTTAAAATCCTATACCAAGAAAAGGTAGTGGAAGGAGAGGTCGTTGGGCGCGGGAAAATTATGGCGGCTATATTCAGTAACCAAGGTGATACATTTACTGCGGTTTTAGATGATAAGAGCGGTAACTATTACGATGAAAAAGGCCGAGCTATGAAGAAGGCTTTCTTACGCTCTCCTGTTGATTTCAGACGTGTAACATCAAACTTCAACCCTAACCGAAAACACCCAGTTACAGGTAAGATAAGAGCTCATAGAGGCACGGATTACGCGGCACCTGTCGGCACACCAATTTGGGCAGCAGGCGATGGTATTGTTCAAAAGTCTAGTTACAACCAATTTAATGGTAACTACGTTTTCATACGTCACAGCAACACCTACATAACGAAGTACCTGCACTTGAAAAAGCGCTCTGTCAAAACAGGTCAACGTGTGAAACAAGGGCAAACTATTGGTACTTTAGGTGGAACAGGTCGAGTCACGGGTCCTCACCTACATTATGAATTCTTAGTTAATGGGGTTCACAAAAATGCTCGAACGGTGAAGTTACCCCAATCAAAATCACTCAAAGGCAAAACAAAGAACACTTTTATTGCTAACTCTAAGATTCGATTAGATAAATTAGAACGTTACGGGCAATTACTCGCAACAAAGTAATCACTAACTAGCCCCTAACGATTCTAAACTGAGTGATAAAAATGAAAGTCTAAAATAAAAATAGCGCCGAAATCAGGCGCTATTTTTTATTTTACTGCTCACTTATTTTGAAGGTAGCGGCTCTTAATAGTAAGTGCTGTGATAATAATTACGGTTGATAGTAACGACTGACTGATTAAAACCAATTAATCCGATTGAACCTCTTCCTTCTTAGCTCTACCTAACATCAATAAGCAAGGTGTTAAGACTAACGTCAGCACAGTTGCAAATGCTAAGCCACCAGCAATAGCAGTAGCGAGTTGTGACCACCATTGCGTACTAGGAGCTCCAAACTCAATTTTTTGATTAATTAAATCGATATTCATTTCTAAAACCATAGGTAACAAGCCTAATATGGTTGTCACAGTGGTCAGCATTACAGGTCTTAAACGCTGGACACCAGTTCTTAAAATAGCATCTCGCTTATCTAGACCCCGCTTAATCAACTGATTATAAGTATCGATGAGTACAATGTTGTTGTTCACCACAATCCCAGCTAATGCAATCACGCCAATCCCAGACATCACGATACCAAATGGTCTTTGGAATATAAGCAAACCAACAAAAACACCAACTGTAGAAAACAAGACAGCACTCAAGATTAGAAACGCTTGATAGAAACTATTGAACTGAGTAATAAGGATTAACGCCATTACCGCTAGTGCAACCAAAAAGGCACTCTGTAAAAAGGCTGAAGAGTTCTCTTGTTCTTCATTTTGACCACGAATACGAAAATCAACGCCGCTAGGGAGCCCTAATTCATTCAATGCTTGCTCTATTTTTGGTAATTCTAACGCTAAATTAAACCCTTCCTCCATATCCGCCATAATGTTTACGACTCGTTTACCATCGAGCCTCTTAATCGTATCTTGTTTATGATCAGGGATAATTTGAGCAAAATTTGTAATAGGCACTAAACCTGCTGGCGTCTTCACTCTTAGTTGATCAAAACGACCGATATCTCGCTTATCATTTGGATAGCGTACAAGGATATCGACTTCTTCTGAGGAATCATCCGGTAAATAGTCACCAATTTTCAACCCATTAGTCACAAACTGAACGGTATTACCGACTAAGGTGGCATCCGCAGAGAAACGAGCCGCGTCATCTCTTCGAATATCAACTTTCCAATCGATCCCTTCTTTGCTTGAAGTATCACTGATGTTTTTAAGAACAGAGTTACCATCTGCCCAAGCTCTCACCACTTTTGCAGCTTGATTTAACTCTTCTGGGGTACGAGCGGACAACTCAATAACCAGATCATTTTCAACAGGTGGTCCCGCATCTGGAAACTTGTATTCAATTTCGACACCAGCATAGAGATCGGTTTGTAGCTTTAACTCTTCAATGATCTCTTTTACGCTTCGGCGGTATTGCCAATCGACAGGGGTTATTGAGATCAAACCGATTTGGTCATCCCCTCCCGTTCGAGTATATACACTTTCAAACTCATCATGATTAAGCATAGTTTGCTCAATATCACGCATGATAGTGTCTTTTTCTTGAATTGAGAGATCGCCATGAGAACGCACTTTGACGTTAAAGAATGGCGGGTCTACTTCAGGAAAAAATTCAGCTCCAAGCCCGGCTTTAGAATAAGTAAAGCCAACCGCCACAGATAATATGATTGCGCTACAAAGAATCTTGAATGGATGTTTGATGGCTATCGATAGCGTATGGTAATACGCTTTAGTTAACCCCTTCGCTTGTGAAAAGTCACCGTTATGTAAGGCAACCATTCGAGCTTGGTTAGCTGACGACACATACTGCGGCTTTCCAATTAAACCGCCTAGTACTGGCACAAATAAAAGCGCCATAATGAGTGATGCACTTAATGTTGCAATTAACGTTAATGGCAAATATTTCATGAATTCGCCAGTTACATCCGGCCAAAATAGCAGAGGAGCAAAGGCTGCAAGCGTTGTCGCTGTGGATGCAGTAATCGGCCATGCCATACGTTTAGCCGCATCCCGGTAAGCTTCTTTTCGACTTTCCCCTTCTTGCATTCGCCTATCTGCAAATTCGGTGACAACAATAGCGCCATCCACGAGCATGCCAACCGCCATGATCAGTGAGAACAATACGACGATATTCACTGTTAAGCCGAAAACTGAAAGCACTAATAAGCCAGTAAGAAATGACCCGGGAATCGAGATGCCAACTAACAATGCCGTTCTAACCCCTAAAATAGCGATAATAACGATCACAACCAGGATAATTGCTGACAATATATTATTCTGAAGATCATTAAGCATGATCTTCACATCTTTAGATTCATCCCATGTGTATTTAACGAGTAAATTATTCGGCCATTCTGCTCGTTGCTGAGCACCAGCCATTACAGCTTTTACGAGTGCAACTGTCTCTATGATATTTTCCCCGGCGCGTTTCTTTATATCTAAAACGACAGCCGATTTCCCATCTAAACGAGCAAAACTTTCAGGATCGCGAAAGGCGCGGCGAACCGTGGCAACATCTCCAAAAGTTACGACTTGTTTTCCATCAACTTTGATAGGTAGTTCAAGTACATCTTTTAAAGAATTGAAAACAGAAGGCACTTTTACTGAAAATCGTCCATAGCCAGTATCGACAAAGCCAGCCGCTACTACTCGGTTATTCAAGGCGATAAGGTTATAAATGTCCGCCTGATCTAGGCTATAACTTTCCATGAGTAAAGGGTCGACAATAATCTCAACAATATCGTCCCTGTCACCTGCTATATCTACCTCTAGGATTTGCCTATAACTTTCTAATTTATCGCCTAGCTCTCGGGCAATCTGAACAATTGTCCGCTCTGGCACTGTGCCATATAAAACGACAGAAAGTACTGGTTGCTCAGAGGCTAAGGTCACTTCATTTACGGTAGGTTCGTCGCTATCTTCCGGCAGTTTAGGTTTTGCAAGATCAACCGCATCACGAACATCTGCCATTGCTTTTGTAAGATCGACACCGACATTAAATTCCAACACAACAGAAGCATGGCCTTCAGCCGCTGTTGCTGTCATTTCCTTCACACCTTCAATTGATCTTAACTCTTGCTCAATAGGTCTTACGAGTAAACGTTCCGCATCGGCTGGTGAGATCCCTTGGTGTCCAACGGAGACGTAAATAATGGGGATCGTAATATCAGGGCTAGATTCTTTAGGTATGGCTATATATGTGCCCACACCCGCGATCAGAATAAGTGATAATAAAGACAACATTGTTCTTGCACGAGACAACGCCGCATCAATAATTGAATACATTCGTTATCCCTCTAATTATCTGTCATCGTTGACTGTTCAGGCTCGGGAGTCAATTGCTGCTCCACAGCAACTACAGAGTCACCATCACGCACAAAGCCTTGCCCAACAGTGATAATATCAACCTGTTGACCCAACCCTGTAAGCCAAACACCATCTTGTTCAGCTTTAACAAGTTGAATCTCAACAAACTTAACAATAGGTTTATCTTCTTTCAAAACTAATGTCTTAACACCTAAATTCCCTGCTTCATCTAATGCAAGCATCGCAGGGGTTATTTTTATGGCATCTTGACTTTCAAGGCTGAGAGTCACTTCCGCGCTAACCCCAGCAGGTAAAAAGCCTTGTGCGTTGGCGATCTCAATTTCGATTGGAAAAGTATTGGTTGAAGTAGATGAAATACGAGAAATATAACGTAAGCTACCTTCCACCTCATTTCTACCTAACAAGCGTACAGAAGCTGATTGATCGACCTGAAGATGCTGTATATGACGCTCACTAACATCCGCTTCAATCACCAAAGGGTCAAGGTCGATAACACCTGCGACTGGGTCACCAACCCCAACAAAATCTCCTAATTCAACCAATAACTCTTGAACCACACCTGAAAATGGTGAGGTGATTTTCGTATTCTTTAGAGCCAGTTCAGCATTACTTTTCATCGCTTTTGCTTCTGTTAATGAAGCCTCAGCCGTGGTGTAAGCAATTTCACCCTGCAGCCCTCTCTTCTTAAGTGATTGAGCCGCTTTAAATTCTTTTTGTTTCAATCTATATAAAGCTGACGCCCGTTCAAATTGAATTTCGAGATCGCCTTTATCTATCTGCGCGATGGCCTGTCCGGCTTTTACTTTATCGCCTTTTTTAACATTTAATTTGACGATTTTACCTGCGATTTCCGCACCTAATCGTGCATGCCGATCAGGTGCTGTACGACCATAAAGCTCAATGGTTTTGTAAGTAGGTGAAGACATAAAGGTCTGAAAAGATACTTTCGCCAGCGGAATTTCAATTGATTTGTTTGGTAATGCTTCTTCTGCATGACCAGCACCTAGTCCCAACCAAATGGATAGCAACACCACGAGAACTAAGGAAACTAACCATGGCTGCTTAAATTGGTGGGGAATAAATGTTCGAGAAAACTCAGAGGGCATAACAAATCCTTTTCTGTTTGGAGCGTGCGATGAGGGCGAACGAATAAAGATAAACGCAACCAGGTGCAACTTCCTGATACACAAAGGTAACATTAACAGACCAAGGTTTATCAAAGTTGAGATGTTATCTACAGTTTAATAAATATGGCGTTTACTAAACACAAACAAAATTAAAGAAAATACCCGTTAAAATCCATTCTAATGGAATAACAAAGGTTTAATCTTAAAACCAATGTTGCAGGTAGAAAGGCTAGAGTGAAGGAAATCAAGAAATCACAACTAATAGATAATAAAAAACGCCGAACAAAAGTTCGGCGTTAGGGATATTTGGGGTACTACTTTATCGTTGGTGTTACTGCGAAAAGCTACACGCTAAATGAAGCACCACAACCGCATGTCGTCGTAGCATTCGGGTTGTTAACAAAAAAGCGAGCGCCTTCTAGACCCTCTGTGTAATCAACCATACCACCCATTAAGTATTGCAAGCTCATTGGATCAACAACCAATGTTACGCCACTATTCAAAATGGTTGTATCGCCATCGTTAACTTTCTCATCAAAAGTAAAACCATATTGGAAACCACTACAACCGCCACCCGTAATATATACACGTAGTTTTAGATCTGGATTTTCTTCTTCTGCGATCAGCGTTTGTACGCGATTTGCTGCTGCATCAGAAAAAGATAAAGGAATATTTGCTTCGCTCACGACAACCTCTCTCATTCGTGTCAAAAACAACCTGATACAAATCTAGTTCGAGATCATAGTTGCTGAATATTTTTATAATACACAGTGATTATCTAATACCTGACTGAAACGTTCAAGTATTCACCATAGGATATGTCCGTTTAAGCTTTTAAAGGCAATTTAATTTCTTTAATAAGACGCGTAACACCTCAAATAAGGCAGTTTCAAGTGATTATATTAGCGAAAACATTTCTAGTTAGATAATGGATAGGTACAATGCGAGCCAATTGGTCCGACAATCAAAAGAGGATATATCAATGACCAAATCAGCAGAGTTGTATCAAAAAGCACAGCAAACCATTCCCGGTGGCGTTAATTCACCAGTTCGTGCATTTAACGGTGTTGGCGGTTCTCCTATTTTCGTTGAACGTGCAGATGGCCCACTTATTTTTGATGCTGATGGTAAAGCGTACATTGATTACGTTGGATCTTGGGGACCTATGATTTTAGGTCACAACCACGGTGTGATTCGTGAAGCTGTTATTGATGCTGCGCAGCGTGGTTTAAGTTTTGGTGCTCCAACTGAAACTGAAATTAATATGGCTGAATTAGTATCTGAAATGGTTCCTTCAATGGAACAACTTCGTATGGTGAGCTCTGGTACTGAAGCGACAATGAGCGCTATTCGTCTAGCTCGTGGATTCACTGGTCGCGATAAAATTCTTAAGTTTGAAGGTTGCTACCACGGTCACGCTGACAGCCTGCTAGTGAAAGCTGGTTCAGGTGCACTAACACTTGGTCAACCAAGTTCACCTGGCGTTCCAGCAGACTTTGCAAAACTAACACTGACAGCAACATTCAATAACCTGGATTCTGTTCGTGAGCTTTTTGCAGCTAATAAAGGCGAAATTGCATGCATTATCGTGGAGCCAGTAGCTGGTAACATGAACTGTATTCCACCAGTAGAAGGCTTCCACGAAGGTCTACGTGAAATTTGTGATCAAGAAGGCGCGCTACTTATTTTTGATGAAGTAATGACTGGTTTCCGCGTAGCAGAAGGCGGAGCTCAAGCTTACTACAACATCAAGCCTGACTTAACCTGTCTTGGTAAAGTTATCGGCGGCGGAATGCCTGTTGGTGCTTTTGGTGGTCGTAAAGATGTGATGCAGTACATCGCACCAACAGGACCTGTATATCAAGCTGGTACACTTTCAGGTAACCCTGTAGCAATGGCTGCTGGCTATGCATCATTAAACCTTCTTCGTGAAGAAGGTAATGAAAAGCGCCTTGCTGCAAAAACTAAGCAACTTGCAAATGGCTTCAAAGATCTTGCTGATAAACATGGCATTCCAATGTTAGTGCACCAAGTTGGCGGTATGTTTGGCTTCTTCTTTACTGACCAAGAAACAGTAACCTGCTATGAAGATGTTACTAAGTGCGATGTTGAACGCTTCAAACGCTTCTTCCATCTAATGCTAGACCACGGTGTTTACCTTGCACCTTCAGCATTTGAAGCAAGCTTTACTTCTCTTGCTCATGGCTCTAAAGAAATTGATGCGACATTAGAAGCGGCTGATCGCAGCTTTGCTATCATTGCAGCAGAAGCTAAATAACGTAAATAACGTAAATAACGTAAAAACTACAAAAAGAGCTGCGATTCCGCGGCTCTTTTTATTTGTACTTTCTTTGGGTAAAGAATACTTATAGACATTAGCGATGAACGCTAGCTTTCATATAAGTGCTTATCTTTCCCAGAACAGAAAAACAAGTAGCATGATGGTTCCTAAAAACATCCGAAACCAAGGGATCTCTTTACGCGGCTGCTGTTCTTCACTCTCGCACTTCTCATTCTTATTACAACATCCCATAATATAAACTCCTCATTGCTAACCATCTGTTTTACAGCCATTATAAACATAGAACGTTAATCGAGAGACCATCATCGTGTCAGAAAAAATTAAAATCACCTCCAGCCATTGGGTCATTATTGTTGCTCTACTCGCTGCAGCCTATGCATGCTACTTACTTATTGAACCTTATGTAAATTCAATAATAATGGCATTTATTATTTCTTTACTGATGTTCCCTATCCATGAATGGCTTGAAAAGAAACTCCCTAATAAAGCCAATACCGTGTCTTTGCTCTCTTGTATCATACTGACGTTTATTATTGTCATTCCCCTACTTGCCGTATTTGCCGCCATCGTTCAGCAAGGTTCTTTATTCTCCCAAAATACTTATCAATGGGTGACACATGGAGGCATCCAAACTCTATTCGAACACCCTCTCGTAGTTAAAGCCTTAGCATTTATCAATAACTATCTGCCATTTGATAATATTGAGCCTCAAGCTATCGCGCAAAAAGTGGGAGAGTTTGCGACAAGCTTCGGCTCTAAGTTAGTTGGAATTAGTGCAAAAATCTTAGGTGACGCAACCAACTTCCTGATGGACTTCTTCTTGATGCTATTCGTTTTATTCTTCTTATTAAGAGACCACGATAAGATCATCAGTGTCGTAAGACATATTTTACCGCTGTCACGCAGTCAAGAAGACAAATTACTGACAGAGATTGAAGAGGTTTCTAAATCTGCAGTAATGGGCTCGTTCTTAACAGCTATTGCGCAAGGCTTTGCTGGCGGGATAGGTATGTGGATTGCAGGTTTCCCAGGATTATTCTGGGGTACGATGATGGGCTTTGCTTCATTCATCCCAGTCGTTGGTACCGCTTTAATTTGGATCCCAGCCGCAACTTACCTATTCCTCACAGGCGAAACCACCTGGGCTATTTTCCTAACGGTTTATTGCATTGCTATTGTAGGGTCGATTGATAACTTACTTCGTCCACTTCTGATGCAAGGCAGCGCGGGCATGAATACTTTGATGATTTTCTTCTCACTGCTAGGTGGTATCCAGCTATTTGGTTTGATTGGTCTGATTTATGGTCCGCTGATTTTCGCAATCACGATAGTACTCTTTAATATTTATGATGAAGAGTTTAAAGATTTTCTCGATCAACAAGACAACAACTAATGACCTACTGCGCGCTTGTGCTCTAAGCGCAGCCAGCACACATTAAAACTTCAAGCTTAGGGCGGATTATGCGAAAATCCGCCCTCATTTTTGCTAACCATTCAACAGAGTGCCTTATGTCTGCATATATTGCTCCAAGCCAAATTGCTCAACGCCAACTCGCCTATTTCGAAGGCAAACATGTTCTAGTAGCTGGCGAGTCGGAAGATTTATTTCCGGTTGAACTGGCAAAGCATTGTGAAACTGTATCTGTTTTTACATCAAACTATAGCTATTACCGTCAACTTGATGGGTATAATTCGATTCAACGTTTCTATGGCACTGAATTGACGCAAGAGACAAAAGCAAATTTAGTATTACTCTACTGGCCAAAAGCTAAGGCTGAAGCTGAATATTTGTTAGCGATGATCTTCGCTAAATTAGGCAAAGATACGGAGATCGTCGTCGTCGGTGAAAACCGTTCTGGCGTTAAGAGCATTGAAAAGATGTTTAGCCCCTACGGAAAAGTAGTCAAATATGATTCAGCCCGCCGCTGTTCATTTTACTGGGGACAATGCTTCGAACAACCGGCAAAGTTTGATCTACAAGATTGGTTCAAAACCTACTCTGTAAATATCGGCGACCAAAATTTAACAGTAAAAAGTTTACCTGGTGTCTTTAGCCATGGTGAATTTGATGTAGGCAGCCAACTGCTATTAGATAGCCTACCTTCGTTAAGTGGGAAAGTGCTCGACTTTGGTTGTGGTGCTGGTGTTTTAGGTGCCGTAATGGTTTCAAGAAACCCTGATATTGAGCTAGAGATGTGTGATATCAGTGCTTTCGCCGTCGCTTCTAGCCAAGCAACCCTAGAAGCCAATGGTCTACAAGGGAAAGTCTTCGCCTCTGATGTCTATTCCGACACCTCTAAAGACTATCGATTTATTATTAGTAACCCTCCATTCCATTCAGGTTTAGATACAAGTTATAGCGCTACGGAAACCTTATTGGCAAAAGCTCCTAGTCAATTAAATAAAAAAGGCGAGCTTATAATCGTAGCCAACAGTTTTTTAAAATACACACCAATCATTGAGCTAGCTTTCGGTAAATGTTCGACGCTAAATAAGACGACTAAATTCGCGATATATCACGCTAACAAATAAAACATTCTATTTAGTGCAGGGATTTCCCTGCACTAAACGCTTAGATTATCTGCAATATCCTATAAAAGTGCGCCTTCGCACACGCTTTAAATACCACTTACTTGTCAAAGTAAAAAAACTCGTTAATTTCGTTAAATTAGGACCCATTCATTCGATTCTTTGTACTGTTTCTCAGCTATGTGAGCCGTACTTTAAAGGGAAGTTGTACCTTATTTATGTTCAGATTCTATCGAAAACAGAAGTTTAAGCGCCTTCAAAATACCCTAATGCTTGCATTTCTTGTTCTTAGTATTACCCCTGTCACTGTCATCGCCTTCTTCTTTCTTCAATCACACAGTGCGGACCTACAAGAACAAAGTACCTCTCATTTAGTTTCAGTGAGAGATACTAAGCAGCAGCAAGTCACCGATTACTTACAAGCACAAGAGTCACAGGTCATTGGATTTGTACGCTCCGAGCTCGCCATAGCCAGTGGTGGACGTTTTTATGGACTAGTTAATGCATTTCAACGGCTTGGTCTAGATATAGATGAGGCTAGAGAAAATGCACAACAACGATATATCCAAGGATCTGGCAACCAGATAAAAACATCAATCCTTCCTGAATCAAGCAGTTACGTAGGAAGCGAACGCTACCGTCTGCTTCATAAGCGCTACCATCAAGCCTATCTTGAATTATTAAAACGCTCTGATTTTGATGATATTTTACTTGTCGATATCAATGGTAACGTCACTTACTCCGTCTATAAGAATGACAATTACGGTACTAATTTAACAACCGGTGTATATAAAGACTCTAATTTAGGGAAAACATTTACGCGATTGAACCAAGACGTGATAAGCAAACGTAAGTCGAATGAAGACTATACGCCTATCATTGTTTCTGATTTTGAATTAGAAAATGGTAAGCAAAGTGCATGGCTCGGAGCGCCTATTATTCAACAAGGTTACCTGCACAGTTACGCAATGTTTAGGCTGCCAAACAATGGCATCACAAACCTTATCGCCGACCTCAACAAATCATCAAATATGCATTCTCTTTTAGTGGGTAGTGACCACTTACCTCGTAGTTTAGCTCATAGCCAAGAGTCGATAAATTTAAGCCTTGAGGTTGTAGATAAAGCCTTAGCCGGTGAAAATGCAGTAGGTACTTTTAATAATGCACTAGGTGAACCGACTATTGCAGCATACACCCCAATTAAGCTTAAATATGCAACCTGGGCTCTTGTGGTGGAACTACCTGAAAAAGAAGCTTTTTCTCGAATATATCAACTCGAAAAAATATTTATTATCACCATGCTTACTGCCATTATTTTGGTAGTAGTTGCTTCTCACTACCTTTCTAATTTCATTACTTCCCCACTTCTAAAGTTAACTTGGGCTGCAGAAAAAGTATCGGCTGGTGATTTGGATGAAGCAATGATCAACATGGAGCGAAAAGATGAGATTGGACGCCTTGCAGTAAGCTTTGAAAGAATGCAGCGCTCTATTCGAGAAAAAATACTCCTGATAAAAAGCCAAAACCAAGAACTTGAGGATAACTTAAAAGTCATCCAAAAGCAGAATGACGACCTTCAACTTGCCAATAAGCTTAAAGATGAATTCTTAGCCACAACATCTCATGAGTTAAGAACTCCATTACACGGTATGGTCGGTATCGCTGAAGCTTTGATCTCAGGAGCAAACGGTCCTATCCCTGCGAGTCAAAAGTACCAACTCGACATTATTATTAACAGCGGACAACGCTTAACCACCTTGGTCGATGATCTGCTGGACTATCACAAGATGCGCTATGGCAGCTTAGACATCAACAAATCAGCCGTAGACCTTTCAGCCGCCACCAGCTTAGTTTTAGAACTTTCCCATCACTTATTGGGCAATAAACCGATTCGCATTATTAACCAAGTGCCAAATGACCTAGCACTTGTATCATCAGATCCTCAGCGACTTGAACAGGTGATGTATAACTTAGTTGGCAACGCCATTAAATATACTACTGAAGGTAAGATTGTCATTTCAGCCAGTATTATTGATGACAACATTCGCGTGCAAGTTGTGGATACTGGGCAAGGAATTCCTGCGGAATATTTAGACCATATTTTCGAACCGCTCATTCAAGCTGGTCAAGATGCAAATCGCTATAGACAAGGTGCAGGTCTAGGATTATCAATTAGCCGCCAACTTATCGAACTAATGGGTGGCTCACTGTATGTAAGCAGCCAAACCATGGTAGGGACTACCTTTAGCTTTACCCTTCCACTTGCATCAGAAGAAGAAATAGCAGCAACTAGCCCTGCTAATCCTTTTTCCCACTTCCAAGCGCCAGAAATTATTGAAAACCATCAGCTAGATGCCTGTGTCATTGATGAAAACCCTGATGGTCCGTTATTAATTATTGCCGACGACGAGCCTGTAAACCTGAGAGTTCTGGATAGCTTCTTAAAAATAGAAGGCTACAGAGTTCGTACAGCAAATGATGGCCCTGAAACTATTGAACTAATAAAGAAAGAAAAGCCTGAACTTTTATTGCTCGATATCATGATGCCAGGAATGAGTGGCTATCAAGTTTGTGAAACCCTCAGAAAAGAATTCGATCACGCACAACTACCTATCATAATGCTCACGGCTCTAAATCAAACAGAAGACCGCGTAAGAGGCTTTGATGTTGGTGCAAATGACTACTTATCAAAACCATTTAATAAACAAGAGCTTGCAGCAAGGATTACTGCACATTTATCCGCAAGCAAGGCTGAACAACGCCGAGTAGAAAATGATCAACTGCAGCAAGAGCTGAAGCAGAGAGCACTGGTTGAAGCGAACCTGTTAGAAACACAAGGAAGGTTACTAGAACAGCTAGAGTCCGCGCCAGAGGCAATTATTTGTATTCGAGATGATAAGCACATCCGTTTCGCGAACGAAGCTGCGACCAAACTATTCAGAAGAAGCCAGGAACAACTGAAACGCTCTAGAGCTGATGAAATTATTGCGCCGAAATACTTAAATGTGGAACAGGCGCACTATTGCGGCGACATCGATATATACATAAATGATACAAGGCAGCATATATCAACGGATATTCTCAAGCTTCCACAAGGCTCAGGGTTAGATTCCATGTATATTTTCAATGTTGGAGGCGGGGTTAATTCAGCTCGAATTAATAACCTAGAGACAGCTGTAGAGGCACTTTCTAGCTATGCATTCGAAGGGGACAAAGATAAATTACAGCAACTTAAAGAGCTTGGTGGAGAGTTTACTCGCATTGCGGATAAAGCCGCTGGTGAAGGTAAAAATAAGCAAGACATCATGCGAGAAGTCTTAGTTGAAGCTATGACTAACTCACTAGATTACTGGGAATCAGTAACTGGTGAAAGTAAGTTCGCTTTTGCGGAGAAGAGCCAACTATGGCGAGTCTATCTAGATAGAAGCACTTTACAAACGAGAACACTAGATAAGTACTTGCGCGTAGAAACGCTGCCTAAGACTCCTAGATGGCGTACAGTGCTCAGTTCAATTGAATTTATTCTAGAGCACTGTAATGAACAAAGCCCTGAGCGTACCCACATCGAAGCACTTAGAGATAAGCTCCAAAAACTACTGACTAGCTAAAGTTTTTTAACCACCAGAATCGATTTCAAGCCTGCGTTCCGCAGGCTTTTTTTTAGATAGAAGTTAGTGCCTTTCTTCACTGAAAACTTATTAATGTATAAATAAACCTCAGTTATTTAACTTGGTAAATTAACATGGATTTATATGAATTTATCACCCATCAAAAAACTCTAATTTCCGTTATTTAGCTTAATAACCCTACTCATTACTCGAGTTTGCGAACTTAGTCACGACAGAACGGCAGATTTAATTTTTCAAGATAAATTAACGAAAATTCATTAAGTGACCTTGATCTACAAATACTTGCAATTACAAAAAAACCTCAAAATACATAGAACAACAAGTAAGTAACCACTTACAAATATAATTCACCCAACACCTTATTGCGACACATATCAACACGGCAGTTTGGCTCACTTTTCAACCAAACTTAATGTTTTTAACGAGAATAACGAGACAAGAGGTGCTTTTGACGTTTTTAACGTAAATCTAGTTTGCCAAATCTCTCCATTCGGTGTTTTCTAAGGGTGCCCAAGGCCTACAGGCCACTCTTAACGCTTCAAGAGGAAGCGAAAATCTAAGAGGTAGGCCTTAAAAAGAATGTGTCTTGTTAGATTAGATAACATTCAATCCATTAGTGAAATGAAAGCAAATAGTAAGGAACAGCTATGCTTGCCAATATAAAAAAAACAGCACTAGCAACAGCAATTATTGCAACTGCTACGACAGGTTTTGCATCAGTAGCAACCGCTGCAGAACGCAGTGAACTGACTATCCACCCGAAGGAATTTACTACTTTCGTACGTAACTTTAACCCGTACTTAGGTGCTACTAACCTTCATACAACAACTGACTTCTTATATGAGCCTCTTGTTGTATTTAACGAAATGCACGGTAACACGCCGGTTTTCCGCTTAGCTGAAAACTACAAAATGTCTGATGACTTGATGAGCGTGACTTTCGACATTCGTAAAGGTGTTAAATGGTCTGATGGCGAAACATTCTCTGCTGATGATGTTGTTTTTTCTTTCAACCTAGTAAAAAACAAGCCTGAGCTTGACCAAAGTGGTATCAACTCTTGGGTTTCTAGCGTTGAGAAACTGAACGATAACCAAGTTCGCTTCCGTCTAACTGAAGCAAACTCAAATGTGCCTTACGAAATTGCTAAAGTACCTGTAGTACCTAAGCATATTTGGAAAGACATCAAAGATCCTGCAACGTTTACTAATGAAAACCCAGTAGGTTCAGGTCCGTTCACTGAAATTGATACTTTCACAGCTCAACTTTACATTCAGTGTGAAAACCCGAATTACTGGGATGCTGATAACCTAGACGTTGACTGTTTACGTGTACCTCAAATCGCTAACAATGACCAATTCCTTGGTAAAGTTGTAAACAGCGAAATGGACTGGACGTCTTCATTCGTACCAGACATTGATCGTACATACGCTGCTGCAAGTCCTAAACACCACTACTGGTACCCGCCAGCAGGTACTCAAGCATTCGTAGTTAACTTCAAGCACCCAGACGCTGCTAAAAACGAAGCGCTAAGCAATGTTGACTTCCGTCGTGCATTCTCTATGGCTCTTGACCGTCAAACAATCATCGACATCGCATTCTACGGTGGCGGTACAGTGAATGACTTCGCATCTGGTCTAGGTTACGCATTCGAAGCATGGTCTGACGAAAAGACTCACAACAAGTACAAAGGCTTCAACACGTACAATGCTGAAGGTGCTAAAGACCTTCTAGCAAAAGCTGGCTTTAAAGATGTAAACAAAGATGGCTTTGTTGACACTCCATCTGGTAAGTCGTTCGAGCTAATGATTCAATCGCCAAACGGCTGGACTGATTTCAACAACACAGTTCAACTAGCAGTAGAGCAATTGAATGAAATCGGTATTAAAGCGAAAGCTCGTACACCTGATTTCTCTGTATACAACCAAGCGATGCTTGAGGGTACATACGACGTAGCTTACACAAACTACTTCCACGGTGCTGATCCATACACTTACTGGAACAGTGCTTACAACTCAGCACTACAATCTGGTGATGGTATGCCTCGTTTCGCGATGCACTACTATGAAAACAGCAAACTAGACGGTCTTCTAAACAGCTTCTACAAGACAGCTGATAAGAACGAACAGCTAGAAATTGCACATGGTATTCAACGTATCATCGCTGAAGATCAAGTAACAGTTCCTGTTCTATCTGGTGCTTACATGTTCCAGTACAACACAACTCGCTTTACGGGTTGGTGGAACGAAGAAAATCCAAAAGGCCGTCCAAACATTTGGGCCGGTATCCCAGAGCGTCTACTTCATGTACTGGACCTAAAACCAGTTAAATAAGTAATCGTTCAATCTTGGCGGCGTAACTTCTTACGCCGCTTATAAAAATCCCCCGCAGTCTTAATTGAATGTATGGCGCTTGTCGTCAGGGGGTTTTTCGTTCCAAATTTCGCTAGGAACGACCTGAAACCAGAAACAGGGAAACAATCTGGGTGAGTAAGGTGTGAGTTATGGGTTATTTTTTAAGACGTTTGTCATTTTATTTTGTCGCGCTGTTAGTTGCTGCGACGTTAAACTTTATTATTCCGCGAGCAATGCCTGGTGACCCAGTTACCATGATGTTTGCTAACGCTTCAGTTCAAGTAACACCAGAGCGTATCGCTGCCATGAAAGAGCTTCTTGGCTTTGTAGATGGCGGATTACTTGTTCAATACATCGCATACATGAAAAACATTCTAAGCTGGGAGCTTGGTACATCTATCCAATTTTACCCGCTTTCAGTTAATACACTTCTAGGTGGAGCATTTGGTTGGTCTCTATTCCTAGCCGGTACAGCTGTAATCTTGTCATTCTCGATAGGCTCAATACTCGGTATTTTTGCTGCTTGGCGCCGTGGTAGTAAGTACGACACATTTGTTACTCCAGGGATGCTTGTTATTCAAGCTGTTCCTCAGGTTGTTATCGCAATGCTTGCGATGTTCACTTTCGCAATCGGATTAAAATGGTTCCCGACTGGTTACGCTTATACCGCAGGTACTCTACCTGACTGGACAAGCTGGGAATTCATCAAAGATGTCTTATATCACGCAGCTCTTCCTCTATTTTGTGCTTCTGTCGTTCAGATTGGTGGCTTCTTAGTGAACATGCGTAACAACATGATCAACTTACTGGCTGAAGACTACATCACAATGGCTAAGGGTAAGGGGCTAAGTGAAAACCGAGTGGTATTCAACTACGCAGCTCGAAACGCAATGCTACCAAGTGTAACGGCTTTATCTATGTCTCTTGGTATGGCAATTGGTGGTCAGCTTATCATCGAAATCATCTTTAACTACCCAGGTCTAGGCAGCGTTCTTTTCAACGCAATCACAGCTCGTGACTACCAAGTTCTACAAGGTCAGTTACTTATCATGACGCTATTTATGCTGTTCTTTAACTTACTAGCAGACATGCTTTACGTTGTACTTGACCCTCGCCTACGTAAGGGAGGTAAATAATCATGAAAGGTATTATCAAACTAATTTGGGGAAACCCTGTAGCACTAGTTGGTGTTGTGATTCTAAGCGTATTTTTATTCATCGCTTTAGCAGCTCCACTGGTTACTAAGCACGCCCCTGATAAACGAACGGGCAACCCACATGAATACCCAGGTTTTGTTGTTAAATCAGCACAAGCTAATCCAGATGGTTGGATTGCTACAAACCTAGCAGATGACCGACGTACACTAATCATGTCGAAAAAAGCAGACCATGTATTAGGCACTTCTCGTATGGGTCGTGATATCTGGTCACAAGTAGCTTACGGTGCACGAGTTTCTCTAGCGGTAGGTTTTGGTGCTGGTCTAACAGTTTGTTTCTTTGCAACAGTAATAGGAGTTTCCGCTGGCTACTTCGGTGGTCGTGTTGATGACATCTTAACCGCGGCAATGAACATCATGTTGGTTATCCCTCAATACCCGCTTCTATTCGTAGTAGCAGCATTTGTCGGGGAGGCCGGTCCATTAACCATTGCATTGATAATTGGGTGTACATCCTGGGCTTGGGGCGCACGTGTTGTTCGCTCACAAACTTTAGCCTTACGTGAGAAAGAATTTGTTAAAGCGGCTGAAGTTCTAGGTGAATCATCGTTCCGAATTATCTTTGTGGAAATTCTTCCAAACCTAATTTCGATTGTAGGTGCGAGCTTCATTGGCTCTGTAATGTACGCAATCATGATGGAAGCAACTATCTCATTCTTAGGTCTTGGTGACCCGAATACAATTAGCTGGGGCATCATGCTGTACAACGTACAGACATCATCTTCAATGCTGATTGGCGCATGGTGGGAATTACTGGCTCCTTGTATCGCCCTGACATTCCTTGTAACAGGACTGGCGCTACTTAACTTCGCTGTTGATGAAATTGCTAACCCGCAATTACGTTCACACAAAGGTATGAAACGCTGGAAGAAACTAGCGGCACAAGACAAGTCTGAGCGTGAGCCAGAACTACCACCACAAAATGCACTTTGGAGCGGAGATAAATAATCATGTCTAATCCACTAATTTCTGTCCGCAACTTATGCGTAGACTACATTACTGAAGCTGGCGATGTCCGAGCTTGTAACAATGTTAGCTTTGATATTGCCCCTGGTGAAGTCCTAGGGCTAGCTGGAGAATCTGGATGTGGTAAATCCACTGTCGCTTTCTCTCTGATGCGCCTCCATAAGCCGCCAGCATTCATTTCAAGCGGTGAGGTTATTTTCAACGGTGAAAATATCCTGGAGTACAGCGATGACCGTATGCAAGCGTTCCGCTGGAGCGAAATGTCGATGGTTTTCCAAAGTGCGATGAATGCGCTAAACCCTGTATTGCCAATGGCTGAGCAGTTCTGTGACGTAATTATGCGTCACACGAGTATGACTCGTGAGCAAGCGCTAAAGCGTGCTGGTCAATTGCTTGAAATCGTTGATATTCACCCTAGTCGATTAACCGATTACCCACACCAGTTCTCTGGTGGTATGCGTCAACGCTTAGTAATTGCCATTGCATTAGCACTGAATCCAAAACTGATCATCATGGATGAACCAACAACAGCACTAGACGTTGTGGTTCAGCGTGAGATTCTTCAAAAGATCTACGCGCTTAAAGAAGAGTTCGGTTTCTCGATTCTATTCATCACGCATGATTTGTCTCTAATGGTCGAGTTCTCTGACCGTATCGGCATCATGTATTCAGGTGAGTTAATCGAAGTGGCTAATTCACAGGATATTTTAGAAAACCCTTATCACCCGTATACCAAAGGGCTGGGAAGTTCATTCCCTCCTCTTACGGGACCAAAAACCAAACTAGCCGGCATTCCAGGTAACCCTCTAAATTTACTAGAGATACCACAAGGCTGCCGCTTCCAAGCTCGTTGTGACCGTGTACATGAAGCATGCACAAAAGTCCCAACAACATTGCGCACTATTGACCCAGGGCACTTATCAAACTGCCATTTATACGGCGAAATAGCACATAGCAAACTATAGCTTAGCGAGAAGATAGCTTGTCCGCTGGAAACGGCGGATATAACAACTAGCGAGCATATAGCCGCAATAGAACAAGCTTGGTAGTAATAAGGATTTCTGGAGACAATTATGAGCAAAGAATTCGGTCAATTATTGGTAGAAGGCAAGAATGTCGTAAAAGACTTCCCAATAAGCAGTACCACTATACAAACCCCTATGATGCGTGCAATCAATGACGTGTCTTTCAAAATGTATAAAAGCCGCGGTTTGGCTGTAGTTGGTGAATCCGGCTCAGGTAAATCAACAACGGCTAAAATGATTGCCAAAATGTACGCTCCATCAGGCGGAACCATTGAGTACAAAGGTCGTGATATACAAGATATTTCAAGTAGAAAAGATCTTATGCACTACCGCGAAGGTGTGCAGATGGTTTGGCAAGACCCGTTTGGCTCTCTAAACCCAACTCACAATATTTTTCACCACATTGCTCGTCCACTGCTTATCCATAAGAAAGTGACTCCGGGTAACAAGAAAGAGCTTGAAGAGCGAGTTTACGATCTTCTTGAGCAAGTTGGTCTTATTCCGCCAAAAGAAACCGCAGAAAAGTACCCTCACCAGCTTTCTGGCGGTCAACGTCAACGTGTCAACTTGGCTCGTAACATTGCAGTCGGAGCTGAGGTTGTTTTAGCGGATGAACCGACATCAATGCTAGATGTATCGATTCGTGCTGGTGTTTTAAACTTAATGGAAGAAATGAAGTTTGAGAAACAAATGTCTCTGCTTTATATCACTCACGACATCGCAACGGCACGTTACATTGCTGAAGACCTTTCAGTTATGTATGTCGGCCACATGGTTGAATGGGGCGATACTGATGACGTCATCGCTAATCCACAACACCCATACACTCAACTTCTTGTTTCAGCAGTGCCAGATCCTAAAAAGTCGATCCATGAAAAACTTGCAGGTAACAAAGGTGAAATTCCTCTTTGGACACCAGAATCAGCAGGTTGTCCTTTCGCAGGTCGTTGCACTCAAGTCATGGATAAATGTAAAGAACGCTTACCAGGTGTCACTCAATTAGCTGATAACCACTTTGTACGCTGCTACTTGCACGAAAGCTAACATTAAATCCAGTTAGGGCTTAACCGCCCTAACTCTTTGTATCCAAAATAAAAGTACCTAGCCAAAAGAAACTAGGACTGTCGGAGAATATTGATGCAGTTACTCACTAACCATATTGGCTATGAATCTAGCGGCTTTAAACAAGCGATTCTACAAACCCAAAAAGAGCGCTTATCAAGCCATTCAGTATTGCTCGTATGTGCTGATGACCACGTGACTGTAGACACTTTTGAATTGGTTAAAAGTGGTCAGGTTGCCAATTGGCATCAAGGGCAGTTTTATACCATAGATTTTACTGCTATTTCTAAGATTGGCCGCTATTACCTACGTTTCGATAATTTACGTTCTGAAGTGTTTTCTATTAGTGAAAATTTGCTTATCGACTCGACATTTTCTGATGTTCTACATTATTTCAAATCACAGCGATGCGGTGGGATCTTTGATAAAAAAGATCAGCACGCCAAACTGCTGAATTCGGACACTCACGTTGATGTACGTGGAGGTTGGTATGACGCATCCGGTGATGTGAGTAAATATTTCAGCCATTTATCTTACGCGAACTATCTAAACCCGCAGCAGATTCCAATGGTTGTTTGGAGTATGTTGAAGAGTTTAACGCTTACAAGTGAACACACTCTTTTTCCGAAATTTTCCACAACTCGCCTAACCGAAGAAGCACTTTTCGGTGCTGACTTTTTAGTCAGAATGCAAAGCCCAGATGGCTACTTTTACATGACTGTTTTTGATAAGTGGAGCAAAGATATCGAACAAAGAGATATCTGCGCATATGCGACTCAAGAAGGTCATAAAACAGATGATTACCAATCAGGGTTTCGCCAAGGCGCTGGTGTTGCGATTGCAGCTTTAGCATCTGCATCGGCTTTAGAAGTGTCTGGTGAATTCTCCAGCCTAGAATACCTAGACGCTGCAGAACGTGGTTACTGCCACCTGAAAGAGTACAACCTTCAGTATTTAAATGATGGTGTAGAAAACATCATTGATGAGTATTGCGCACTGCTAGCTTCCACAGAACTTCATCGCGTAACTGAAAAGGAAGAATACCTTTTAGAAGCAAGAGTTTGGGCTAAACGCTTAATAAACCGTCAAATGACAGACCGTAATTTCAGTCACTTCTGGTCAGCAAACTCAGACGGTAGTCGCCCTTATTTCCACGCTGCAGAAGCTGGTCTACCTGTCATATCTTTATGCGAATTTGTCTCTATCGAAACCGATACAGAATCCAGACAAGAAGCTATAAATGCCATTGAAAATGCATGCCATTTTGAAGTGTCAATTACCGATGCTGTAACGAATCCATTTGGCTACCCAAGACAATACGTCAAATCAGTTAATAGTGACAAGAGAGATGCTTTCTTTGTCGCGCAAGACAATGAAACAGGCTATTGGTGGCAAGGTGAAAATGCACGTTTAGGGTCATTATCCTCTATGGCTTACCTAGCTCAACCACACATCCAAGATCCAAAATTGAAACAGCGTTTATCTAAATTAGCGCAAAACAGCTTAGATTGGATTTTAGGTCTTAATCCGTACCACATGTGCATGTTAGACGGTCATGGACATAACAACCCTGACTACCTGCCTAAGCTTGGTTTCTTCAATGCTAAAGGCGGAGTTTGTAACGGTATTACTGCTGGGTTCGACGACGAGCAAGACATTGCATTTAACCCTCCGGGCCAAAAAGATGACATGCTTCAAAACTGGCGCTGGGGTGAGCAATGGATCCCTCATGGGGCTTGGTTCTTACTTGCAACTGCGTGTCAGTTTAACCACCTAACATCGAACAATCTCATTTCAGATAAGGAGCTATAACCATGACTCTTTACTATGTAGGAATAGATGGCGGTGGTACCTCCTGTCGTGCTCGAATCAGAGACAACAATGGCACATTAATTGGTGAAGCAAAGAGTGGCAGTGCCAATATATTGCTTGGTGTTGAAGTCGCGATGGCATCTTTAACGTCAGCCATTACTGACGCAGCAACGAAAGGTGGGCTTGCGCTTAGCGACTTTTCTAATATGCATGTCGGTCTTGCTTTAGCTGGAGCAGAACAAAAGTCTGCATGGATTGATTTTATGAAGCTAGAGCACCCATTTGCAAGCATGACTCTTAATACGGATGCTTATGGCGCGTGTATCGGGGCACATAACGGCAGCGATGGCGCAATCATGATCGGTGGAACTGGTTCTTGTGGAATCTATCTTCAAGGTAAGACACAACATGTTGTTGGCGGGCGTGAGTTCCCAATATCAGACCAAGGTGGTGGCGCTGTGATGGGGCTACGCCTTATCCAACAAGTACTACTGGCTGAAGATGGTATTCGTGAGAAAACCGCGCTCTCATTGCATGTTATGAACCACTTCAATAACGAGATTGATGAGATCGTATCTTGGTCTAAAACTGCCATTCCAAAAGACTATGGTCAGTTCTCACCTGTCATTTTTCAATTAGCAAATGAAGGTGATGAACTTGCCATTGAAATGCTTAAACAAACCGCCGCTGACATTGAAATGTTTATCCTCGCCTTACACCGAAAGGGGGCACAAAAAGTATGCCTGATGGGCAGTATCGCTGAACGCATTCTAGATTGGTTATCGCCTCCTGTTCAGCAATGGATCGTACAACCTCAATTTGACGCTATCGAAGGCGCATTGATGTTTGCTGGCAAACCCGAACACAACTTGTATTAACAAGCTATACAAGGAAGGATTATGACATACCGCATCGACTTAGCTGTTTTATCTGAACAAAAGCAAACGTGCCGCTTTGGTTTAACTGTGCACAACTTAAGTGATATGAATGTGACTGACTGGTCACTGCATTTCGCTTTCGATCGTTTTATTCTTCCTGAAAGCCTTTCTCAAGGTACTCTCAAACAAGTAGGAAGTTTTTGCTCTTTTACGCCAGATACTACTCAGCTGAAGGCGAACAACCATTTCTATTTTGAATTTAGTATCCAGAGTGCCCCATTTAGATTCTATTCTGATGGCTTAAACGAAGCATTTATTCAATCTCAAGTACAGGGTGAGACTCAAGTATTACCTATCACCATATCGCCAATTGTTCTCGCCTCTCCATATCGAGAGCGCAGCACTATTGAGGATGTAGAAAGTGCTCAAATTGCAATTATTCCACAACCAAACTCTTTAACACAACATTCAGGATCTTTTACTTTAACTCCGGAATCAGGCTTGTTAGTAAAAACCACACTTGCAAAGAGTGCGATCACTTGGCTGACACAAGAGCTCAATGATTGCTTTGGTTTACACGTTAATGAGTCAGCTTCTGGTTCTATTACTTTTGCCAGTAACCCAATATTAGATGACGGTGAATACAAACTTTCAGTTACCAATGAAAGTGTTTCTATAGAGTCAGGAAGCCAATCAGGCTTTACTCATGCGGTCGCAAGTTTCATTCAATTAATCGAAGCTAAACAAGATTCAACCTTCTCAGTTACTAACTGCAAAATTGTAGATGAACCACGATTTAAATATCGCGGAATGATGCTTGACTGCGCGAGACATTTTCACTCCGTCGAACAAGTAAAACGTCTCATTAACCAACTTGCGTATTACAAATTCAATATTTTCCATTGGCACCTTACCGATGATGAAGGATGGAGAATTGAAATAAAAGCACTGCCAGAGTTGACTGAAGTTGGTGCATGGCGTGGCATAAAACATGCTATCGAGCCTCAATATACGCATTTATCCGAAACCTATGGCGGGTATTACACTCAAGAAGAAATAAAAGATGTGATTGCTTTTGCAGAGCAGCGAGGCATTACCATTGTTCCTGAAATTGATATTCCTGGTCACTGTCGTGCTGCCATAAAATCTCTGCCACATATGTTGGTTGAAGATGCGGATACCACTCAATACAAAAGTATTCAGCACTACACCGATAATGTCCTAAACCCGGGGCTCGCAGGTACTTATCAATTCCTTGATGCGGTCATTGAAGAAGTATCAGCACTCTTCCCTAGTGAACTTATCCATATGGGCGCTGACGAAGTGCCTCATGGCGTGTGGAGCGAAAGCCCAGCTGCGCAGTCAGTTATGCAAAAATATGGTTACCAAGATAGCAAGGATCTTCAAGGTCACTTATTCCGCTATGCCGAAGATAAGTTAAAACAACTAGGCAAGCGAATGGTTGGCTGGGAAGAAGCGCAGCATGGCAATAAAGTAAGTAAAGAAACCATCATTTATTCATGGCTAAGCGAAGAAGCAGCGGTGAATTGCGCACGACAAGGGTTTGATGTGGTTCTGCAACCAGGTCAATACACTTATTTAGACATGACTCAAGATTATTCTCCAGAAGAACCAGGCGTTGACTGGGCGTCTGTCATCCCATTAGAGCAAGCCTATAACTACGAAGCTTTATCAGATATTCCAGAAACAGATCCAATTAGAAAGCGCATTCGTGGAATTCAATGTGCTTTGTGGTGTGAAATTATTACGAATCAAGAGCGTATGGATTACATGATCCATCCACGATTAGGAGCATTAGCCGAAGGCTGTTGGACCTATAAAAACAACCGAGATTGGTTGAATTACCTGTCTCGATTAAAAGGGCATTTGCCTCTATTGGACCGTCTCAAAGTTCAATACCGCAACCCTTGGAAATAACGGAAAGCTGAAGACGGTATTACCGCCTCACAGCACAATAGAATCAATATTAGTACGATCAACTGCAAAAAGTGCAGTTTGTTAAAAAGGATATAACAATGAAATACGGCTATTTCGATAACGATAATCGCGAATACGTCATCACTCAACCAGACGTACCTGCGCCATGGACAAATTACTTAGGAACGGAGAAGTTCTGTACTGTAATTTCACATAATGCTGGCGGTTATTCATTCTACAACTCGCCTGAATATAACCGTGTTACTAAGTTCCGCCCTAACGGTACATTCGACCGTCCTGGGCATTATGTCTACCTTCGTGATGACGAAACTGGTGACTACTGGTCAATATCATGGCAACCAGTAGCAAAAAGTTTGGATGAAGCTAATTACGAAGTTCGACATGGCTTGTCTTACTCCAAATTTAAGTGTGAATACAGCGGCATTACGGCAACTAAGACACTATTCATTCCAAAAGGTGAAGATGCTGAAGTATGGGATGTAGTGCTTAAAAACAACACTGACAAGCCACGTACAATTAGTACTTTCTCATTCGTTGAGTTTTCATTCAGCCACATTCAATCAGATAACCAAAACCATCAAATGTCTTTGTACTCTGCTGGAACTGAATACAAAAATGGTGTGCTTGAATACGATCTTTACTACAACACCAATGACTTTGAAGGTTTCTACTACTTAGCTTCTACTTTTGATCCTGATAGCTACGATGGGCAGCGTGATAATTTCTTAGGCTTGTACCGTGATGAAGCAAACCCAATTGCAGTTGAACAAGGCAAATGTACGAACAGTGCTCAAACCTGTTACAACCACTGTGGCTCTCTGCACAAACAGTTTGTCATCCAGCCAGGTGAAGAAGTTCGTTTCGCTTATGTGCTAGGCATAGGTAAAGGCAATGGCGAGCGTTTGCGTGAGAAGTACCAAGATCTTGCTAACGTTGATGCTGCATTCCAAGGCATTAAAGATCACTGGAATGAACGCTGTGAGAAATTCCAAGTAAAATCGCCAAACGAAGGTTTGGATACCATGATCAATACATGGACGCTTTACCAAGCTGAAACCTGTGTGGTTTGGTCTCGATTTGCTTCTTTCATCGAAGTGGGTGGTCGTACAGGTTTAGGTTACCGTGATACTGCGCAAGACGCGATTTCGGTCCCTCATGCAAACCCAGAAATGACTCGTAAGCGTATTGTTGATTTACTCCGTGGACAGGTAAAAGCTGGCTACGGGTTACACCTGTTTGATCCTGATTGGTTTGATCCAGAAAAAGCAGACGTTGAACCATCTAAGTCACCAACCGTTGTACCTACACCATCTGATGATGACAAAATTCATGGCATTGATGATACGTGTTCTGATGATCACCTATGGATCGTTCCAACCATCATTAAATATGTGGTTGAGACAGGCGAACATAGCTTCTTCGATGAAGTGATTCCTTACGCTGATTCAGGTGAAGCAACTGTCTATGAACATATGAAAGCTGCGCTTAATTTCTCAGCAGAGTATGTTGGTCAAACAGGAATCTGTAAAGGTCTTCGAGCAGACTGGAATGACTGTCTGAACCTAGGTGGTGGCGAGTCCTCTATGGTGTCTTTCCTGCATTTCTGGGCACTTCAAGAGTTCCTAGATCTAGCTAAGTTCCGTAAGAACACCGCTGATGTAGAAAAATACACAGAAATGGCAGCAAACGTTCGTGAAGCTTGTGAATCACACCTTTGGGATGATGAAGGTGGTTGGTACATCCGTGGCTTAACGAAAAATGGTGAAAAGATTGGTACTGCTCAACAAGCAGAAGGTCGAGTACATCTAGAGTCAAATACCCTAGCTGTTCTTTCTGGAGCGGTTTCTCAAGAGCGCGGTGAAAAGGCAATGGATGCGGTAGATGAGAATTTATTCTCAGAATACGGTTTACACCTAAATTCACCATCATTCGCTACACCAAATGACGACATTGGTTTCGTGACTCGAGTTTACCAAGGCGTAAAAGAAAATGGAGCAATCTTCTCGCATCCAAACCCTTGGGCATGGGTTGCAGAAGCAAAACTTGGTCGTGGTGACAAAGCAATGAAGTTCTACGATGCTCTTAACCCTTACAACCAAAATGACATGATCGAAACACGTTACGCAGAACCATACTCCTACGTGCAATTCATCATGGGTAAAGATCACCAAGACCATGGTAGAGCTAATCACCCTTGGTTAACTGGTACATCAGGCTGGGCTTACTTTGCCGTAACTAACTTCATTTTAGGTGTTCGTACTGGCTTTGATGGTTTAACCATCGATCCTTGTATTCCAACAGATTGGCCTGAATTTGAAGTATCACGTCAATGGCGAGGAGCAACCTATAACATCACGGTCCAAAACCCAAATTCAGTCAGCAAAGGCGTTAAAACCACTACGGTTAATGGCGAAGCGGTTGAAGGCACGGTTCCTGTCCTTGAAGAAGGCAGCGTAAACGAAGTGATTGTCGTTTTAGGTTAATTATCACGGTATGGCAGCTTCACCAGTGGAGCTGCTACTTAAAAGTGATTTCCAAAAGGATTTTATAATGATCAAATTTGGTACTGGTGGCTGGCGCGCATTCATAGGTGAAGAATTCACTCGTGATAACGTACGTTTAGTTGCTCAAGCTCTTGCTAATATCATCAATAACGAAAATGCCGCTAATAACGGGTTTGTTATTGGCTATGACCGACGTTTTTTATCTGATAAAGCCGCTTGTTGGTTTGCTGAAGTACTAGCAGCAAATGAAATACCGGTCAGCTTTATTGATAAGTTTGTTCCAACGCCAATCGTAATGTTTAAAGCAAAAGAGATGGGATGCATTTATTCAGCATGCATTACTGCTTCCCATAACCCAGCAGACTACAACGGTATCAAAATCTTCATCGAAGGTGGACGTGATGCTGATGAGATCATCACAGAAAAGATTGAGCAGCAGATAGCAAACCTTACTCAAGAAAATGTAGTCAGGGTCGATTTTGAACAAGCGCTGAATGATAAAACCATTCAAGTGATCAACCCAATGAATGAATTTGTCGATTCAATCATTAACTTCATCGATATTGATGCAATAAAAAAAGCGAACCTTCGCGTGCTCATCGACCCTATGTTTGGCGTAGCAAAAAATGCCCTTCAGACAGTATTGATCAATGGTCGCTGTGATGTTGATGTGATCAACGATGGCAAGAACCCAGACTTTGGTGGCTTAATGCCATCACCCAATGCATCTACTTTATATCGACTGAAACACCTTGTAGCGGCTGAAGGTTACGATATAGGCATTGGTACGGATGGTGATGCGGACCGCCTTGGTATCATTGATGAAAAAGGTAACTTCATTCATCCAAATGAAGTACTACTACTTCTATATTACTACTTGCTGGAATACAAAGGCTGGAAAGGTTCCGTTGTTCGAAATATCGCAACCACACACCTTCTAGATAAAGTTGCGGCAGATCATGGTGAGAAGAGCTTTGAGGTACCAGTAGGCTTTAAGCATATTAGCTCCCAAATGGAAGCAGATGACTCCCTACTTGGTGGCGAAAGTTCAGGTGGACTTACCATTCGAGGTCATATCAAAGGTAAAGATGGAGTGTTTGCATCAAGCCTACTTGTTGAAATGATCAGCGTGACAGGTAAAAAACTCTCTGAAATGCTGGATGAAATCTATTCGAAATATGGCTATGCCTATACAGCAGAAGGCGATTGTACGTTCAAGCCCTCTCAAAAAGAGCAGCTTTACACACGCATTTACGTAGAAAAGCAATTGCCAGAATTTGAATATGAGATTGAAAAAGTCAGCTATGAAGATGGGGCTAAAGTGTACTTTAAAAATGGAGGATGGGTAATTGCTCGATTCTCTGGTACAGAACCACTTTTAAGAATTTTTGCTGAAATGGAAAACCAAGAAACTGCCGAGCGAGTTCTTCTGCAGGTTAAAGAGTTCCTATCACTTTAAGTACTTCTATATTAAGTACTGGTAGGTAACTCTCAGTCCTCCTTTGAGGCACCAAAGAAGAACCAATCTTGCCCGAAGCCCATAACATATCCAGAGTGTTCATGGTTTCGGGCTTTTTTCATTTAAAAGGCAAGCACACCGTGAGTGTCCACTTTTACCGCTACAGGTTGCCCTACTTCTAACGCCTCTGCAGAGGTAGCTAATAACTTTTGTCCATTAGCTTCTATTACGTAACGGCAATGATCTCCCATAAACTGCTGCTCTAGAACCGAAATAGTACTTTCAGTACCAGATGTCACCTGAATATGCTGAGGTCTAAGTAATAGCTCACAGTGAGCTTCTAAGCTTATTTCCGTCTGAGGTTTTGCTTCTATTACCCCTAAATCCGTTTCAAATTCTTGCTCTGAAACACGTTTAGCTTTTAGGTAGCTCCCACCACCAAGAAAGTCAGCTACAAATTTGCTTGATGGCTGGTAATACAACTCTGACGCCGAACCATATTGCTCTATCACACCATAGTTCATTACTGCCATTTTATCCGCGAAGGCAAATGCTTCTTCACGGCTGTGAGTAACAAAAATGGCTGTCACACCTTGCTTCTTAAAAATCTTACGAATTTCAGAAATCAACTCATGACGAACCTGGGTATCGATATTTGAAAATGGTTCATCTAACAAGAGTAAGTCAGGTTTATAAGCGAGTGATCGAGCAATCGCAACACGCTGCTGCTGACCACCTGACAATTGGTGTGGGTACCTATCGCCAAAGCCATCAAGATGCACAAGTTCAAGCATTTCTTGAACCTTATCTTTTTTAGATTGCTCACTTTCTTTTCGCAGACCAAAAGCTACATTTTCAAATACCGTTAAGTGCGGAAAAAGAGCGTAGTCTTGGAAGATCATGCCAATATTACGTTGCTCTGGTGGCAACCAATGCTTACCGTCATCAATCGTTTGGCAGTTAAGGTTCATAACCCCACTAGTTAATGGTAATAGCCCTGCAATTGCTTTTAGAAGGGTTGTTTTACCGCAACCACTTGCACCTAGCAGGCAAACAATCTCACCATGTTCAACTTCAAGTGACAACGACTCTAGAACTGTTTGAGACTCATACTGACAAGTTAGATCTTTTATTGATAATGCACAGCTCATTAGTGTTTCTGCTCCAGGGAACGGTTAACGATGACTAAAGGGACTAACCCAACTAAAACGAGTAATACAGCAGGCATTGCTGCCAGCTCTAAATGCTCATCCGATGCATAGTTATAGACATAGGTTGCGAGTGTCTCAAAATTAAATGGTCTCAAAAGCAATGCCGCATTGAGTTCTTTCATCGATTCAATAAACACTAAAAGTGCAGCAATTAATGCACCTCGTTTGATCAACGGAAAGTGAACTCGCCATAACATTTGATTGGTATTACACCCCATTGTTTTAGATGCCATATCTAAAGATGGAGAAACTTTACTCAAGCTACTTTCAATACTACCAATAGCCACTGCAGAAAAGCGCACCACAAGAGCAAAAATTAGAGCAAACATAGATCCAGAGAATATTAATCCTGGTCTACCCCACTCCATAGCTTTCGCAATATCATTCACTTTATGATCAAGGAAAATAACCGAGACCATCACACCGATCGCAAGCACTGTCCCTGGCACGGCATAGCCTAATGATGAAAACCTCATGAAGCTAGCACTAAGTTTGCTTGGACTCACACGATGATAGAAGTTCACAATTAAAGCGACGCTTACACCAATAACAGCAGCGCTTACAGAGACATACAAACTATTTAAAGCATAGTCTCTAAATTCAGCAGTCCAGCTCTGTGCAAAATATTTATATGAGTAAATGCAGAGTTGCATCAATGGCAGAATAAATGCGATACCAACCAAGCCCCAGCACCACAATAATGCTAGCCACTTTTTCCAACCAGTTAACACATATCGAAAGTCTTCATTACTACTAAATTGATTTTGAAATAATTTTTGTTTTCGACGGCTATAACGTTCAGCGCTCAGCAACAAAATGACAATTAGTAGCATGATTGCCGAAATTTTAGCTGCAGCATTGAGATTAGAATAGCCTAGCCATGTGTCATAAACCGCAGTGGTGAGCGTATTAACGGCAAAGTAGCTGACGGTACCAAAGTCACCAATCGTTTCCATGGCGACGAGAGACAAGCCTACTGCGATGGATGGTCGCACTAAGGGCAAGGATATTCGGCGGAAACTTTCCCAAGGAGAACACTTCAAGAGCCGTGCAGATTGCAGTAAAGAAACATTTTGTTCCATAAATGCTGCGCGACAAAGCAGATAAACATAAGGATATAAAACTAATGCTAAAACAACTGTCGCACCAGCTAACGTTCGAATATCAGGGAACCAATACTCCCCCGGACCCCAGCCTGTAATATCTCGTAGGAATATCTGGATAGGTCCAGCAAAGTCGAACCAGTCAGTAAAAATATACCCGATAATGTAACCTGGCATTGCCAATGGAAGAACAAGCGCCCATTGAAGCCATTTTTCACTTGGCAGACGACACATCGCCATGAGCCACGCACTTGGAATACCCAAAAGAAGAGTTAAAGCCATAACACCCACCACTAACACAACAGTGTTATAGGCATAGGTAGGCATGACGGTCGAAAGAAGATGACTGAACACTTCATCGGTTTCGCCAATGGCAGTATAGAAGATCGCTAAGATCGGCAAAACCAGCAGTAAAGCAAAGCTTCCACTACTGGTTTTTAATAGAGAGTTTTTTTCTTTCATTAGCCCAATTTACAACAAGGCTTTATGACACATAAATGCGTTTGCAAATACATCTCATATCCCTTTAAAAAAATAGGGGTACAGTTATACCCCTAGTTCCGATTAAAGGTCAAATTTCACTTCATCTAGAAGCTTGATTGCAGCTTCGTGATGATCTGCAATTTGGTCTAGAGAAATTGTATCTGCTTTGAATTCACCCCAAGAAGCCACAAGCTCAGAAGGTTTAACATCAGCTTTTACTGGGTATTCGTAGTTTACTTCTGCGTACATACCTTGTGCTGTGTTGCCAGATAGGAATTCCATTAGTTTAACTGCATTCTCTTTATTCGGAGAGAATTTAGCCATTGCCATACCAGAAATGTTTACGTGAGTACCCGTTGTTTCTTGGTTAGGGAAGTTGATGTAAACAGCGTCAGCCCAAGCTTTTTGCTCTTTATCATTAACCATTTTGCCTAAGTAGTAGCTGTTACCAAGAGAAACGTCACATAGACCTTCTTTGATAGCTTTAACTTGTGCACGGTCATTACCTTGAGGCTTACGAGCTAGATTTGCTTTTACGCCTTCTAGCCACTCTTTAGTTTCCGCTTCGCCTTTATGAGCAATCATAGAAGATACTAGAGAAACATTGTATGGGTGCTTACCGCTACGAGTACAGATTTTACCTTTGAATTCAGGTTTAGCTAGATCAGCGTAAGTGAAATCTTCACCTAGACGACCAACACGGTCACGTGAAGAGTAAACGCTACGAGTACGAGTAGTTAGAGCAAACCACTCATTGTCAGTATCTTGGTACTGAGCTGGGATGTTCTTTTCTAGAACATCGCTGTTTACCGCTTGAACTAAATCTTTTCCAGTTAGCTCAGATAGACGGCTGATATCAACAGTCAATACCACATCTGCAGGGCTGTATTCGCCCTCTTGAGCTAATTTTTCTGCTAAACCTTTTTTAGCAAACTTAACGTTTACTTTAATTCCAGTTTCTTTAGTGAATTCATTGAACATTGGTTCAACTAAGAATGGTTGGCGGTAAGAGTATACGTTTACTTCTTCCGCAGCCATTGCCGTTGGAGCAAATGCACTGCACGCTAAAGCTGAAAGAGTTAGCAGTTTTTTCATTAGTAAAATCCTTTATATCGAAATGATAATGTCTATCAGTTGCGTTATTATATTCATCATTAGTCTAATTTCAATGTTTATCATCAAAAAAAGCCCCACGAAAACTCCTTGTACCCCCTCACTATTTTGTAACAAATCTTTACGTTCTTTACAGATTATAGAGCGATAAGTCATTCTCCCCTTGGTTATTTAACCAAAATTAAAAAGCCCGCTTATTTGTAAGCGGGCTTTGTTTTACTTAAATAAACTCTTCAAATATGTATTACTTAACTGATACAAACTCAGGGTAGGCACCTACACCACAATCATGCATATCCATACCTTCAAGCTCTTCGTCTTCTGTTACACGAATACCGATTGTCGCTTTAAGCACTGCCCATACCGCTAAGCTCGCGCCGAATACCCATGCAAAGATGACTGCAGCACCGAGTAGTTGAGCGCCAAATGTTGCATCAGCGTTACTTAGTGGCACAGCCATTAGACCGAAGAAACCACATACACCGTGTACAGAAATAGCACCTACTGGATCATCAACCTTCACTTTATCTAGAGCAACGATACTGAATACCACTAGAGCACCCGATACAGAACCGATAGCAACAGCAAATAGAGGAGATGGTGAAAGAGGGTCTGCAGTGATTGCAACTAAACCCGCTAACGCGCCGTTAAGTACCATAGTTAGGTCTGCTTTACCCCAAGTTGTCTTACATACTAATAATGCTGCAATCGCGCCAGCTGCTGCTGCTGCGTTCGTATTTAGGAATATTTGACCAACCGCTGTAGCATTCTCAAAGTCTGAAACCATTAACTGAGAACCACCATTGAAACCAAACCAACCAAACCAAAGGATAAATGTACCTAAAGTTGCAAGTGGCATGTTTGAACCAGGAATCGGGTAGATTTCACCTTTTTTACCATATTTTCCTTTACGAGCGCCTAGTAGTAGAACACCAGCTAACGCTGCAGCTGCACCAGCCATGTGTACGATGCCTGAACCAGCGAAGTCACTGAAACCTGCTTCTGATAAGAAACCACCGCCCCAAGTCCAGTAACCTTCTACTGGGTAAATAAATGCTGTTAGTACTACAGAGAAAATCAGGAATGACCATAACTTCATGCGCTCAGCAACCGCACCAGATACGACTGACATAGCTGTTGCTACAAATACTACTTGGAAGAAGAAGTCTGATTCTAATGAATGATCTGCACCTTCACCTTGAGTACCAATTAAAGTACCAAATGATGGTAACCACCCACCTTCACCGTTATCGACATACATGATGTTGTAGCCAACCACTAAGAAAGTGGTACAAGCAATCGCGTATAAGCAGATGTTTTTAGTTAAAATTTCTGTGGTGTTTTTAGATCGAACTAAACCAGCTTCAAGCATCGCAAAACCAGCAGCCATCCACATTACGAGCGCACCTGAAATGAGGAAGAAAAAAGTGTCTAGTGCGTACCGTAACTCTGTTACTGTTGTTGTAATATCCATATATTAATCTCCAATCCCTAATAATCTTTAAAGTGCTTCCGAATCCATTTCACCAGTACGAATACGTACAGCCTGACTAAGGTCGTAAACAAAAATCTTACCGTCACCAATTTTTCCAGTGTGTGCAGCTTGAGTGATCGCTTCTACTACGCGGTCTACATTTTCAGCTTGAGTCGCGATTTCTAGTTTTACTTTTGGTAGAAAATCGACTTGATATTCAGCCCCGCGATAAAGCTCTGTATGACCTTTTTGTCGACCAAAACCTTTCACTTCAGAAACAGTCATGCCTTCAATACCTACATCAGAAAGTGCTTCTCGCACATCATCTAACTTGAATGGCTTTACAATTGCGTTAATCAGTTTCATAGCATTTCCTTTGAGATGTTCTCTGTAATTCGTTAACTACTCACTAACAATCCAAGTACCGTGCCAAAAGTTTAAGCCATTGTTTTTATGCAACAAATCCTTATCCAACCAATAGAAAACAAAAAGGCTCGCACCATTACGGTGCGAGCCTTCACTATCTTGAAGCGTTATTTTTTGTTGCCTCATTTAAGGGCAATGCTGTAAATATTCAATATATACTACAGCGAGTACAGCTCTTTAGCTCATGCTATGCATAACCCAAAAAATCCAGCCAATTCGTCATTAGCAGTTCGAAGTCATCAATGCCACAGTTTGCGGTGCTTTCACAGTTATAAAAATCAAACTCGCTGCTTTCTTCCATTTCTTCACCATGACCAAGTACATTTTCTTGTATGGTGACTTCATCTTCATTAATCGACAGGCTAATTTCTTTTCCTAATAAAGCCGTTTCTGTACTCATATTCGTTCGAGAACGCTCAATAGCATCCATCACTTGATTAAGCTTCTGCTTATCTTTACCTATTTCTTCCTGAAGCCAACGACCAATGATTTCGTGTCCCATACTACATTTTACGTAGTATTCACCCATCAAAGTGTTTCTTGTAAATTCGAATTCCATAATGGCTTCCAGACATAAGATAAAAATGAGGCGAGAGTATATAGCGAAGATCGTAAGAGATCGAGCCTGATTAATTTATGAGGTTTATGAGGTTCAGCAGCTATAAAACGAAAACTCTTTTAGCCTCTATAATTGCTAACAAACAAAAACGCCTTCTAAATTAGAAGGCGTTTAATTCATTTACTCAGAATAATTTACTGAGATATCTCCCAAGAGCATTACGCTGGTTCTTGGAAAATAACCGTATCTGCTTTTTCCGTGTACTGACCCATTTTATGGAAATTCAGGTAGCGGTATGTATCAGCAGCCGATGCATTAATCTTCTCAGCGTACTCTAAATACTCTTCTTTCGTTGGGATGCGACCTAGAATCGCGCCAACAGCAGAAAGCTCAGCAGAAGCCAGATAAACGTTCGCGCCATTACCTAAGCGGTTAGGGAAGTTACGCGTTGATGTCGACATAACCGTCGAAGCATCAGCAACACGAGCTTGGTTACCCATACATAATGAACAGCCCGGAGTTTCGATACGTACCCCAGCACGACCGAAGATGCCGTAGTAGCCTTCTTCTGTCAGTTGGTCTTTATCCATCTTCGTTGGCGGAGCCACCCATAGGCGAGTATTCAAAGAGCCATTAAACTCTTCAAGCATCTTACCAGCAGCACGGAAGTGACCGATGTTCGTCATACAAGAGCCGATGAACACTTCTTGAATTTCAGTGCCTTGAACGTCAGAAAGAAGACGAGCATCATCTGGATCGTTTGGTGCACATAGGATTGGCTGATCGATGTCAGCAAGATCAATCTCGATAACATGTGCGTATTCTGCGTCTGAATCAGCAGATAGTAACTCAGGGTTCGCTAACCACTCTTCCATTGCCGTAATACGACGCTCAATCGTGCGAACATCACCGTAACCTTCAGCAATCATCCACTTAAGCATAACGATATTCGAGTTCAGGTACTCATCGATAGACTCTTGAGATAGCTTAACAGTACAACCTGCAGCCGAACGCTCAGCAGATGCATCAGAAAGCTCAAATGCTTGCTCAACAGATAAGTGCTCAACACCTTCAATTTCTAGTACACGACCAGAGAATTCATTGATCTTACCGGCTTTCTCTACCGTTAGTAGACCTTGCTTAATACCGTAAAGAGGAATGGCATGTACTAGGTCACGTAGCGTGATACCCGGTTGCATTTCGCCTTTAAAACGAACCAAGATAGATTCAGGCATATCAAGAGGCATAACGCCTGTTGCCGCAGCAAATGCTACCAAGCCAGAACCTGCAGGGAATGAAATACCTAAAGGGAAACGAGTATGCGAGTCACCACCTGTACCAACAGTATCAGGTAGAAGCATACGGTTTAGCCATGAGTGGATAACACCATCACCAGGACGTAGTGAAACACCGGCACGGTTCATGATGAAATCAGGTAGCGTATGGTGAGTGTTTACATCAACTGGTTTCGGGTACGCCGATGTGTGACAGAAAGACTGCATCACTAGGTCTGCAGAGAAACCAAGACACGCTAGATCTTTAAGCTCATCACGAGTCATAGGGCCGGTAGTATCTTGAGAACCTACTGTCGTCATTTTAGGTTCACAGTACTGACCAGCACGTACACCTTCAACGCCGCATGCTTTACCAACCATCTTCTGAGCTAGCGTGTAGCCTTTATCAGATGCAGATGGGTCGATTGGTTTAGCAAACAGATCGGTTTCAGCTAGACCTAGAGCGTCACGAGCACGGCCAGTTAAGCCACGACCGATGATCAGTGGAATACGACCACCAGCACGCACTTCATCTAGAAGTACCTTGCTTAATTCAAAGTTTGAAATCACAGAACCGTTCTTATGAACAACACCTTCATACGGGTAGATATCAATAACATCACCCATGTTCATGTCTTGTACGTTCAGTTCAATTGGTAGTGCGCCTGAATCTTCCATTGTGTTGTAGAAGATTGGAGCAATTTTACCACCAAGACAAACACCGCCAGTACGCTTATTTGGTACGAATGGGATATCTTCACCCATAAACCAAAGTACTGAGTTTGTTGCCGATTTACGTGAAGAACCAGTACCAACAACATCACCAACGTAAGCCAGTGGAATGCCGTCTTTTTGCATTTCTTCAATTTGATTGATTGGACCAACACTACCCTGTTCGTCAGGAGTGATACCATCACGCTCCATTTTCAGCATCGCTTTTGCGTGTACTGGAATATCTGGACGTGACCAAGCATCAGGTGCTGGTGATAAGTCATCGGTGTTCGTTTCACCAGTAACTTTAAAAACTTTAACTGTGATTTTTTCTGCAACTTTATCTTTTGCAGTAAACCATTCTGCGTCAGCCCAAGATTGAAGAACTTGTTGTGCAAATTCGTTGCCCGCTTTTGCTTTCTCTTCTACATCATAGAATGCGTCAAACATGAGTAGAGTATGCGACAGCGCTTTAACAGCAATAGGAGCAAGTTCTGCATCGTCTAATAGAGATACAAGTGATTCAATGTTGTAACCGCCTTGCATAGTACCAAGTAATTCAGCAGCTTTAGCACGGCTTACTAATGGTGATTCGACTTCACCTTTAGTAATTGCAGTTAAAAAGCCAGCTTTTACATAAGCAGCTTCATCAACACCTGGAGGAATTCGATTTTCTAGTAGATCAAGAAGAACGTCTTCTTCACCTTGGGGTGGGGTTTTAAGTAGTTCAACTAGGCCAGCAACTTGCTCGGCATTTAGCGGTCTAGGAACAACTCCTTCGGCAGCACGCTCTGCGACGTGTTTACGGTAGGCTTCAAGCACGACTTTTTCCTCTCATTGCGGTTCCTCCATTTATTATCATTACTCTATATTGAGAATAGTGATGGAGTAAACATCCTTGGAAACTTGGCTCTCCATTGCCAATTCAACTAACTATCTTTGACCTTTATGAGAATATACAAAGAATAATCAGCAGCGCCAGAGAGGCCAAACTGTGGGCAGTACAATAGCAAATTTAACGATAAATTAAAATCTCATCATTTTGACCAACATAGCAAGTTAAGACTAAAGTTCTAACTTTTTTGGCTATTTATGCGTTTTACCTGCTATCAAACAATTGATTATTTGTAAGATGTACCAATAATTAAGTAAATAGAATCATAATTATTTTCAGTCTTACCGTATGCGAAAATAATAGGACCAATCGGAGAATCAACTCCGGTGAATATCGACCCTGCGGTGTACATTGGGGCTTCATGCAGTTTTAAGTTATTGTCTGACCAAACTCCCCCATGCTCTATCGACGCACCTAGATAAACTGGGGATTGGAATAACCCAAAGTCATTTTCAAACCACTTATATCGGTACACTAAACTAGAGTAAGCTAAGTTCTGCCCAATTAAACTATTTCGAGGAATACCCGATAAATTCAAGAAGCCACCAAGCTCTTTGGGATCAATTGGAAAAGTAGCGTTTTTGCTCTCAACAATCCCGTAATCTAACTTTGCGACTAAAGTATGCCTTTTATAACTTTGTGCAGCTAAAAATTTAGCATTCAATTCATATACAGTATCACTCGACTTTTCGGTAGGGGTGCCTACGACATTCGATTTAGTATCATCGTGTGATACTAAATATTCAAAATCAAAATAGTAACCTTTTGTCGGTAAACTAAAGCTGTCTAGTGTATCTAAACGATAAGCAGCAAAGGCCCCTGTACGAGTAAAATCAATGCTACCTATTGAGGATAGTGAAGACGAATCCACTTTACCGTCAGTGTATCGAGCGCCAAATTTAAACTCTTGCCATAACGTCGGTTGATAGCCAAAAGCAACCTCTCCGATATTCTCTAAGTAGGTCAAAGGGATGAAATCTTGCGTGACTTCTAGCGAAGGCTTTTCAATAGCATCAATCGAAGCTGGTAGGTTTCGTTTTTGTTTGCTGTATACATATGAGGCGGACGTAAACAGTTTTTCTTTTGAAAAGAAAGGAGAAAACAATTCAGCCTCAATGAGCTTATCCGTCCCCATCTCAATATTCGTTCTAAGCTCTGCACCATGTGCATTTATATCGGTGAAATTTGCAGACATCCCTAACGCGTAGGTACTTTCTGTTTCAAAGTCATCTTCTAAATAGAAACGAAAATTGAGGTAATTAGGTCCCCAAGATTTTTCATCCACATCCACAACTAGATGGTCCTCATCACCGACTTTTTCATACCGATAAGTAATCAGCTCAAATCGATCTAAAGCATATAACTCTTGAACACTCGACTCTAAATGACGAGTCTTCAGAACATCACCACTTTCCAAAGCCAAACGGTTTTGAAGTAATTTATCGGTATAGTGCGTGTTGTTATTAATGGTCACACTATCCACCACAACATTATCAATATGACTTAACTGCTTTCGTGCTGCTTGTTTATGATCAATGTAACCTTGAAATTTAGCACTCGTCACAGACAACGCTCTTAACTGGTCTTCAAATTGATATGCTATGTCATAACCCGCCTGATAGGCGCTCGGCATTTTATCAAATTCAGTCGTTTCCATTTCTCCAACATCCGGCTGAAGAAATACGTCCTCTTCATTGAGCGTTTTGGCTTGCCTTTGAGTACTTCGACGAACAAGGTAATTTGAGAGTTGATCTGCCACCGTTAAAAACGTTGTAAAGTCTTCTTCATCTTTGTAGTCCGTACTAATATCAACAGCAATGACAATATCAGCGCCCATGGCTCTTGCCACATCAACGGGCATATTATTGGTCACGCCACCATCAACGAGCATTTTCCCATCCAAATCGTAAGGAGGTAATGCACCTGGTACAGACATACTTGCCATCATCGCGTCAACTAAGTAGCCCTTGTCGATAACAACTTCTTCTAATTCGATAATATCAGTAGCGACAGAGCGATACGGCACTGCAAGTTGATCAAACGATTCAAGCTGAGAAAGGTTTCCCGTAGTTTCACGTAGAATGCGTAGCATATTTTGACCTTGTACTACACCTTTTGGTGCGCGTACCTCGCCCCAGCGCAAACCAAGATCCGTCGTTAATTGGTAACGATCTTCATACTCTTTGTCTCTAACACGACGTTCACTGCGGTTAACCCTGTCTCGATAACCTTTATTCCAGTCAATCGTATAGATGAAACTTTCAATTTCTTCAGCGCTCATGCCCGTAGCGTACAAGCCACCGACATAAGCTCCCATACTAGTACCTGTTATGTAATCAACGGGAACTTGCATCTCTTCAAGTGCTTTTAGAACACCAATGTGAGCGGCGCCTTTCGCACCACCACCAGCCAAGACCACGGCAACGGTTGGGCGTGTTTTCTCATCCTGAGATAAAGACTCTGACTTTGCTACCACAGCGCTTTCTGCAGCTGCAATATTTTCAGATATATTCGTACTATCAGCTAGTACACTAAAACTAAATACAGCGCTCAATACACCTACATAGCTATTTAGCCAACGGGATACGACCATCTAAATTCATTCCTTGTCATTGTTTTCTATAGCGACTCTACCACTGAAAAAGCTTTTTTAGCCACTGTTTTGGCTGACTTTCACAGCCTTGTTTTATTTCACCTTTTTCATCCCAGACGGGAATGGTAATAGAACCATCACAATCAAATGTTAAACCGCCCTGCGCGCTTTTATTAAAATGTGCCGTCGCAATATTTGTCGGCCACGGTAAGATAAGTTTTTCTGGGATGCGCTGTTGTAAATAATCAGCATAAACTCGTAATGCACCACTGGAACCGGTTAATTTAGTCGGTTTATTGTCATCTCGTCCTAACCAAATAGTGGTCACTTCACGCCCGTCGACCCCGACAAACCAACTATCACGGCTATCATTACTGGTGCCAGTTTTCCCTGCGAGCGCCGCCCAAGAGAATTGACTTGATAAAAAGCGCCCAGTCCCTTCTGAAACACCTTTTTTCATGGCATAAGTTGTCAGCCATGCCGCTTGTTGGTCCACACTTTGTGAGACTCTTGGGATAGATTGATAAAGCACATTACCATCAAAATCCACTACAGAACGCAAGGCAGACAATGGCGCTTTTCGGCCAGAGTTGGTTAAGGTTTGATACATTTGAGCCACTTGATATGGCGTTAGTGAAAATGCACCTAAAAACATAGAAGGCACAGGTCTTATTTCACTTTTATCAACCCCTAGTTTTTCTAAAGTATTGGACACCTCTTTGATACCAAGTTGCATGCCTAACCGTACTGTCGGTACGTTGTAAGACTTTGACAACGCTACATACATTGGCACTTCACCTCGAAATTTTCTATCAAAGTTCCTAGGGCTCCAAACGCTTCCTTTACTCCCTTTTAGGCTTAAAGGTGTGTCCATAAGTGTGGTGGCTAACGTGTACTTGTCTGGCTGCTGGAGCGCTGTTAAATACACAGCAGGCTTAACTAGCGAACCAATTGGGCGGCTAGCATTTAATGCGCGATTAAACCCATCATATCCGGTTCGCTTCCCTCCAACCATAGCTCGGATTTCGCCAGTATTTCGGTCAACAGCGATCGCAGCAGCTTCTAATTTGTCGCCTGCAGTTTTGGCTAAAGAAGGCACTTTATTAGCTATCGATTTTTCAAGCTTATCTTGCGAGACAGGGTCAAGAGAGGTAAACACACGCAGCCCAGCTTGAGCTTGAAACTTATCACCTACATATTGCTTAAGCTCTCTATTCACTTGCTGGAAATAAGCAGGCTGACGGCTAGCGATACGAGGGTTATCTTGAATGTCTAGATCTCGGCTAGCGGCTTCATTAAACTGTTCAGCCGTTAAAATATCTTGCTGCATCATCAAGCGTAATACGAGATCTCGCCTCTTTTTAGCTCTTTCTGGGTAACGAACAGGGTTGTAATAAGAAGGTCCTTTCACCATTCCAACAAGAAGAGCAACTTGATCAATTCTTAGTTCTTGAACGGGTTGTCCAAAGTACAAGCGAGAGGCAAGACCAAAACCATGGATCGCTTCGCCACCACTTTGCCCCACATACACTTCATTTAAGTAAGCTTCTAAGATCTGATCTTTGCTGTAACGATAATCTAAAATCAGCGCGATATACGCCTCTCTCACTTTACGCCATATGGTTCGCTCACTGGATAAAAAGAGATTCTTTGCCAATTGCTGAGTCAGCGTACTGCCCCCCTGAACCGTTCTTCCTGCTTTTACGTTCACGACCATAGCTCGGGCAATCGCCAGTGGTGATACACCTTCGTGCTGATAAAAATTTCGGTCTTCTGTTACCAGCAAAGCATCAACCATCACTTCTGGGAACTGCTCTCGTCTTAAGAATAAACGTTGTTCATCATTACTCTTTTCAAGCATACCCAACATTTTAGGCTCAATTCTCAAGTACCCCATATCCGCATCTTGCTCAAGAGACTTAATACGAGTCAACTCATTACCTTTAAAGAACAACATAATATGGCGATCAGGCTCAGGACCATCGACAAACTCAAAAGGGCGACGAATCAATTCAATTTTGGTCGATGATGATGAGTACTCACCTGGGTGTCTTGGCGCTTGAACTTTTCGGTAATTCAATACATCCAATTCATTTCGAATCTGCTCAATACTGACTTGAGTGCCTGGCGATAAATGCAGGACGCGAGCATACACAACTGTGGGAAGGTCAAATAACTGCCCATCAAATTTCTGCTTAACTATCGTGCCTAAATAGATGCCGACAAATAATAAAACCGCTGCCACAGCCAAAGTTGACTTCCAGCCAATGCTCCACAATATTTTTAACCACCCTTTCGATGATTTTTGCTTTGTGGATTTTGCTTTCCCTTTACTTTTTGAGGCAGCTCTTGGCTTACGAGGCTTAGCTGCTTTTGTGGCTGGTGATTTTTTAGCTGGCGCCTTTTTAGGTGGTGCTTTTTTAGGAGCGCTAAGTTTAATTTGAGCAATTTTTTTAATCATTATCGGTTCAGCTGTCGTTTAGTTTTTGTCGTCGCAACATGGTTCGCAGGGTCATCTGGCCATGGATGTTTGGGATATCGCCCTTTCATTTCTTTTTGCACTTCTTTATACGCTCCAGCCCAAAACCCCGCTAAATCTTGAGTAATTTGCAAGGGACGCTGAGCCGGAGATAACAGCTCTAGTACGACTTTCTTTCGCCCTAAAGCGATCATAGGAGAATCTTGCTCGCCGAAGACTTCTTGCATACGCACTGAAATCACTGGCTCCGATTTTCCATCATATCGGATTCTTTTTTGAGACCCAGTAGGCATGGTGTATTTAGTTGGAAGCCAATTATCAATATCTTGATTAAGCGGCCATCCAAGTCGAGCAAGTAAGGCTTGCTCAACCGAAACATTAGTTAGTCCCTTAACTGATTTAACAGAAACTAAGTAAGGTGCAAGCCAACTTTCTATATTTCGAAGTAGATGTTCTTCATCCATTGCTGGCCATTCTTGCTCAGGTAACCAAAGCATACCGCAACGGATTCTTTCAAGTAACTGAGATGCCGACTCAGTCCAGTTCAAACACGCTAAACCTTTACGCCGAATATACGTCAGCATTGCTTCGGTAATTTGACTAGAGTTAGGCTCTGGTAATGCCTTTCGATGAATAACTAAATCGCCAATACATGAACGCATCTCTGCAATTAAACGCCCTCTTTTTTCATCCCAGTCAACATACTCTTCTATTGATAACAATTCAGGAAAAGTATTTTCTAAAAGGTTGATATCAACATCAGCCGCTAAGAATATCTGACTGGCACTGTTTGAAGTCCTCATCAAATCAATCGCGACAATGTATTCACTATTTATCAAAGAATTATCAGACCGCATCTCTGCGCCATGTCCATTGGCAAGAAGAAATTTACCATCCCCGATCTTTCTTGACTGAGCTAAACGGTCAGGAAAAGCCAAGCACAAAGTCAATGCGATCAACGATTCATCGACTCCTTTTACATCAAAAGAGCACTGGAATTTACGAGCTAAGCTTTGCCCTCTTTGCAAAACAATCTTAGTTTTAGCATGAGTTCCTTGTTTTAACCGATGTAAGGAGTGCTGCAAATCACTGACATTTCGTTCAGGCTCTTCCAGCAAAGCGGCAATCGCTAAAGCGGCATTCAATAGTGCGTGATTTTTCTGAGATGCTTTTACTAACATGCTCGCAATACGAGGATCTAAACCAAGCTTTTGTGCATCTTTTCCAAGAGCCGTAAGCGTTCCTTTTGAATCAAGCAGCCCTAGTTTCTCTAATAACTGCGAGGCTTGCTGAATACTTGCGAGGGGAGGGATATCCAACCACTGTAAATCACTCGCATCATTTGCTCCCCATTGGGCAAGCTCTGCAACCAAGGGCGCTAAGTCAGAATGTAAAATCTCAGGTTCAGGTACTAAAGGTTGCTGTTTCAACTGTTCTTCAGAATAAAGACGAACACATAAACCTTCTTCAATACGCCCGGCTCGACCAGCTCTTTGTTCGGCTGAAGATTGAGAGATTCTTACCTGCTCTAATTTAGTGATACCTGTTTTTAAATTGAACTTAGCGACTCTTTCTAACCCAGAATCCACCACCATTCGAATACCTTCAATGGTTAAAGAGGTTTCGGCAATATTGGTGGCTAAAACAACTTTTCGACGCCCTTTGGGAGATGGCGAAATGGCTTGCTGCTGCAGTGAAAAGCTCAATTGTCCATAAAGCGTACAAACATCGATCTCTTCACCTAAATGGTGCAGCTGCTTTTCTACTTGTTTAATTGCAGACACACCAGGTAGAAATGCCAGTAATGAACCAGACTCCGAAGCCATTAACTGTTCTATCTGGCGCGCCATTTTGGCTTCAACATATTCATTAGATGAGAGTGGGCGATGATGAAATGACACGGGGAATGAACGCCCTTGAGATTCAACATAAACCGCACTAGGAAGTAGGCTTTGCAAGGCTTGCTGATCCAGCGTTGCTGACATGACAACAATTTTTAGATCATCACGTAGTGCCTCTTGAATCTCCAAACTAAACGCTAAGGCTGTATCAGCGTGAATGCTTCTTTCATGGAACTCATCGAAAATAACTAAGTCGACACCGACAAGTTCGGGATCGGCTTGGATCATTCGTGTCATGATCCCTTCAGTGACAATTTCCAGCTTAGTGGAAGGGCTTGTTTTGCTTTCCCCACGAACACGATAGCCAACCGTCTCCCCGACTTTTTCACATAACTGTTGAGCCAAGTAAGTAGCGATATTTCTCGCCGCTAAACGTCTTGGCTCCAACATGATAATTTTTCCTGCCACCGCTTTTGATAAGACGAGTTGCAAAGGAAAATACGTAGATTTCCCAGCACCAGGCGCAGCTTTAAGGATAAGTTGGGTACTATTTTGGACACCAGATAATAATTCTGGGATCACAGCTTCAATAGGTAGCGTTGACGGCGGAGGAAGTTGTGACAATGGGAAGACCTTATGGTGTAATGTTGCCAATATTGTACATAAAAACCCATCTATCGAAATAAGTAAAATGCACTTCGAACCGCCATTAGAACCAGCCACACTCATTAAACGTTATAAACGCTTTCTCACTGACATTACCTTACCTGATGGCAGCGAGCGCACTATTCACTGTGCCAATACAGGCGCAATGACAGGGTGTGCAACGGAAGGAGACACCGTTTGGTACTCGACATCTGACAATCCAAAACGTAAATACCCCAATAGTTGGGAGCTTTCTGAAACCTTAGAAGGTCATAAGATTTGCATTAATACTGCAAGAGCCAATCAACTAGCAGTGGAAGCGATTGAAAATGGAGCTATAGTTGAACTTTCAGGGTACAAAGAATTACGCACCGAAGTGAAATATGGCAGTGAAAATAGCCGTATTGATATTCTTTTAAACGATCCAGATAAACCGAGTTGCTATGTTGAAGTAAAAAGCGTCACACTTTTGGATGATACCCTACAGGGACAAGGTTATTTTCCAGACACAGTGACAACAAGAGGTCAAAAGCATCTGCGCGAACTCACAGAAATGGTCGAATCTGGAAGCAGAGCTGTACTTTTATTCACTGTTTTACATTCAGGTATTGAAAAAGTCTCTTCGGCACACCATATAGACGCCAAATATTCATTATTACTAAAACAAGCACAAGACGCTGGAGTTGAAGTTCTTTGCTATAAAGCAGAACTAAGCAATACTCAGATGGAACTTAAACATTCACTGAAATTTATCAGGAACTAAGCAAAAGCACTGATAGTTCACATTGATTACAAGTTTATGCACAAGAGTTTGCCAGCACCACATCTTTCTGCTATAGATACCCGCCTAAAAATTAGCTGCTTAGCAGTTGACTAGGTGTAAATAGGAGATGCTGTATGCCAGAATCTAAGAAAAAAGCGCTAGGCATCCTAGCCATCGCTGGTGTTGAACCATATCAAGAAAAGCCAGGTGAAGAGTACATGTCACCTGAGCAAACTGAACACTTTACCAAGATTTTAGAAGCTTGGCGCAACCAGTTAAGGGTTGAAGTTGACCGTACTGTGCACCACATGCAGGACGAAGCAGCAAACTTCCCAGATCCAGTTGACCGTGCTTCACAAGAAGAAGAGTTCAGCCTAGAGTTGCGTAACCGCGACCGTGAGCGTCGTCTGATCAAGAAAATTGAAAAGACACTAGATAAAATCGAAGAAGACGATTTTGGCTTCTGTGATTCTTGTGGTGTTGAGATTGGCATCCGTCGTCTTGAAGCTCGCCCAACTGCGGATCTTTGTATTGACTGTAAGACACTTGCAGAAATTAAAGAGAAGCAAATGCAGGGTTAATGCCTTAGCAAATATAAAGAAAGGGAGCGCTTGCTCCCTTTCTTGTTTCCAGAATTCAGGTTACGAGTCCTTAATTCATCCCGCATCGTTTTTATTCCTCTTCCTTGTTGAAATATTAGGTTCAAATCATGAGTTATATTGGGCGTTTTGCACCTTCTCCATCAGGTCCTTTGCATTTTGGATCTTTAGTAGCCGCCTTAGGCAGTTACTTTCAAGCTAAAGCAAACGGTGGACAATGGTTCGTTAGAATTGAAGATTTAGACCCGCCCCGAGAAATGGCAGGGGCTGCTGAACTAATATTACAAACACTGAAAAGCTATCATCTATTTTGGGATGGTGAAGTCGTTTACCAAAGCCAAAGGCATGAATTGTATCAAGCTCAAATTGAGCAATGGCTATTAACCGATAAAGCCTACTTTTGCCAATGCACTCGTAAACAGATAAAAGAATTAGGTGGCTTTTATTCTGGTACATGCCGCCATAAAAATATCAATGACGCTTCTATGAGTGCGGTGCGCTTAGCTATGGAATACCCTGTTGAGAATTTCCAGGATTTGCGTCATGGTCAAATTGATATTCCACCAGCATTGGCAAAAGAAGATTTTATTATCAAAAGACGTGATGGTCTTTTTGCCTATAATCTCGCGGTCGTTCTGGATGATATTGACCAAGGAATAACAGAAGTTGTTCGAGGCGCTGACTTAATTGAGCCAACAGGACGACAAATAAGCTTATATAAGATGCTAGGGCAGCCTGAAGTCAGTTATTTACACTTACCACTGGCAACAGATAAAAATGGTCAGAAATTATCAAAGCAAAACTACGCAACAGCTATTGATATAGATAACCCAGTACCTACATTACTGACAGCAATGCAATTTTTAGGATTTAATATTCCGAAAAATATAGCAACCTCACCAATAGACGATATTCTATTATGGGGCTGCAAAAATTGGGATTTAACCCTGCTACCGAACACTTTGCAGCAAATACACGACAGCTAAAATGGTCTTTGAGCACAAAAATACCGTCATTCAGAATGGTTTGCGGTCACGCTCATATTCTCAAATGCCTCGCGCTAGGCTATTATTAGCCGCAATTACGCGCTGCAACACCACTTTTGACTAGAGAAAATCAAAGTTGGCGATACCAACTTTGCTATAAACTAATGAATACAAACGACAATACCCCAAGTGAACAACGTAGCTTTCATGAATTAGCTCTGAATATTTACACTCGCCAAGAGCACAATATTTCACGCAAGCAGATCAGTGACAATGCACTAAAAGTGCTTTATCGGCTGAATGGTGCGGGTTTTGACGCATTTTTAGTCGGTGGTGGTGTACGCGATATTTTACTCGGTACTCAGCCAAAAGATTTTGATATTGCGACAAACGCAACACCAGAACAAATTAAAAATCTATTTAGAAACTGCCGCCTAATTGGTCGCCGCTTTCGCCTTGCACATATCATGTTCGGTCGAGATATTATTGAGGTCGCCACTTTCCGTGGACACCATCAAGAACCATCGAAAAACGTTTCTGCTCAATCAAAAGAAGGTATGCTTCTTCGTGACAATGTTTACGGAAGTGTCGATGAAGATGCAGAAAGACGTGACTTCACGATTAACGCGATGTACTACAACATCAGTGACTACAGCATTCACGATTATGCTGGTGGCGTGGAAGATCTTGAAGATAAGTTAATTCGTCTAATTGGTGAACCGGAAGTTCGTTACCGCGAAGATCCTGTACGTATGCTTCGTGCAATGAGATTTGCAGCAAAACTCGACTTTGATATCGAAGAAGATACAGCCGATCCAATTGAGCACCTTGCACACCTTCTAAAAGATATTCCTGCCGCACGTCTGTATGAAGAGTCACTGAAATTACTGCAATCAGGTCATGGTTTAGAAACGTACCACTTAATGCGTGAGTACAATTTATTCCAACAAATTTTCCCTACGGTTGCTGAGCACTTTACTGAAGATTATTCCTCTGAAACCGAGCAAATGTTGGATCTAGTCTTAGATTCAACCGACCTTCGTATTGAAGACGGCAAACGAGTTAACCCAGCGTTTATGTTCGCGGCTATTCTTTGGTATCCAATGAATAAGCTAGCAGAAAAATTAGTCGCTGAGCTAGGCGTTGCTCACTACGATGCAATTATGGAAGCAAGCAACCTGATTTTAGATCAGCAAGTTAAGTCTCTTGCTATCCCACGTCGCCACACGGCAACCATTCGTGAAATATGGCAGCTTCAGCTTCGCTTACCTCGTCGTAATGGCAAACGTGCTTTCCGCCTTATGGAGTTAAATAAATTCCGAGCAGGTTTTGACTTCTTAGAAATGCGCGGCGAAATCGAACAAGGTGAAACTCTCGACCTTGCTAAATGGTGGGAGACCTTCCAAAACGCAGGTAGAAATATGCGTCAGGCAATGGCAAATGATGTTGCGAATCCAGGAAAACCTTCAGGTAACCGCCGCCGTAAAACCTACCGTAAAAAGAAAAGTAAGCCAGCAGAATGATCACGGCATATATCGCGGTCGGCAGTAATCTAGCCGACCCGGTGAGCCAAGCAAATCTGGCCATCGAAACACTAAAAAACCTACCGCGTTCAACGTTTATTGCGACTTCTAAGCTATATAGTAGCACTCCAATGGGGCCGCAAAATCAACCCGATTACATAAACGCGGTGGTAGCTATTCAAACTGAATTAACGCCTCTTGAACTACTTGATTGCACACAAAAAATTGAGTTAGAGCAAGGGCGTGTCCGTAAGGATGAGCGCTGGGGTCCAAGGACTTTGGACCTCGATATCATCCTATTCGGCAATGAGGTGATCGATTCAGAGCGTTTAACTGTTCCACACTATGGAATGAAAGAGCGAGAGTTTGTGCTCTATCCGCTTGCTGAAATCGCTCCAAGTTTACAACTCCCAGATGGGACAGAGCTAACTAACCTACTAAAAATAGTAGATAAGAATGGGCTCGATGTTTGGCAGAGATAGTCAAACACAGTAAGGAATCATTATGAAAAAAGTAACCATTAACGACTTAATCAAGTGCAAACAAGAAGGTCGTAAATTTGCAACGTCTACAGCTTATGATGCTAGTTTTGCCCAATTATTTGAAAGCCAAGACATCCCAGTTTTATTAGTGGGTGACTCTTTAGGTATGGTTCTTCAAGGGAAAACAGACACACTGCCTGTAACGATTCAAGATATTGCTTATCATACTCGTTCAGTGCGTGCTGGTAGCCCAAACTGTTTGTTAATGGCTGACATGCCTTTCATGAGCTATGCAACACCAGAGCAAGCTTGCGAAAACGCGGCAACGCTGATGCGCGAAGGCGCTAACATGGTAAAAATCGAAGGCGGAAGTTGGTTGGTTGATACCGTTAAAATGCTAACAGAACGTGCAGTACCAGTTTGTGCTCACCTTGGACTAACACCACAATCGGTCAATATTTTTGGCGGCTATAAGGTTCAAGGTCGCAATGATGAACAAGCCGATAAAATGGTTGCTGATGCCCTTGCTCTTCAAAATGCAGGTGCTCAAATTGTTCTATTAGAATGCGTACCCGCATCTTTAGCGAAACGAATTACAGAAGCTTGTGACGTACCAGTAATTGGTATTGGCGCAGGTAGCGTAACTGACGGTCAAATCTTAGTGATGCACGATATGTTTGGTATCTCAGCAAACTACATGCCGAAGTTCTCTAAGAATTTCCTAGCTGAAACTGGCGATATGCGTAAAGCAGTAGCGAAATACAAAGAAGATGTAGAAAATGCAATCTTCCCTGATGACGCTCACACAATCGCTTAGGAGTACTAATGCAAACTTTTGCTGATATCGCGGCTCTTCGTGAGCAAATCAAACAATACAAACGAGATGACCGTACCATTGCGTTTGTACCAACAATGGGTAATCTTCATGAAGGACACCTAACTTTAGTTAGGAAAGCTCGTGAACATGCTGACATTGTTGTGGTTAGCATTTTTGTAAACCCAATGCAGTTTGATCGCACAGACGATTTAAACAACTACCCTCGTACCTTAGAAGCTGACTTGAACAAGTTAACAGGTGAAGGTGTGGAACTGGTCTTTACACCAACCCCAGAGAATATGTACCCAGAAGGTTTGGATAAACAGACCTTCGTTGAAGTACCTGGCATATCTCATATGCTAGAAGGTGCATCTCGCCCTGGTCATTTCCGCGGTGTGTCTACCATCGTGACTAAGTTATTTAACATTGTTCAGCCTAACTTTGCATGCTTTGGTGAAAAGGATTTTCAGCAACTGGCTGTGATTCGCCAAATGACATTAGATTTAGCACTCGATATTGAAATTATTGGCGTGCCGACAGTTCGTGAAATGGATGGCTTAGCCATGAGTTCTCGTAATAGTAATCTAACTATAGATGAACGCCAAAGAGCGCCAGTTCTAGCTCGCACAATGCGTTGGATAAGCAGTGCTATCCGTGGTGGTCGTGATGATTATGCATCTGTTATTGAAGATGCAACCGATCAGTTGCGTGCAGCAGACTTACAGCCCGATGAACTTTTCATCTGTGATGCTCGCACTATGCAAGCGATTACGAGTGATTCTACACAAGCTGTTATTTTAATGTCTGCTTTCTTAGGTAAAACTCGTCTTATCGATAACCAAGTTCTAGACTTAGTTACGGAAACAAAAGATGAAGTAAAAGAAGAAACCGCTGAATAGCCATCTTCCTCCTAAATACAAAGCATAAAAAAGGTCGATATCATATCGACCTTTTTCTTATCTAACATTTAGTGCTGATTTAAACGTACTAACTGCGCAAGCCGATACCTTTAGTCACTAAATAGTGCGCAATGGCATATAACACTACGATGAATGCACCTAGCACACCAAACGAAGTCACAATACCGACATCAGATACACCTAGGAAGCCATATCGAAACGCGTTCACCATATACACGATAGGATTCAATTTAGACACACTCTGCCATACCTCAGGCAACAGACTGATTGAATAGAACACACCACCGAGGTAAGTCAGCGGCGTAAGAATAAACGTCGGAATGATAGAGATATCATCAAACGTACGTGCAAATACCGCGTTGATTAGCCCTCCTAGGGAGAACACAACCGAAGTCAGAAATACGGTCGCAATAATCACTCCCCAATGGTCAACCTGCAGGTCAACAAAGAACAGTGAAACAAACGTCACTATCGTACCCACCAATAAGCCACGTACCACGCCGCCCATCACGAAACCGGCAATAATCACATAATTCGGAACTGGCGCGACGAGTAATTCTTCAATATTCTTTTGAAATTTAGCGCTAAAGAACGAAGAAGCAACATTGGAATAAGAGTTAGTAATAACCGACATCATGATCAAACCAGGGACAATGTATTCCATGTAGCTAAAGCCGTTCATTTCACCAATTCGAGAACCAATCAAGTTACCGAATATGATGAAATACAAAGTCATCGTAATGGCTGGTGGCACTAGTGTTTGCACCCAGATACGCGTAAAACGATTGATTTCTTTGCTCAATAAACTGCGGAAAGCGGTCCAGTATAGGCTGTACATATTACTTACTCCCTTCACGGACAATACTCACAAATAGCTCTTCTAAACGGTTTGCCTTATTACGCATAGAAAGGACTTTCACATTTTGCTCACTCAATTGAGCAAAGATCGTATTCAAACCTAAGTTCTTATCGATTTCGATTTCTAATGAGCCATTCACCATCACTTGGCTATTTACACCTTCTAACTGAGGCTCAGATACGCCCTCTTCTAAATCGAGAATAAAAGTCTCAGCACTCAACTTACCAAGTAACGCCTTCATAGTCGTATTCTCAATCAGTTCACCGCGATTAATTATTCCGATATTACGACACAACATTTCAGCTTCTTCTAAGTAGTGCGTGGTTAAGATAATAGTAATGCCCTGCTTTTCGTTTATCTCTTTAAGGAACTCCCACATTGAACGTCGCAGTTCAATATCTACCCCAGCAGTCGGTTCATCTAAGATCAGCAATTGCGGTTCGTGCATCAATGCGCGAGCAATCATCAAACGACGCTTCATACCACCAGATAAATTACGAGCTCTCTCGTTACGCTTTTCCCACAAGTCCAACTGAGTCAGGTATTTTTCAGCACGCTCTTTTGCTAGCGGTCTTGGCACACCGTAGTAACCAGCTTGCTGAAGTACAATTTGTTCAACGGTTTCAAAAGGGTTGAAATTAAATTCTTGAGGAACCAAGCCTAGGTTTTGCTTTGCTAGCTCAAGGTCGGTATCAATGTCATAGCCAAAGACTTTAACCTGACCTGAAGTCTTGTTGACCAAAGAAGAGATAATACCAATGGTAGTAGATTTTCCTGCTCCATTTGGACCAAGCAGCGCGTAAAAGTCGCCTTTTTCAACACTTAAACTCACGCCTTTTAAGGCTTCAAAGCCACCAGCATACGTTTTTCTTAACTGTTCAATTTCCAGAGCATACATAAAGATACATTGCCATTTTATGATTATTAGTCGTATATTTTTCGATCCACAATGATCAAGCAGTGAGATTTCATAGCTCTTAAATATTGCATGACGATCGTTTTGCCAGCAAGTCTATCGTTCATTGACGATTAATACAAATAAGCATTGGGGTTTTCACATTTTAGACCTTCCGAAAATAAGTAAACTCATTCCAAACAAATAAAAACGCCGTTAAGTGGGAAACTCAACGGCGTCATCTATACGGTCTTAAGTGTAGCAAGATTAAGTTCAGTGAAATTAAATTTCGCTCTGAACGTTAAACTGCATCAAATTGATGTTCATCTCTGTCGACATAAGTTTTAGCAGCGTTTAAAGCTTCATATCTAAAGCGATAAGTATTAGATTCAGGAACAAGGTCAATCACATGGAACTTTTCAAGCTGCTGACGTGTGCTTTCATTAGGGCACAATAAGTAAACTTCACACTTTGCATCCAGCGCATCTTTGATAGCATTTTCTAATGCCAACCCGACCGTCACATCGATCATTGGGACATCCGTTAGATCGAGAATCATAACTTCATAGTCCGCAATACTTGAGTGTTGGCGAGATATTGCTTTTGATACACTGAAGATCATTGGACCTGATAAATAGAAAAACAGAACTTTACCATTAGCACTATCGAGTAACTGACGTTCACTATCCGTCAATGGCAAATCATCCTCATCGGCATCACTGATTGCTTTAACCTGCCTTGCTTGCTCACGGCTCAAACGCTCAATAATTAAAATGTTTGAAATAAAAACACCAAGCCCAACCGCAACAATCAGGTCAACAAACACTGTTAATAGCATTACACCATACATGATCGCCATACCAGCAAAGCTCACCTTATGAGCTCGCTGAATAAAACTCCAATCAAGAATGTTAAAACCAACATAAACGGCAATACCGGCAAGAACAGCCATTGGAATTGGTTCAGTCAGCCCACCAGCAACTAGCACAACAAGCGCTAATACCAATGCCCTGATCACACCAGAAAGCGGGGATCGGGCGCCGACTTGGATATTCGTCACGGTTCCCATCGTTGCGCCGGCACCAGGCAATGCTCCAAACAAACCTGAAAGAATATTCGCAATACCCTGACCACGAAGCTCTTTATCAGAGTCATGTTCTTTACGAGTTAACGAGTCACCAATGACCGCAGTCAGCAGAGTATCAATACAGCCCAATGTACCCAGTACTAAAGCATCGATGACCATTGTGGTAAAAACTTCAGCATTAATGGTTGGGATAACTAACGAAGGAAGACCTGCTGGAATCTCACCGATACGGCGAATAGTTTCTGTATCAAAAATGATGACAGATAATAACGTGACGGCGACTAAAGCAACCAACTGAGCAGGAACGTATTTACGATATTTAGAAGGGAATAAGAAAAGAATCGCAAGCGTCAGTAACCCTAAAAACAGTTCACTGAACTTCATATTCGCTACAGTATCAGGCAGTGCCGCCAAAGTCCCCATAACTCCACCAGAAGGTGCTGCATGACCAAGTAGTGGAGAAAGCTGTAAGATTATGAGTATGACTCCAATGCCTGACATAAAGCCGGAAATCACACTGTACGGCATCAAAGTGACATACTTACCTAACTTTAACGTCCCTAGTAACACTTGGAACGCACCAGCCATCATCACGACCGTAAAGGTCATCGCCATGCCAGATTCAGGGTACTTTGCCATCATGCTTGTCATAACAGCGGTCATAATAACGGTCATTGGCCCAGTGGGTTCTGAGATCAAACTACTTGAACCACCAAACAAGGCCGCAAATAAGCCAACCATAATGGCGCCCCACAGCCCTGCTTCCGCACCAGCACCAGAGGCAACACCAAAAGCAAGAGCTAAAGGCAAAGATATAATGGCCGTTGTTACACCACCAAACATATCCCCTTTTAGGTTCATATCTTCAAAACGACTTCCAAACACTATGCAGCTCCCTGCGAATAAAAACTCAAACCGTATCACTTTACCAAATGTGACAACTTTTCAGAAAGTGTTAATTCAATCACATTCATCATGACATATAACTAGATCGTATCATTATCAGTAAGTTGATGATTTTTGGTGCTAGTACACGTCAGATGAGTACCGTTCAATGAAGTTTTATAGGGATTGAATTTGTAACATTGTGTATAGTTACGAAACTTATTTAAGGGATATAAGACGTAAGATGCCAGAAATTAAACAGCTTTTTGAAAATAATTCGAAGTGGTCAGAATCAATTCGCTCTGAACGTCCGGAATACTTTACTGCACTTGAAGAAGGACAAAATCCTGGGTTTCTTTGGATCGGCTGCTCTGATAGCCGAGTGCCTGCCGAACGTCTAACCGGTCTATATTCTGGTGAGCTTTTTGTTCACAGGAACGTTGCAAACCAAGTAATCCATACCGATTTAAACTGTTTATCGGTCGTGCAATACGCGGTTGATGTACTTGAAGTTAAGCATATTATTGTATGCGGTCACTACGGTTGTGGCGGTGTAAATGCAGCAATAGAAAACCCTAATTTAGGGTTAATTAATAACTGGTTGTTACATATCCGAGATTTATACCTCAAGCACCGTAACTGGCTTGGCGAAATGCCTAAAGAAAAATGGGCAGATAAGCTGTGTGAAATTAACGTAGCTGAACAAGTGTATAACTTAGGTAATTCAACCGTATTGCAAAATGCTTGGGAGCGTGGACAAGATGTTGAAGTTCATGGTGTTGTCTACGGAATTGGTGACGGAAAATTGCAAGATATTGGTGTACGTTGCTCAAGCCGAGAATCATTAGAAGTTAACTACCAGGCTGCTATGTCTAAAATTTTAAACTCAGATATCCTAAAATAATTTCAAAGCTCAGTATCAAATAAACAATATCGAATAAATAACAGTTACGAGATTTGATAGCTTAGTTTTAGTACAAGAAAAACGCCCGCTATGATAAGCGGGCGTTTACTTTTATATTGAATCTAAATAAAGCTTATTCTTGAGGAACGACTTTACCGATATAAGGTAAGTGACGGTATTTTTGAGCATAATCAATGCCAACACCCACGACGAATTCATCCGGGATTTCAAAGCCAATCCACTTAGTATCTACATGAACTTCACGACGAGAAGGCTTATCCAATAAAGTACAGATCTCGATAGACTTAGGACCACGTAAGCTTAAGATTTCTTTGACCTTAGTTAACGTATTACCCGTATCAATAATATCCTCAACAAGCAGTACATCTTTACCTTGGATATCATCATCAAGATCTTTCAAGATACGTACATCACGTGAGCTTTCCATCGTATTACCGTAACTAGAAGCCGTCATAAAATCGACTTGATGAGTTAGGTTAATCGCACGAGCAAGATCTGCCATAAAAACAAAAGATCCACGTAACAAGCCCACTAGTACTAAATCTTCACTACCTTTGTAATGTTCCGTGATCTGCTTACCTAGTTCATTTACTCGATCTTGAACTTCTTGCTCAGAGATCATGACTTCAACTGTATGCTTCATACTGCTCTCAATTCTATTGGGTAATTGCGACAAGTTTAGACTCTAACATGAATCTCTGCCGTTCCATTTCGGGGCTAAGTCTAGCACTGCTCAAATAGTCACACCACCTTGAGGCTTCACTTTACTAGAGTTTATGTGGTTAAAGGGGCTCCTCAGCCCTCTCAGAAATCAACTTGCAGTGTGCCGTGTTATTTAAAATAACAAAAACCGTATCAAAATTGATATAACTGTCTATAAAAACATCATAACTGTTTGACCATTTGCATATGCACCATTACACTCATTGTGCGTAAATAACAAAATAATCATTAATATAATAATTCGTTGGCAAGGAACTGATATGGACTCAATAGCTAAGAGACCTAGAACTAGGCTTTCCCCTTTAAAAAGAAAACTCCAGTTAATGGAGATCGCACTTGAAGTATTTGCTCGCCGTGGCATTGGTCGTGGTGGACACGCAGATATTGCTGAAATTGCTCAAGTATCCGTTGCAACTGTCTTTAATTACTTCCCAACTCGTGAAGATCTTGTTGATGAAGTTTTGAACCATGTTGTACGTCAATTTTCTAATTTCTTAACAGATAACATTGACTTAGACCTGCATGCAAAAGATAACCTGCAAAACATTGCTAATCAGATGGTGACATTAGTCGCTGATGATTGCCAATGGCTTAAAGTATGGTTTGAATGGAGTGCATCGACTCGTGATGAAGTTTGGCCGCTGTTTGTAACAACAAACCGTACGAACCAAGCATTACTGAAGAATATGTTTACTAAAGCTATCGAGCGTGAAGAAGTGTGTGATAAACACAGCCCTTCTCACTTAGTGAATTTGTTCCATGGTATTTGTTACTCACTGTTCATTCAGGCAAATCGTGCTCAATCACAAGAAGAACTAGATACGCTGACTGATAGCTACCTAAATATGCTTTGTATCTACAAGTCGTAAAAACTAAGTAATAGTTATTCGTTTTACCTAGGCTTAAATAAAAAAACCGCTGAATTATCAGCGGTTTTTTATTAACTTAAAAACAAATTAAAAAAGAATTACTTCTTCTTTTTCACTGCTTTTTTGTTTGGAAGGTCAGTGATTGAACCTTCGAATACTTCCGCAGCTAGACCAACAGACTCGTGCAGAGTTGGGTGAGCGTGGATAGTCAGTGCGATATCTTCTGCATCACAACCCATTTCGATTGCTAGGCCGATTTCACCAAGAAGCTCACCACCGTTAGTACCAACAACAGCACCACCGATTACGCGATGAGTCTCTTTATCGAAGATCATCTTAGTCATACCGTCAGCACAGTCAGAAGCGATTGCACGGCCAGAAGCAGCCCAAGGGAAAGTAGCAACTTCGTAGTTCAAGCCTTCCGCTTTCGCTTCTTTCTCAGTCTTACCTACCCAAGCAACTTCTGGCTCAGTGTACGCAATTGATGGGATTACTTTAGGATCGAAGTAGTGCTTCTTACCAGAGATAACTTCAGCAGCTACGTGACCTTCATGCACACCTTTGTGAGCAAGCATTGGTTGACCAACTACGTCACCGATCGCGTGGATGTGAGCAACGTTAGTACGCATTTGCTTATCAACATTGATGAAACCGCGCTCATCAACTTCGATACCTGCTTTTTCAGCGTCGATAAGTGCACCGTTTGGAACACGACCGATAGCAACAAGAACAGCATCGTAGCGCTCAGCTTCAGCTGGTGCTTTTTTGCCTTCCATTGAAACGTAGATACCATCTTCTTTCGCTTCAACAGCTGTCACTTTGGTCTCAAGCATAAGCTTGAACTTATCTTTGATGCGTTTAGTGAAGACTTTAACGATGTCTTTATCCGCAGCAGGGATAACTTGATCGAACATCTCAACAACATCAACTTTAGAACCTAGAGAGTGGTAAACCGTACCCATCTCAAGACCGATGATACCACCACCCATGATAAGCAGTTTTTCTGGTACTTCTTTCAGCTCTAGTGCATCCGTAGAATCCCAAATACGTGGGTCTTCATGTGGAATGAACGGAAGTTTGATTGGGCGAGAACCCGCAGCAATGATTGCGTTATCGAAGTTAACAGTTGTCGTTTCTTCGCCAACAACTTCAATGCTGTTAGGGCTAGTGAATTTACCAAAGCCATTAACAACCGTCACTTTACGCATCTTAGCCATACCGCCAAGACCGCCAGTCAGTTGATCAACAACCTTATCTTTCCAGATACGGATTTTGTTGATGTCCGTTTGTGGTTCACCAAATACAACGCCGTGCTCAGCCATTGCTTTTGCTTCTTCAATTACTTTTGAAACGTGAAGAAGTGCTTTTGATGGAATACAACCAACGTTTAGACATACGCCGCCAAGAGAGCTGTAGCGCTCTACAAGTACAGTTTCAAGACCTAAGTCTGCACAACGGAATGCTGCTGAGTAACCAGCAGGACCTGAACCAAGTACAACAACTTGGGCTTTAATTTCTTTGCTCATTGTGACCTCTTGTAGTCATTATCCCTAACAGGCTAAGTAGGTGTTCTTAAATTATTGGACTTTCAAACAGGAAACATTTTACAGAGATGTTAACAGTGTGAAAGTAGCTTTAAGTTAGCCTGTGAGCTAGACAACAATTCCCTTCCAGTTTATGAAACATGCAGGTAACTGTTCTCTAAAAATAGTCTTTATATAAAGAATTAAGGTGACCCGAAAGTCACCTTAATAATTACTTTCTAACTTACAGTACTAGACGACGAATGTCAGATAGTGCGCTGTTTAGGAAAGTAATGAAGCGTGCACCTTCTGCACCATCGATCACACGGTGGTCGTATGATAGAGACAGTGGAAGCTGTAGACGTGGTTGGAATTCTTTACCATTCCAAACTGGCTTAATTTCAGACTTAGATACACCTAAGATGCCTACTTCTGGAGCATTTACGATTGGAGTAAATGCAGTACCGCCAATACCACCAAGGCTAGAGATTGTGAAACAACCGCCTTGCATGTCTGCCGCTGTTAGCTTACCAGAACGTGCTTTCTTAGAAACAGCCATTAGCTCTTCAGATAGCTCGTAAATGCCTTTCTTGTTCACGTCTTTGAATACAGGAACAACTAGGCCGTTTGGTGTATCAACAGCGATACCCACGTTTACGTACTTCTTAAGAATGATGCTTTCGCCATCTTCAGAAAGAGAAGAGTTAAACGCTGGGAATGCTTCTAGCGCTTTAGCAACAGCTTTCATGATGAACACAAGTGGAGTGATCTTCATGCCAGTGTCTTTCTTCGCTTCGATTGCGTTCTGTTCTTTACGGAATGCTTCTAGCTCTGTGATATCTGCGTTGTCCCACTGTGTAACGTGAGGGATCATTACCCAGTTACGGTGTAGGTTAGCGCCAGAGATCTTCTTGATCTTAGAAAGCTTCTGAACTTCCGTTTCGCCGAACTTGCTAAAGTCAACTTTTGGCCATGGTAGTAGACCAAGAGCAGAACCGTCGCCGCCTTTGCCTGATGCTGCTGCACCAGATTCAAGACGCTTAAGTGCATCTTTAACGTAAGACTGAACGTCTTCTTTAAGTACGCGACTCTTACGGCCAGTACCTTTAACTTTCGCTAGGTTTACACCGAATTCACGAGCTAGACGACGAACAACTGGAGATGCGTGAGCGTACTCGCCGTTCTCTTGGAAGTCGTTAGCTGCTGGAGCTTCTGCTTTTGCCGCTGGAGCAGGTGCTGGAGCCGCTACAGGAGTTGCCGCTTGTGCTGGAGCCGCTACTGCTACTGGAGCTGCGCCTTCAACAACGAAAGTCATGATTGAAGAGCCTGTTGACACTTTGTCACCAGCTGCAATCTTGATTTCTTTTACTGTACCAGAGAATGGTGCAGGAACTTCCATTGAAGCTTTGTCGCCTTCAACAGTAATTAGAGATTGCTCTTCTTCTACTGTATCGCCAACCGCTACCATGATTTCAGTAACTTCTACTTCATCGCCACCGATATCAGGAACGTTCACTTCTTTCTCAGCAGATGCTGCTGGAGCCGCCGCTGGAGCAGGAGCTGCTGCAACTGGAGCGCCAGAACCTGCCACTTCAAATACCATCACTAGAGAACCAGTAGATACTGAATCACCAGAAGCGATCTTGATTTCTTTAACGATACCAGCGAATGGTGCAGGAACTTCCATTGAAGCCTTGTCACCTTCAACAGTAAGAAGAGATTGCTCTTCTTCTACTGCGTCGCCGATAGCTACCATGATTTCAGTTACTTCAACTTCATCACCGCCGATATCAGGAACGTGAACTTCTTTAAGCTCAGCTGCCGCTGCAGGAGCAGCTGCAACTGGTGCCGCCGCTTCAACTGCTGGCGCAGCCGGTGCTGCTGCAGCACCTTCCGCTTCGAAGATCATGATAAGAGAACCAGTAGAAACAGAATCACCTTCTGAGATCTTGATTTCTTTAACGATACCCGCTTGAGACGCTGGAACTTCCATTGAAGCTTTGTCGCCTTCAACAGTGATCAGTGACTGTTCTTCTTCAACCTTGTCGCCAACGTTTACAAGAATCTCAGTTACTTCAACCTCGTCAGCACCGATGTCTGGTACATTAATTTCGATTGTCATTGTATTTACCTACCTTAATGCCAGTCTTATGCGTATTGCGGGTTAATTTTGTCTGCGTCGATGCCGAATTTAGCAATAGCTTCTACAACTACTGATTTTTCAACATCACCACGTTTAGCCAGTTCAGTTAGCGCAGCAACAACAACGTAGCCTGCATTTACTTCGAAGTGACGACGTAGGTTTTCACGGCTGTCTGAACGACCAAAACCATCAGTACCAAGTACTTTGTATGATTCTGAAGGCATGAATGCACGTACTTGTTCAGCGTAGTTCTTCATGTAATCCGTTACTGCGATTGCAGGCTCGTTACCAAGAACAGTTGTGATGTACGGTACTTTCTCTTCAGCTTCTGGATGAAGCATGTTGTCACGCTCAACCGCTTGACCATCACGAGTCAGTTCGTTGAAAGACGTTACAGAGAACACGTCAGATGCTACGCCATACTCTTCGCTCAGGATCTTAGCTGCTTTACGCGCTTCGTTCATGATAGTACCAGAGCTCATTAGTTGAACTTTAGACTTAGAACCAGCGTAAGACTCAAGCTTGTAGATACCTTTACGGATGCCTTCTTCAGCGCCTTCTGGCATTGCTGGCATTGCGTAGTTCTCGTTCATTACTGTTAGGTAGTAGTAAACGTTCTCTTGGTTCTCACCGTACATGCGACGGATACCGTCTTGCATGATTACCGCTAGCTCGTAAGCAAACGTTGGGTCGTAAGAGATACAGTTAGGTACTGTGTTCGCCATGATGTGCGAGTGACCATCTTCGTGCTGTAGACCTTCACCGTTTAGCGTTGTACGACCTGCAGTTGCACCAAGTAGGAAACCACGAGCTTGTTGGTCACCAGCTAACCAAGCCATATCACCAATACGTTGGAAACCGAACATTGAGTAGTAGATGTAGAACGGAATCATCGGTAGATCGTTCGTGCTGTATGAAGTTGCAGCAGCAACCCATGAAGCCATCGAACCTAGTTCGTTGATACCTTCTTGAAGAACTTGACCAGACGTTGCTTCTTTGTAGTAAGAAACGATGCCTTTATCTTCAGGTGTGTAGTCTTGACCGTGTGGGTTGTAAATACCAACCTGACGGAATAGACCTTCCATACCGAATGTACGAGCTTCATCACAAATGATAGGAACGATGTTCTTACCAATGTTCTTATCTTTAAGAAGGATGTTTAGTGTACGTACATAAGCCATAGTTGTAGAGATATCACGCTTCTGCTCACCCAGTAGTGGAGAGAAAGCTTCTAGCTCAGGCACTTTAAATTCTTGAGTGAACTTAGGCAGACGCTGAGGTGTGTAACCATGTAGAGCGTTACGACGAGCGTGCATGTATTCGTATTCAGCAGAACCTTCTTCCAGTTTCAAGTATGGAAGTTCAGCAATTTTCTCATCTGAAAGAATGTCTTCTAGACCTAGGCGATCACGTAGGTGTTGAACATGAGTCATGTCCATTTTCTTAACACCGTGCGCAATGTTCTTACCTTCAGCTGCATCACCCATGCCGTAACCTTTAACAGTCTTAGCTAGGATTACAGTCGGCTTACCGTTTGTCTCTTTTGCATTGTTGAATGCAGCAAACAGTTTAGAAGAATCGTGACCACCACGCTTAAGCGCGAAGATTTCGTCATCAGTCATGTCTGCAACTAGTGCAGCTGTTTCTGGGTACTTACCAAAGAAGTGCTCACGTACGTACGCGCCATCTTTAGATTTGAATGTCTGGTAGTCACCGTCGATAGTTTCATTCATTAGTTGAAGAAGCTTACCAGTCGTGTCTTTAGCTAGTAGAGAATCCCAGTTACTACCCCAGATAACTTTAACAACGTTCCAACCTGCGCCTTTGAATAGACCTTCAAGTTCTTGAATGATGCTACCGTTACCCATTACAGGGCCATCTAGACGCTGTAGGTTACAGTTGATTAGGAAACATAGGTTGTCTAGCTTCTCACGCGCAGCGAAAGAAATAGCACCACGTGATTCCGGCTCATCCATCTCACCGTCACCTAGGAACGCATATACGCGTTGCGCTGAAGTTTCTTTCAGGCCACGACCGTCAAGGTACTTAAGGAAGCGCGCTTGGTAGATCGCAGAGATAGGACCAAGACCCATAGATACAGTAGGGAACTGCCAGAACTCAGGCATCAGTTTAGGGTGCGGGTAAGAAGGGATACCTTTACCATCAACTTCTTGACGGAAGTTATCTAGCTGTTCTTCAGTTAGACGACCTTCAACGAATGCACGAGAGTAGATACCTGGAGAGATGTGACCTTGGTAATAAACTAGATCGCCACCGTCTGTCTCATTTGGAGCACGGAAGAAGTGGTTGAAACATACTTCGTAGAACGCTGCAGCTGACTGGTAAGAAGCCATGTGACCACCAAGGTCTAGGTCTTTCTTAGAAGCACGCAATACGATCATGATTGCGTTCCAGCGAATAATCGAACGAATACGACGCTCAAGAGTTACGTCACCAGGGTAAGCTGGCTCTTGTGCTGCTGGAATTGTGTTGATGTAGTTCGTGTTGATGCCTGTAGCCATATCAACACCATCTAAACGCGCTTTATCTAGAACTTGTTCTAGTAAAAACTGTGCACGTTCTACACCTTCTTCACGTACTACTGACTCAAGAGCTTCTAACCAATCTTGAGTTTCCAGAGCATCAACGTCATGCTTCATGTCAGACATGGCGATCTATCCTTTTTGTTAGTTGGATTCTACTAAACACGTAAATAGCCGAAGTATTACGGCTATTTACCCTGTTGGATTCGACGTAAAGAACGTTCGCGTCGCGATTCTTCTTTAGTCAAATCCATCAATGTTTCTTCGATATAAGCTAAATGAGAATGTGACATTTCACGCGCCTGTTCTGGCTGCCCTGAAACAATCGCATCCACTATATTAGCTCGATGTATGCTTACTTTTTCTACAACATCTTGACGACGATGTAATAGTTTTAAATTCTCTAAAATATTCTGCTCAAGTAACGGAGCGAGGCTTCGCACTATGTGGAGTAACACCACATTATGTGCGGCTTCAGTTAAGGCAATAAGAAAAGCCATAACTGCAGCGGATTCAGCGTCGATATCGTTCTTTTCCTGCGCGCCGTGAATATTTTCTTGGCAAGCCTGAATTCGAGCAAAATCTTCATCGGTTCCACGCAATGCTGCAAAGTAAGCTGAGATTCCTTCCATCGCATGACGCGACTCCAACAAGTCTAGTTGGGTTTCAGAATGACTCGATAACAAATTAAGAAGAGGATCTGAAAAGCTTTTCCAAATATTCTCACTCACAAACGTTCCCCCACCTTGACGGCGAGTCAGTAAGCGCTTTGCTTCTAAACGCTGTATCGCTTCTCGGATTGACGGACGAGACACATCGAACTGTTTAGCCAGTTCACGCTCAGGCGGCAATTGCTGCCCAGGAGCCAGTGTTCCTTCCACTATCAACCTTTCTAACTCCTGCTCAATAACATCAGAGAGTTTTGGCTGACGAATCCTTTGATAAGCCATAATTTGTTGTTCTTCTTTTGCAGGTAATTGGTAATACCAATTTTTAATTTGCGCAGAAATTAACATAATTAAAACGCTACTGTCCAGCCTAAAATTGACCTGAATCATAGAACAAGGCATGAATTAACCATGATTTAACAAATGAAATTTAAAACAGCAACTAAATTGGTCTTACCATTTACAGGGGTAATACTTTTGGGGAGGATTCGTGCTAGAAAGTTTCAGGATAAAAATGAATTGTTTCAGATTGATTTACCAACCCCGTTCAAAAATCAAACCAACCGCACACTAAAAGGAAAATTTCTGTTCATAAGCTTTAATATATTTGTATTTGATAGCCCCATCACACTCTCTAGCATTCATCGCTTTCCGCCAACCAATCTGATTACAAGTTGATAACCAAATCAACCAATCTAGGCGCTAAGACCAAAAACATTCACGACAAAAAATCTGTCTTTATAGAGGGGGGAAGGCTCAATGCATCTTTAAATTTAACCCAATCAAATACTAGACCAGGATCCGTTTTACGCAACGGAGATATATATTGATGACCCGTAATTCGCGGGATGGTTATTTGGGGGAAGTGCTTCATCAGAGTTTCAGTAAGCGTTGATAAAGACAAGTACTGCTCTTTGGTATAAGAAACAAAATCACTGCCTTCTAATTCAATGCCTATCGAGTAATCATTGCACCTCTCTCTTCCAGCAAAGCTCGACTGCCCAGCATGCCAAGCCCGATCGTCAAAAGAGACAAATTGCACAACCTCTCCATCTCGACGAATCAAACAGTGCGCAGAAACCCCCATTTGATGAATAACTTCGAAGAACGGGTGCTCGGCTGGATTTAAGTTACCAGTAAAAAATTGCTCAATGTACGGACCACCAAACTCGCCTGGTGGAAGGCTAATGTTGTGAACGACTAATAGTGAGACATCATCCGATTTAGGGCGAGAATCATAAAAAGGAGAAGGAACGTGCCTAGCATTTTCATACCAACCAACGGTACTTATTGTCATTATTAACCTACTTAATTTATCAATAAAGAAACCTGATTCAACTCAGACCTTTGTGCTTATCGGTTCAACTCTTTAATTTGCAGCTAAGCAAGAGTATCATTCCTACCCCACTCCCTTTCAAGATTAGATTTGCGATGAAAAATACACATAACAGCCAACAACGCCTTGACTACTTAAAAGAGCAATTACCATTAGAGATTACTCGAGCTGTAGCTGAGACTATTAGAGAAGATTTAGGCGGTACGCTTGATCCTATGGCTGATATTACTGCAAGTCTAATTCCTGCTGATGCGATCAACACTGCAACAATTATTACCCGTGAGCATGGTGTTTTTTGTGGAAAAGCTTGGGCTGATGAAGTGTTTAAGCAATTAGGCGGTGAAGTCAATATAGAGTGGCACGTACAAGACGGTGATAAGGTTGAACCAAACCAAACGCTTTGCACATTAAGTGGTCCAGCACGCGCTTTGTTAACCGGCGAACGAAATGCAATGAACTTTATACAAACCCTATCAGGTTGTGCCTCGATCACCGCGACGTATGCTGACAAAATCAAACACACCGAATGCCGCCTGTTAGACACTCGAAAAACGATCCCAGGTCTGCGCAGCGCACTGAAATACGCGGTTGCTTGTGGTGGCGGTTTCAATCACCGTATTGGTGTTTTTGACGCTTACCTAATAAAAGAAAACCACATCATTGCATGTGGTGGTATTGAAAAAGCGATTTCAACAGCAAAAGAGTTAAACCCGGGAAAGCCTGTAGAAGTTGAAACGGAAAGCTTAGAAGAGCTAGAGCAAGCTATAAATGCCGGCGCTGACATCATTATGCTGGATAACTTCACAACAGACATGATGCGTGAAGCCGTAAAATTGAATGCTGGACGTGCTGCTCTTGAAAACTCAGGAAACGTGACACTCGACACTATCGCTGAATATGCAGAAACCGGTGTTGATTACATTTCCGTTGGCGCACTGACCAAACATTTAAAAGCACTTGATCTATCCATGAGATTTCAAGCATAAAATTTCTTTAAGTAATTAATAATATTAAAGGTTCTGATGAAAATTAGAGCCTTTTTATTTTGGTTTTTATCAACAATGAGAACGTAAATCTAACCTCGTCACATAATTTTGCAGCTCAAATGAAATCGAACATCAATAAACGCTAAGCCACTCGAGCACCACCCCATACGGTATTTTTATTATCAAAGCAGACACCTATCATCATTCCATCACAGGTTAGTGATCAATTAATCTATATGGAATACGACATGAAAAATAGAAATGCTAAAAAGCAAAATGGTTTTACGTTAATCGAATTGATGATTGTGGTGGCAATTATTGGTGTCTTGTCTGCTTTTGCTATCCCAGCTTATTCAGACTATACGCAAAGAACACGAGTTGCAGGTGCTGCTGCTGGTGTTTCAGGAATTAAAACAGCTGTTGCATTATGTGCACAAGACTTAGGTCAATTAACTGGTTGTAATAACGGTGGTAATGATATTCCAGCAGCAATTGCAGCAACAAATAATGGTGCTACTATTGCATATGTTGATGCACTAGGCGTAGCTGATGGCATTATTACTTTAACAACAACAGCAGTTGATGCCGCAGGGACAGCACTAACTTTGACTTTAACTCCAACGGTAGGTAATGGCGTTGTTCAGTGGGCTCTTACTGGAACAGGTTGTTCAAACGCAGGTCGAAGCATAGATTGCACAGGTAACTAATGCAGACCAACCTTCCAGCCGTTCTACGTCAGGCTAATCTTCTTAGCCTGACACAAGAGCAAGCAACAGTAGAATATATACAAGCTTCAGGTGCATCTGCACCTGAAGCTTTAATTTATCTTGGTTTTTTTAACTACCAAGCACTCACCACGCACATAAGCGAGATCTTTGATTTACCCGCAACCCAACTATCAAATACGGATTACCAACCTTTATGTGAGCAACTTGGTTTACGTGAACTCATAAGTAAATACAAGGCTATACCACTTTATAAAAGCTCTTCCTCTCTGACTTTAGCAATATCTGACCCAACCAATTTGCAAGCTGAAGACGATTTTAGATTTGCTACAGGCTTACAAATAGAAATGGTCTTGGCAAACTCAGATGAATTAGAAGGAGCTGTACGTCGTTTATATGGTCGGAGTATTTCTAATTCAGATTCCAACCTCAAAGAAATCAGTCAAGATGAGTTAGCTAATCTTGTCGAAGTCTCTGATGACGAAGTCACATCGATTGAAGATTTAAGTAAAGATGATTCGCCCGTTAGCCGATTCATTAACCAAATATTAGTGGATGCTGTAAGAAAAGGTGCATCCGATATTCATTTTGAACCTTACGAAGAGTCTTACCGCGTTAGGCTTCGCTGCGACGGTATTCTAGTAGAAACGCAGCAACCCGCCTCTCAACTAAGCCGCCGCCTATCAGCCCGCTTAAAAATCCTTTCTAAGTTGGATATCTCGGAACGACGACTTCCGCAAGATGGTCGTATTAAATTACGCCTGAATGAAGAAATAGCCATTGATATGCGTGTATCAACTTTGCCGACACTGTGGGGTGAAAAGATTGTTCTTCGATTGCTGGACAGCAGCGCGGCCAATCTAGATATCGATAAATTAGGCTACAGTGACGAACAAAAGCAGTTGTATTTAAATGCATTGCAACGTCCGCAAGGCATGATCTTAATGACAGGTCCAACAGGCAGCGGGAAAACTGTATCTCTTTACACAGGCTTAAGGCTCCTCAATACACCAGAAAGAAATATATCGACTGCGGAAGATCCTGTAGAAATCAACTTATCCGGTATCAACCAAGTTCAAGTTACCCCTAAGATCGGCTTTGGTTTTGCAGAAGCGCTAAGATCCTTCTTACGTCAAGACCCAGACATCGTAATGGTTGGTGAAATACGAGATCTAGAAACTGCAGAAATCGCAATTAAAGCCTCTCAAACTGGTCACTTAGTTTTATCTACTTTGCATACTAATTCAGCCGCAGAAACGGTCGCTCGACTTTCCAATATGGGAATTGAACCTTTTAACCTCTCTTCTTCTTTAAGCCTCATCATTGCACAAAGACTAGCTCGACGGTTGTGCAAACATTGTAAAACTCCAGATACCTCCCCTCATATATTTTTAAAACATGGAATAGCTATTGAGCACACCATTTATCAAGCTAATAAAGTTGGGTGCAATGAATGTACGAAAGGCTACTCGGGGCGTGTCGGTATCTATGAAGTCATGCCCTTTAGTGATGACTTAAAAGAAAGCTTAATAACAAAACCTAACGCACTAGAAATAGAGAAAATTGCAAAGAAAAGCGGCATGAAAACTCTACAAGAATCAGGTATTCAAAAGCTTATTGAAGGCACTACGAGCTACCAAGAATTACAACGTGTTCTGTATTTATAAGTTGATAGTAACGATTATTGCAGTACTGATAATTCAATAACAAATTAAACAGATTGAGACGATAAGTTAACGGAGCAGTAATGAATAAAACAAGCCAGCCACAATTAAAAAACTATCGTTGGAAAGGAATCAATAGCTCCGGTAAAAAAGTGTCAGGGCAAACTTTAGCACTTACAGAATTAGAAGTAAGAGAAAAGCTCAAAGAGCAACACATACAAATTAAAAAAATCAAAAAAAATAGTGTTTCCGCTTTAACGAGAATCACCAATAGAGTGACCACTCAAGATATTACTGTTTTAACAAGACAACTTGCCACAATGTTAACCACTGGTGTCCCTATAATTCAAGCTATTAAATTGGTTTCGGATAACCACCGTAAAGCAGAGATGAAATCCATTTTATCTCATATAAGCAAAGGGGTCGAAGCGGGTACTCCAATATCCAAATCAATGCGAACTGCAAGCCGCCACTTTGATGATTTATACACAGACTTAGTCGCAACAGGGGAGCAATCCGGAACCTTAGCAGAAGTCTTTGAGCGGCTAGCTACTTATCGAGAAAAAAGTGAACAGTTAAAAGCAAAAGTTATTAAAGCTCTGATTTATCCAGCAATGGTTGTTTTGGTCGCTCTTACTGTTTCATACTTAATGCTGACCATGGTCATTCCTGAATTTGAGTCTATGTTTTCAGGGTTTGGTGCTGACCTACCTTGGTTCACTCAAAAAGTGTTGAACTTATCTCACTGGATGCAAGTTTATAGTTTCTACGCTGCACTAGGTACCATCGTCTCTATTATCAGTTTCAAAGTTATCCGAAAGCGATCCTACTCAATTCGCTTGGCGACAAGCCGACTTGGTTTGAAATTGCCAATATTGGGCGGTGTTATATCAAAAGCCTCCATAGCAAAATTCAGCCGAACTCTTTCCACCAGCTTCAGCTCTGGTATTCCTATTTTGACCAGCTTGAAAACCACCGCCAAAACAGCAGGTAACCTACATTATGAAGTCGCCATTGGCGAGGTTCACAGAGAGACTGCAGCAGGGATGCCAATGTATATCGCAATGCGTAATACCGATGTATTTCCTGAAATGGTGTTACAAATGGTAATGATAGGGGAAGAATCAGGAAACCTAGATGACATGCTCAATAAAGTGGCTACTATCTATGAATTTGAAGTGGATAACACCGTAGATAATTTAGGTAAAATTCTAGAACCTTTAATCATCGTTTTTCTTGGTACGGTAGTTGGGGGGCTTGTGGTTGCAATGTACTTACCAATATTTAACCTTATGAGTGTGATATGATAACTACTAGATTATTCAGACATTAATGAGTTAGTTTTCAACTACTCGTCATTACATTGGTACCATACTCTATGGAAGTATTTGATTACTATCCTTGGCTATTTCCTGTATTAGCTTTTATTTTTAGCCTACTCATTGGTAGTTTCCTAAATGTCGTGATCCATCGTTTACCTATAATTATGGAGAGAGAATGGAGACAAGAATGCTCAGAGTGTTTTCCTGAACACAATATCGCAGCACCAAAAGGAACCTTTAACTTAAGTGTTCCTCGTTCAACATGCCCAAAATGTTCAACACAACTTAGGCTCATTGATAATATCCCAATCCTTAGCTGGTTATTATTAAGAGGAAAGTGTCATAGCTGCTCCAACCCCATAAGTGTTCGTTACCCTTTAGTTGAATTGCTCACCGCTACGTCGTGTTTAGTCATTGCAAGCCATTTTGGTTTCAGCTACTACGCCGTTGCACTGTTATTTTTTACTTTTGTCCTTATTGCCGCCACGTTTATCGATCTCGATACTATGCTTCTTCCTGATCAATTAACATTACCTCTAATGTGGTCAGGTATTGCTCTTGCTCTATTCGGTATAAGCCCTATTTCTCTACAGGACTCTGTCATCGGTGCAATGGCTGGTTACCTGTGCCTTTGGAGTGTCTACTGGGTATTTAAGTTATTGACAGGTAAAGATGGCATGGGCTTCGGTGATTTTAAATTACTCGCTGCGCTCGGGGCTTGGTTAGGTTGGCAACATTTACCTCTAATAATCTTACTTTCATCACTTGTAGGGCTGGTATTTGGTCTCATACAATTGCGATTAAAACAACAAGGTATCGACAAAGCCTTTCCATTTGGTCCTTATCTCGCCATTGCAGGCTGGGTGAGTCTCATTTGGGGAAGTGATATTATGAATTGGTATTTCACTTCTGTACTAGGAATTTAACAATGTCATTAATCATTGGGCTGACTGGTGGCATCGCCAGTGGTAAAACAACTGTCGCCAACTTGTTCCATGAGCATTTTGGGATTGATATTGTTGACGCTGATATTATTGCAAGAGAAGTTGTCGCAATCGGAAGTGAAGGTTTAAATTCGATTACTCTTCATTTCGGTGACGACATTCTTTCAGAAGACGGGAGTTTGAATCGAGCAAAATTACGCGAGATCATATTTTCTAACCCTGAAGAAAAACAGTGGTTGAACAATTTATTACACCCAATGATTAGGAATAAAATACAACAAGATCTTGCTTCTATTTCATCCCCTTACGGGTTTCTTGTCGCTCCCCTACTAATCGAAAATAATATGCAAGAAATGGTCGATAGGATACTTGTTGTGGATGTTTCTTCAGAAGAACAAGTTAATCGTACTGTCATTCGTGATAATGTTACTTCAGAGCAGGTTGAAGCTATTCTAAAATCTCAAGTATCTCGAGAGCTTCGATTATCACAAGCTGATGATGTGATTGAAAATCACACAAAAAACCAGGAACTTTTGCCTCAAATCACAGAATTGCATCAAAAGTATCTGGCTATTGAACTAGAAAATCGGTCAAAATAGCACTAAGTAGAATTAAGGCAAGTTCGATGATCACCCATAAATTTGAACATCCTCTCAATGAGAAAACACGTATTTACTTAAGAGTCGAATCACTCTTAAGGCAACTTCATTTGTCTTCTACATTTTCAGATGCTCAACAGTATCAACTATTCTTTCGCTCGCTTTTTGATCTTCTAGAGATTTTTGAGCAAATGCAGCTAAAGAGCGAACTTGCTAAAGATATCGAAAAACAACGATTAACCTATAAAAGTTGGTTAAATGTTGATGGTGTCGACCACCAAATGCTTCAAACTCTACTCTTTGATATTGATAATACCCACCAGTCTTTAATGAAAGCGGAAAGGTTTGGTCAGTCTTTAAAGGAAGACAGGTTTCTAGCGGCTATCCGACAACGTTTCAACCTTCCAGGTGGTTCATGCTGCTTTGACTTACCAGCCTTACATTACTGGTTACACCTACCGCTCGATAAAAAGATAAGAGATGCAAATGCTTGGACTGGCAGCTTACAAGCCCTATCTGATGCGTTAAGTTTATGGTTAAAACTCACCCGAGAGACAGGGCATTTCAAAAATCAAATTGCACGAGCAGGGTTCTTCCAAAGTGATGCCGAAGATGCCAATATTTTGCGCCTTTCTATTCCAATGCAATACGGCGCTTACCCTATGATTTCCGGTCATAAAAACCGTTTTGCTGTTAAATTCATGAGTTTTGATACAGGGCAGGCATGTACTCAAGATATAGAGTTTGAGTTAGCGATTTGCACCTAATTAAATTCAAAAACATCAGCTTATAAAAACAAGCACTACTCACTATTATCCAAAGAATGACTATGCAAAAAAAAACCACAATCGTTAAATGTCCACAATGCAGCGCTGATGTTGAATGGGGAGAACAAAGTCCTCACCGCCCATTTTGCAGTAAACAATGTCAAATGATTGATTTTGGAGAATGGGCAGATGAAGAGAACTCCATTGCTGGCGCTCCAGATATGTCAGATAGTGATGGTTGGTCGGAAGACCAATACTAAATTATCACTCCAGCACCTTTTAAGGCTGATGTAATAATCAGCCTTTTTTCCACTTATCACTTATCACTTATCACTTATCACTTAGGTGAATGACATAAAGCCGTCACCTTAATCCACTCAATTTGTCTTAATTCTTGCCTATAGTCATAGCCTCTAAATTACTCCGGAACTGAAAGCGTCACTTCTTTCACCTATCATTCCAACCACAATCAACCGTTTAGGTAATCCGGAGTGATTCAATTTATATGCTTATACAAAGGATGATTTAAGATGAAACGTAGCTTAATGACAATTGCTATTATTGCCGCCTTAGCCGGATGTAATTCAAGTAATGATGAATTAGATGATGGTTCAACATTCACTCTTCAGCTTTTACATGTAGCTGATATGGATGGCTCTAATGCAACAGTCCTATCTAATGCCGGTAATTTCGCTTCGTTAGTTTCTGGATTTACCAGTCAATATCCAGAAAATACATTATTTTTAAGCTCTGGCGACAACTACATTCCGGGATCTCGCTACGAAGCAGCCAAAGATAACTCAATGAGCTTAGTCAACGGTATCAAAGTTCCTGGCGTCGCAAGAGCTGATATCGCTATGTTAAATGCTATGGGGCTGCAAGCTTCCGCGGTAGGTAATCATGATTTAGATGGTGGAAGTGCGGAGTTTGCAAGCATCATAAATAAAGATGGTGATTACCCCGGAGCACTGTTCCCTTACTTAAGTTCTAATATGGATTTCAGTACGGATACCAATACTGTTGACCTTGTTGTTCCTAGTGGTCAAGTCGCGGATACAATACCTAACAGCCTAACTCAAACAACAGTTATCGAAGTCAATGGACATAAGATAGGCATCGTTGGTATCACAACACCAACTAATGATGATATTACCAGCACAGATAATATTGCCGTTTATCCAGAAAATGACTCGATAGAAGACCTGGCTGTCATTGTTCAAGCCCAAGTCGACAGATTAACTCACTCTGGTATAGATAAAGTCATTGCGCTTGCGCACATGCAATCTATTCGCTTTGAAAAACAATTAGCAGGTTTATTAAAGGGTGTCGATATCATCGTCGCAGGTGGTTCAAATACATTGTTAGCAAATGATAGTAACCGACTTTGGGATGGTGATATTAAAGCAGAAAACTACCCAATAATGCTAAATGACGCCGATGGAAAAGATGTCGCTATCGTTAATGTCGATGCTGATTATAAATACTTGGGGCGTTTAGTCGTAAGTTTTGATACCAATGGTGATCTCATTGCTTCAAGTATTGATCCGAATGCAAGTGGTAGCTTTATTACCGATGATCAAATGGTTGCAAGTATTGATGGATCTACAGCTAATACTGAAGTGGAAGCTATCGTTGATGCTGTTAATAACGTAATTATTGCCAGTGAACAAAACATCATTGGTCATACGGATGTTTATCTAAATGGCACCAGAGGATATGTTCGAACAGAAGAGACAAATCTTGGAAGTCTGACAGCTGATGCTAATTTGTGGTACGCACAATTGCACGATGCTCAAGTCCAAATATCTCTTAAAAACGGAGGCGGTATTCGTGCTGATATCGGCTACTCTGAATACCCCGCAGGTTCTATTGATCCAAATGAGCTTCAATACTACCCACCAGCCTCTTACCCTCTTGCAGGTAAAGGTGAAGGTGATATTTCTCAATATGATGTCCAATCTGCCCTCGCATTTAATAACAGTTTGGCAATTGTCGATCTTACCGCGGATGAACTATGGGACATTCTTGAATATGGCGTTGCTGGTGTTGAGAATATATCTGGTGGTTTTACGCATATCGGTGGTATGTGCATTGAATACGACGGTTCAAGAACAGCACGAGTAGCTGACCCTATCACCGGCGATGTCACAACTCCCGGTCAGCGAATCCGAAAAGTCATTGTCGATACAAACGGGGACAATACTTGTGGACCTAACGATGAGTTAGTTGTCAGTGATGGGGTTGTCGTAGCAAACAATAACTACAAGGCAGTCACTCTTAGTTATTTGTCTCTATCTAAACCATACCCATGTACCGATAATGGTAATGGCGGATGTTCAAATCAAGTTATGCTAGAAGATGATGGAGTCATGACAGTGGATCCTCAACAGAGTAACTTTGTGGCTACTGGTACTGAACAAGATGCCTTAGCTGAATACCTTCAAGCATTTCATGCCGATGAAAATACACCGTACTTAACAAAAGACAGTGTGGATGGCGGCTTAGCGGATACTCGTATTATACGTTTAGACTAGCTATTATAATGAGTATAAGGATTAATATTACAAACTAAACATTTGTATATGTGCCTCCCTTAAAGAACCCATAATGAATTAGCTACACTTTAAAATACGAATAGCTAGAAACAAAAAAGCGGAGCCAAATGGCTCCGCTTTTATCGATAGAATGCAAAAAGAATTACTTCTTAGCAAGCTTCTCTTTAATACGAGCTGACTTACCAGAACGCTCACGTAGGTAGTACAACTTGGCACGACGTACTGCACCACGGCGTTTAACTTCAATGCTATCAACCATTGGAGAGTGAGTTTGGAACGCACGCTCAACACCTTCACCGTTCGAGATTTTACGAACTGTGAATGCTGAGTGAAGACCACGGTTACGAATAGCGATTACTACGCCTTCGAAAGCCTGTAGACGCTCACGGTCACCTTCTTTTACCTTAACCTGAACTACAACAGTGTCACCTGGTGCAAATTTAGGAAGGTCTGATTTCATTTGCTCTTGCTCTAGAGCGTTGATGATGTTGCTCATTTGTATAAATTCCTAGAATAAACTGATACTAAATTTAATAGGTTACTGCTTGCTTTTCTTCTTGGAGCGATGCTCTTTGATGAATTCAGCCAGTAATTGTTCCTGTTCGTCAGTCAGAGCTAGGTTTCCCAGGAGTTCTGGTCTTCTTAGCCAAGTTCGGCCCAGCGACTGTTTTAATCGCCAGAGACGAATATCCTTATGGTTTCCAGATTTCAGTACCGCAGGCACCTCTTTTCCATCTAACACTTCAGGACGCGTATAATGAGGACAATCTAGCAAGCCATTTGCAAAAGAATCTTCTTCTGCTGACGCGAAATCTCCGAGTACCCCTGGTATAAACCGAGACACCGAATCAATCAAAGTCATGGCTGGTAGTTCACCACCCGTCATTACAAAATCTCCAATTGACCATTCTTCGTCAACTTCAGATTGAATGATACGCTCATCTACCCCTTCGTAGCGTCCACAAATAAGAACAATGTTCTCATTAGTAGCCAACTCTTCAACACCTTGCTGGTCGAGCTTGCGACCTTGAGGTGAAAGGTAGATAACTTTCGTCTTTCCTGGTGATGCTTGCTTGGCAGTTTGGATAGCGTCGCGCAAAGGCTGAACCATCATTAACATGCCAGGACCACCACCGTAAGGTCTGTCATCAACAGTGCGATGTTTATCATGAGTGAAATCTCGAGGATTCCATGTCTCAATAGATAAAAGACCTTTTTTAACCGCTTGACCTGTTACTCCAAAATCAGTAACAGAACGGAACATTTCAGGAAAAAGGCTAATTACGCCAACCCACATGTGTTCTCTCGCTCTGTAATTTGGAGTTAGAATCCAGGATCCCAGTCAACTTCGATCCGGCGAGCTTCGCGATCAACTTTCTTGATCACTTGCTCTTCAAGGTACGGAATTAACCGTTCCTTTTGGCCAAAAGCATCTTTTAGATTTGCTTTAATTACTAGAACATCGTTCGAGCCAGTTTCTAATAGGTCAGTAACCTCACCAAGGTCGTAACCTTTAGTGGTAAAAACTTGCATACCAAACAATTCACGCCAGTAGAATTCATCTTCTGACAATTCAGGTAATGAAGCAGGGTCGATAGCAATTTCAAAGTTAGTCATCAGTTGCGCGTCTTCACGAACATCTAATCCCGCTAGTTTACATACATAGCCTTGACCATGACGTTTCCAGCTCTCAACTTTATACTCAACCCACTTGCCCTTTAGGTTTAAATACCAAGGACTGTAATCAAATATGCTTTCAGCATTGTCTGTGTAGGAGAAAACTTTAAGCCAGCCACGAATACCATAGGTAGACCCAAGTTTACCCATAACAATTCTATCGTTTTGCTTGCTCATAGTTTCTTTACCCTTCATCGACATAAGCTATTTCTCTTTAAAAAAGAATTAAGCCGCTTTTTGAGCGTCTTTAACTAGCTTAGCTACGCGGTCAGAAAGAGATGCGCCTTGACCAACCCAATGGTTAACGCGATCTAGGTCTAGACGTAGACCTTCTTCTTGACCTTGAGCAGTAGGGTTAAAGAAACCTACTTTCTCGATGAAACGGCCAGTTGCAGCGTTGCGGCTATCCGCAACTACGATTTGATAGAATGGGCGCTTCTTTGCACCGTGACGTGCCAAACGAATGGTTACCATGTCGTCCTCTTTGCTTTCTTAATAAAATAATTAACCCCAAGTATAAGTAAATAGCTTGGGGTCTCGTGCCAAATTAAAGCCCCGGAATTTTACTCTTATTCAGGGGCAATGCAAGGGATTTAGCTATTTTTTCACCAACATAGCTCCGTATACTTTCTGTGACACGGATAACACTATGAAAAGTAACGTAGCTAAAGGTTACATTTGTAGATTATCGACCAAACGGGTTAAAGCCACCACCCATTCCGCCCATACCACCGCCGCCCATCATGCCTTGCATGTTGCGCATCATGCCCTTCATTCCACCTTTCTGCATTTTCTTCATCATTTTTTGCATTTGGGTGAACTGTTTAAGCATACGGTTTACATCTTGTACTTGAGTTCCTGAACCCGCAGCGATACGTTTCTTACGAGAACCTTTAATTAACTCAGGACGCTGACGCTCTTTCATTGTCATGGAATTAATAATAGCTTCCATTTGCTTGAACATTTTATCGTCAACTTTGTCTTTCACATTATCAGGAAGCTGAGACATTCCAGGAAGCTTATCCATCATGCCCATCATGCCACCCATGTTGTGCATTTGACCAAGCTGCTCACGGAAGTCTTCAAGGTCAAAGCCTTTTTTCTCTTTGAACTTCTTAGCGAGCTTCTCTGCTTTTTCGGTATCAACGTTTTTCTGTAAATCTTCAATAAGAGACAGTACGTCACCCATACCAAGGATACGAGAAGCAACACGATCAGGATGGAAAGGTTCTAATGCGTCAGTTTTTTCACCAACACCCAAGAACTTAATTGGTTTACCAGTAATGTGACGAACCGATAGCGCAGCACCACCACGAGCATCACCATCCACTTTCGTTAAGATGACACCCGTTAAAGGCAGAGTATCGCCAAAAGCTTTTGCTGTATTTGCCGCATCTTGACCTGTCATTGCATCAACAACGAACAGAGTTTCAACTGGCGTAATAGCAGTGTGAAGCTCTTTAATTTCCGTCATCATGTCTTCGTCAATCGCTAAACGACCAGCGGTATCGACAAGAAGTACGTCGTAGAATTTTTTCTTCGCGTGATCAATCGCGCCATTAGCAATATCAATTGGTTTTTGATCAGCAGACGATGGGAAGAAATCCACACCGACTTCAGATGCTAATGTTTCAAGCTGTTTAATTGCGGCTGGACGGTAAACGTCGGCAGAAACAACCAAAACTTTCTTTTTATCACGCTCTGTTAATAGCTTAGAAAGCTTAGCGACACTGGTTGTTTTACCAGCACCTTGCAAACCAGCCATAAGAATAACAGCAGGTGGTTGAGCAGCTAAATCAAGAGCCTCGTTCGACTCTCCCATTACCGCTTCAAGTTCGGCTTGAACGATCTTAATGAATTCTTGACCAGGAGTTAGAGATTTAGAAACCTCGACTCCTACAGCACCCTCTTTTACACGCTTTACGAAATCACGTACAACAGGTAGTGCAACATCGGCTTCAAGAAGCGCCATACGAACTTCACGTAGCGTTTCTTTAATATTGTCTTCGGTCAAACGACCTTTACCGCTGATATTTTTCAGCGTTTTGGATAGACGATCCGTTAAATTATCAAACATAGTTTTCTCTTCGCTCAATCCTGCGATTATTACTGTCAGTATACATTAGCGCGGATTAGAGTCACACCCGTTGTAAGCCGTTAATAATTCGCAGGTGTGACCTATACCATTGTTCGATTTAAATTGAATATGGTTCGACCATAGCCCAAGCGCGCGATGCAAGGTATAATTCTCTGATTACGACAATCATTTTTTATGGAAACCATGGACAGTCTCATTGCAATAGCAGCAGCCTTTCTCTACGTAATGGCTATATCCACAATTGTTCCCGGTCTTGCTCATCAGACCGGCATTCGCACGAAAACCGTATTCATCAGTGCGCTACTTGCTTTGGTTTTTCATGCTTGGCTGCTCAGCGATCTAATTTTCAATGCTAGTGGTCAAAACCTTAGTATTCTAAATGTCGCTTCTCTCATTAGTTTCATCATTTCTTTTGTGATGAGTGCTGCAATGCTCAAAAACCGCCTATGGTTTTTGCTACCCGTTGTTTATAGCTTCGCGGCAATCAACTTAGTTGCAGCTTCTTTCTTACCTAGTACTTTCATAAAGCATTTAGAGCAAGACCCTAAGCTGCTCATGCACATATCCTTAGCTTTATTCTCTTACGCCACTCTTACAATTGGAGCTTTATACGCTCTACAACTCGCGTGGCTAGATCATAAGCTCAAAAAGAAGAAAGCACTTGCCATCAACCCTAACTTGCCTCCTTTGATGATGGTTGAAAGGCAGCTGTTTAAAATTATTCTGATCGGTAATTTATTGCTGACTGGTACTTTGCTAACGGGCTTCGTTTTTGTTGAAGATATGTTTGCACAAGGTAAAGCGCATAAAGCTGTTTTATCCTTTATTGCTTGGATCATCTATACCACTCTGCTCTGGGGTCACTACCAAAAAGGTTGGAGAGGTCAGAAAGTTACTTGGTTTGCAGTTGCAGGTGCTAGCATTCTAACATTGGCATACTTTGGTAGCCGATTCGTGCAAGAAGTCATACTCACTTAATGGCTTTATCAATAAGGTAGGGGCATCAGTGCCCTTGCCTTAAAAATATTGAATACGCTATATTCAATTAACACCAAGGCCACACCGGTCATAAATTAATCAGAAATAAAATAGGAAAAAAATAGTTTGAACGACATATCAACGGGTATCTTATTTGCGCTACTCGCGTGTCTCATCATAATCTCTGGTTATTTTTCTGGTTCCGAAACTGGCATGATGTCTTTGAACCGCTACCGTTTAAAGCATCTTGCGAATACGGGACATAAGGGTGCCAAGCGAGTCGAGAAACTGCTAAGTCGCCCTGACAGGTTGATAGGCTTAATTCTTATTGGTAACAACCTCGTTAATATTCTAGCTTCTGCCATTGCTACTATTCTAGGTATGCGGATCTACGGTGACATTGGTGTCGCCATTGCCACTGGTGCTCTTACCCTCGTCATTCTTGTTTTTGCAGAAGTCACACCAAAAACTATTGCCTCTTTATTTCCCGAACGAGTTTCCTATGCCAGCAGCATATTGCTGACTATTTTAATGAAGCTTCTTTCCCCTCTCGTTATTCTTGTGAACTTCATAACAAATGGATTCATTAAAATACTAGGAGTAAAAGTTGATCATAATGCACCTGACCATCTAAGTTCAGATGAGCTAAGAACTGTAGTAAATGAAGCAGGAACGCTGATACCTCAACGCCACCAAGATATGCTGGTATCCATTCTCGATTTAGAGCATGTGACCGTAAATGACATCATGGTTCCACGTAACGAAATCACAGGAATCGATATTAATGATGACTGGAAATCTATCGTTCGCCAGCTCACTCATTCTCCTCATGGTCGTGTCGTTTTGTACCGAGATCAGATTGATGAAGTAGTAGGCATGCTGAGGTTACGCGAAGCTTATCGTTTAATGCTTGAGAAAAATGAATTCAATAAAGAAACCTTGTTGCGTGCAGCTGACGAGATCTACTTTATTCCCGAATCAACCCCTCTCAATGTCCAACTGCTGAAATTCCAAAGAAATAAACAGCGTATTGGCCTTATCGTTGATGAGTACGGCGATATAAATGGTCTAGTCACACTAGAAGATATTCTAGAAGAAATTGTTGGTGAATTTACGACATCAATTGCTCCAAGTTTATCTGAAGAGATCACGCCTCAAAGTGACGGCAGCTTTTTAATAGAAGGCAGTGCCAATATTCGAGACATTAACAAGGGGCTGCAATGGGCTTTACCAACAGATGGACCACGAACTCTTAATGGTTTAATTCTTGAGCATTTAGAAGACATTCCTGAAAGTCACCTTAGTGTACAAGTGGCGAGCCACCCAATGGAAATTGTTGAGTTAGAAGAAAACCGCATAAAGTTGGTTAAAGTCTTCCCTCAACTCGTTCAATAGATTTCAATAAACAAAGCATCATCTATTCAAAAATAAGTCGATTGTCGAACACATATAAAAAGAGCCTCATTCATTAAATGAGGCTCTTTTTTTAATCTCTTCACCCTACTTTGTAAATCAACATAAAGGGCAGCAGGTGAACACATCAAAACTAGTCGATTTTTAACTCTTGCAGCATTGATTCAGGCAAAGCCAGTTCATCATTTTTATTCACTGCAATACCTGCAGAAATAATTGCTTTAGCGATCTCTTTTGCTTCTTCCAAAGAGTGCATAGATGCTGTTCCACACTGATATTCATTCAGCTCAGGAATTTTATTCTGGCTTTCAACTTTCAGAACATCTTCCATTGCCGCTAACCAAGAGTCAGCTACCAGTTGCTCGGTTGGAGTTCCAATCAAACTCATATAGAAACCAGTACGACACCCCATAGGTGATATATCAATAATTTCTACATTTGCACCGTTTAAGTGCGCTCGCATAAAACCAGCATATAAGTGCTCTAAAGTATGGATACCTTTTTCAGATAAGATATCTTTATTCGGAGCAGTAAAACGTAAATCAAATACTGTGATGGTATCCCCTTTAGGGGTTTGCATTGTTTTAGCAACACGAACCGCTGGTGCATTCATTCGCGTGTGATCAACAGTAAAACTATCTAATAAAGGCATTGTTCTTCTCCATGACAGTTGGCTAAAAAAACCAACTTCGATTATCTTCCAATTCTTGGCGACATTGCTTTAACTGCCACCCGTAATCTTTTGCTTGTTGTTCGACTTTGCGAGCGACCTTAATTAAAGATGGCTTGCTATTATATGATTTACGCTTATAGCCACCACGCCCTTCGTGATAAGCCAGATATTGATTATATGGGTCCCAAAGGGATACCCCTAGCTGACGACGAGTCTCATGGGTATACCAACCAATAAACATGAGTGCATCATCAAAATTTGTTCTTGAACCACCATGCCCTGTCGCTTTTTGAAAATCTTCCCACGCAGGATCTTGAGCCTGAGCATAGCCATATGCACTGCTGACATGTCCCCATGGAATAAAGCCAAGTAAGTAATCTTTGGGCGGTCGAGCATCATGCCTAAAGCTGCTTTCTTGCTTAACAAATGCCATCGCTACATTTATGGGAGTGCCCCACTCTTCTTCCATATCTAAGGCATCATCGTACCAAGACGAGTGCTCTCGGAAAATGCTGCATATGTTGCTTTGCTGTTTTGGTGGGGGGGTTGCACACCCACTTAAAAGAACAGCACAAAAACCAACAGCAAGAAGCTGTCGGTATCGGAAAAATACATTTGATGACCGCATTTTATTCAAACGTCTAATCTCGCTAAATTTAAGCTTTTAGGTACGAGAAATAATCACTCAAAAAGCTATCAAAGTCTTGAGTATCGGCAGACTCAGCTTGATTTTGTGCTGCCAGTGAACGTTCAACTTCAGCCTCCATCAAACTTGCCGAATAAACTTTATATTGATGGTCTTTGTGTTGCTGAGCATAAGCTTTTCCATAGCTACAGCCAACTTTACCTAAACCGCCTAACTTCTTCGTTTCAGCAAGAAGTTGACCTGAAATAGTAAGTTCAGGATTATCAATCCATTGCTCTAACGTATCGCATGTCTCTTGATATGCATGACCACCTTGTTCAGCGTCCATCACTTCAGCGATCGCTCGTAGATCTTTGAATACTCGTTTAGCCCAATCTTGAAGTGATAGTCTTTCACCTTCACAACCGATTTGTAACTCTAAACCTGGCTGACGCCCCTCTAGGATCACTTTATTCCAGTTGTCGCGCCAGCATTCTAATTCGCAGTTATCCATTTCAGCTGAGTCAGACAACACGCTCCACGTTAGGAACAAATCTAGGAAGCGCACTTGTTGCTCTGTAATACCAATAGAGCTAAACGGGTTAACATCGAGTGAGCGTACTTCAATATACTCAACACCACCACGAGCCAGAGCTTCTGATGGTTTCTCACCATTTTTAGCGACTCTCTTAGGGCGGATAGGGGCATAAAGTTCATTTTCGATCTGTAGCACATTGCTGTTTAGTTGACGGTATTGACCATCAACTTTTACGCCAATTTCAGCAAACTCTTCTGAAGGTGTACGAATCGCTTGATTTAAGCCATCTAAATATTGGTCAAGACTGTTGAAGCCAATTTTCAATACACTTTGCGCACTATTGGTATAGCCAAGGTCACTTAAACGTAAAGCCGTTGCTTTAGGTAAATAAAGCGTTTCGCCAATTTTCTCAAACGGTAGATTTGTTTCGCGCCCTTTGATAAAAGATGAGCACAGCGCCGGAGATGCACCAAAGAAGTAAGGGATTAACCAACCGAAACGATAGTAATTACGGATAAGCCCAAAATACGCTTTTGACTTGGCGTCTTTTCGTTCGTCTTCAGTTTGTTCACCCAACAACGTATCCCAAAAGCTTTCTGGGAAAGAGAAATTGAAATGCACGCCTGAGATAATCTGCATTAAGCTGCCGTAACGTCGCTTCAAACCTTCTCGGTATAATGTTTTCATTTTACCGTTATTAGATGAGCCGTATTGCGCCAACTGAATATCATCTTCACTGCCAACATAACAAGGCATCGAAAGCGGCCATAGCTTTTCACCTTCAAGCTTCGTCTGAGTAAAGTGGTGAATATCTGCTAATTGGTTTAGAAGTGTTGGGACTTCATTCGAAACCGGAGTAATGAACTCTAGTAATGACTCAGAAAAGTCTGTCGTTACCCATTCATTCGTCAATGCCGATCCTAAAGATTTTGGGTGCAGACCTAAGGCTAGACGACCATCTTCCTTGTAGCGTAATGTTTCCCTTTCAACACCTCGACCAAATTCAGAGAAGGTCTTAGGGTTAGATGCAACTTGCTTTAGTCGCGCAGCAAAATCAGTCAAAATGTCGTTCACTTATCTTATATCGTTCTGATTAGAACTCATCATAAATTAGGTTATGGAAAAAGGCTACTTTTCGCCTTTCTTCCCCCTTTAATGTGTACTCTAACGGATGATTTCAAGCTCTTCTATTGGAATATCTAGTTTTTCTAGTTGTGGGCGAAGTGAATTAGCGTCACCAACAACAATTATTTGATAGTCCTGTGGGTTAAACCACTTAAGAGCAAGGGCATCAAGCGTCTCTTTATCTATGTATTCTACAATTTCATTTCTCTGCTTTAAGTAGTCGTCATCTAAACCTAAAGTTGCGATATTACTTAGCAGCCCAGCTTTTTGACTTGGTGTTTCATACTTAAGCGCATCTTTTTGCCCAACAGCTAAACGCATGAAGACCATTTCATCATCTGTTAAACCATTTTTACTAAACTCATCTAACTCAGAAATAAATTCCTCAATGGCTGGTACTGTTGCATTCGCTCTCACTTGAGCAGTAAAAACCACAGCACCATCTTCACGGGTGCTTGCAAAGTACCCTCTTGCACCATAGGTATAGCCTTTATCTTCACGCAAATTCTGATTAATGCGACTATTGAAGTTACCCGCTAAATTAAAGTTCGCTAATTGGCTTTGATAAAGTTCACCGGTAGCATCAAAAGGTAGCCCTCGACGTACTAAACGCACGATACTTTGTGGTGCTCCAGGCTTATCCACTAAATACAAGCTTTGCTTATCGAGAGTGTGAACGGCTTCAGGGCGAACAATAGGAGCTGCTTCCCCCTTCCAATTTTCAAAGAATGCTAATTGTTTTTTAATTGCTCTCTTTGAAATGTCACCGACGACAATAATATGCGCGCTTTCAGGCGTGTAATGCTCTTTGTAGAATCGTTTCACATCTGCAAGCGTTAACTTTTCTATTGATTGTTTTGTACCGTCACTTGCTCGACCGAAAATACTATCACCAAATACCACTTCTCTAGTCGCCTGAGAAGCCATCCAACTTGGTTGCTGGTGCTGATAAACAATCCCTTCTAACATTTGGTTCTTAACTCTAGCGAAATCTTCAGGTGAGAATTTAGGTGTAAATAAAATTTCTTCTGCGATCTCAAGAGTGGCTGGGAGATGTTTTTCTAAGCTCGATATTGAAATGGATGTAGTGTAGCTGCTAGCACTAATACTAACATTACTGCCTAGCATATCTAATGCGGCTTGAAGCTCTTCAACCGTTCGAGTAGTTGACCCTTCTTCCAACATTGATGATGTTAAGCTGGCTAATCCTTCTTGCCCCTTTTTAACATAGCGCTCGCCAGCCGGCAGTTGAATTTGTAACTGTACCGTTGGGGTTTCACTCGTCTCGGAACCAATTAGCTCTGCACCATTATCATAATGAACACGATATAACTCTGGCATATTTGCTTTTACACCAAAGGTCACTTCAGGCATGACCGTCCTGTCAAAATTATCGATCGCTTTTCTGACATCAAGCTGCTCTTCTGATGTTTTCGTATACTCAGGAAGTGTGCGGTCAGGTGTAACAAATGTGGCATCTTGTACTGCTAACGATAGCTTCCCTCTAGGAACCACGCTCAGCGTTACCTTTGATTGATCTTTAATGAACGAATCGTAAGCCGTCACGACACTTTCAGGTGTAACTGAGCGAATCTGTTCTAACTGAGTTTCAATACGATCAGGCTGCCCATAAAAAGTTTCATTTGAAGCTAACTGTGACACTTTTCCTTTCACACTTTGTAATGCAAAAACAGCATCGGCTTCTGCCATCCCTGTGATTTGATCGAGCCTCTCTTGAGTTACTCCTTCTTTTTCAAATTTACCCAATGTTTGCATCAACTCTTTATAAAGGTTTGTTAAGTCACCCTTATCTCCAGAATCTCCCATCGCATAAACATACATGGTACAGGCAAGTTCAGCACAATCTTGGAATGAACCGGCGCTCACTGCTTTTTGTGTTTTCACTAAGTTTTGGTAAAGGTAACTATTCGTTCCTCCACCTAGTACATTAGACAGAGCATTTAATGATGCTTGGTTGTCTTCACCACGGTATGTCGTCGGCCAACCGACCAGAACCATCGGCTGACGAATATTATCTTCTAGCGTAATAAATTTATCTTGGGTCAATTGAGCAGGTTGTTTCTCTGCTTGCTCAACTTCTGGACCTCTTGGAATGGTACCGAAGTATTTATTCACCCATTCTAAAGTGTCATCTACATCAAGATCACCACCAATGGTTAAAACCGCATTATTGGGGCCATACCAACGTAAGAAAAATGCTTTAAGGTCATTGACATCAACTCGGTCGAGATCTTCTACATAGCCTATAGGTTGCCATGAATAAGGATGTCCTTCAGGGTAAAGCGCTTCACTCATTCGCTCCCACATTAATCCATACGGTCGGTTCTCATAACTCTGAGCTCGTTCGTTTTTAACCGTATCTCTCTGAACTTCAAATTTACGTTGAGAAACTGCGTCAATCAAAAAGCCCATGCGATCTGATTCCAACCACAGCATTTTCTCTAACTGATTAGCTGGGACCGTTTCAAAATAATTAGTACGATCTCGATTCGTTGTTCCATTCAGAGTACCGCCCGCTTCGGTGATAATCTTAAAGTGCTGCTGATCGCCAACATTTTCAGAACCTTGAAACATCATATGCTCAAAGAAATGGGCAAAGCCAGACTTACCAATATCTTCACGGGCAGAGCCTACGTGGTAAGTCACATCTACATGCACTAAAGGATCAGAATCATCTGGAGATAAAATAACGGTAAGACCATTTGCAAGCTGGTACTTATTATAGGGAATAACAACCTTATTTGATGAAGCTTCCACTTCTTCAACCAAGGTTACGCCTTCAGGTAAAGACGAAAAGAAAGGGATAGACACAGGTACATTGTGAGAGCAGCCAGCAACGGCAATAAGAGAAAATGTACCAAGTAAAACCTTTTTCATAGGTTCTCCTTAGAAAAAACCAAAATAAATTGCCGCTAATAAGCTGTAACGTAAACCTTTACCAATAGTGATCAACACCAAACTTGGTAAAAATTTCATTCTTAACCAGCCAGCAGCTAAGCATAAAGGGTCGCCAATAATCGGCAACCAACTAAATAATAACGTCCAATAGCCATATTTACTTAACCAGGACATAGCCTTATGACCATGTTTCTCAGATTGAGTTCGATTAGGTAACCATAAACCCAGCCAATAATTGGTTAAACCACCTAAGGTGTTACCCAAGGTAGCAATAACAATAATTAAGGCTGTTGAAAATTGATTGAGACTTAAAGTCGCGATAAGCCCAGCTTCAGAACCACCTGGTAACAAAGTGGCACTCAAAAAACCGCTAAAAAATAAAACCCACAAAGCTGAATCAGAAAACCAAAGCGCAACGGTTTCAAATAATGTATTAAAAAACTCTAGCACTGCATATCAACCTTCTTGCATTTTAAGTAGTACCTTGCCTCGCGTATGACCAGTTTCTACTTGTAAGTGCGCAGCTTGAACCTCTTTCATAGGGAAAGTGGTTTGAATTTCTGTTTTTAAAATTCCAACACTGACCATATAAAGCATGGTTTCAAGCTGTTCTGGAGCTGGCTCAACCAGCATTCCTGTCGCTTGAAAACCTAACAATTTGGCTTTCTCACAAATAAGCTCGGCGCTGAGTGTTGGCACCGTCACTACACGAGCTTCGTCGTTTAAACATTTCAATGCATCAAGAGCGGTATCACCACCAACCAAGTCAATTAACACATCTACTTCAGACACTCGTTCAGATGCTGGTGCAAAGTGGTAATTAATCGCATGAGCGCCAAGAGTCGCCATGTAATCCAAGTTACTTTCGCTACAAGTAGTAAACACTTCAGCTTTTGCCGCAACCGCGATTTGTACAGCTAAGTGACCAACACCACCAGCGCCCGCTAAAATAAGAACTCTATCGCCTTCTTTAACTTGTGCTTTATTAATGGCTTGTGCAGCCGTTTGTCCTGCAAGAGGAAGAGCCGCCGCCGCTTCTAATGTCACAGCATCAGGCACTGCACACAAATCTTTTTCTGGGACACATACATATTGACTGTACCCACCGCCAACTAATGGAAAGCCAATAAAACCCGCAACATTATCGCCGTTCGAAAAGCGATTAACACCGTCTCCACAACTGAAAACTTGTCCTGAAATATCATACCCAGGCACCCAAGGCAGGTTATCTTTATTTTGAGCAGCCGCCCAACCAAGACCGGCTCTAGTTTTAACATCAATAGGGTTGATCCCAGAAAATGCAACTTTGACGACAATCTCTCCTGATTTTGGCGTGGGTACTGAATTTGTTTGTATCGCTAATGTATTAACTCCACCAAACTCTGTAATCGCAATTTGCTTATTTTCCATTTCAACATTTCCTTGATTGATAAAGCCTGAACGAATAAAACTCTAGTTAAAAAGAAAGGGATGCGAAAGCATCCCTTTGACTATAAACCATTTTGTTTGACTAAGTTAACTGATGGATCTCAAATTAACCGTCAATTGACTTACCCAACGAGCGCCAACAAGATACCAGCTGCAACGGCACTACCCAGTACACCTGCAACGTTTGGTCCCATTGCGTGCATTAACAAGAAGTTTTGAGGATTAGCCTCAAGCCCAACTTTATTAACAACACGAGCCGCCATCGGAACTGCTGATACACCAGCAGCACCAATAAGTGGGTTGATATCTTCTTTAGAGAAGCGGTTCAGAACCTTCGCCATTAATACACCACCAGCCGTACCAATACTGAATGCCACTGCACCTAACCCTAAAATACCCAGCGTCTCTAAATTCAAGAATGTATCCGCTTGAAGCTTAGAGCCTACCCCTAGACCAAGGAAAATAGTCACAACGTTAATCAGTTCGTTTTGAGCCGTTTTTGAAAGGCGATCAACCACTCCAGCTTCACGCATTAAGTTACCCAAACAGAACATACCTACGAGAGGAGTTGCTGAAGGTAAGAACAAAATCGTCATCAGTAATACAGCAAGCGGGAAAAGGATCTTTTCAGCCTTGCTTACATGACGAAGTTGAGCCATCTTAATTTGGCGCTCTTCAGGAGATGTTAACGCTTTCATGATTGGTGGCTGAATAATAGGAACTAACGCCATATAGCTGTATGCAGCTACCGCAATGGCACCTAATAGATCAGGAGATAATTTACTCGCTAAGAAGATAGCCGTTGGACCATCAGCACCGCCAATAATGGCAATGGATGAAGCATCCGCCATGCTAAATTCCATACCAGGAACGTAATTTAGTAAAATCGCCCCAAATAACGTAGCAAAAATACCAAATTGCGCAGCAGCCCCTAGCCATAACGTTTTTGGGTTCGCAATTAGCGCACCAAAATCAGTCATTGCACCTACGCCCATAAAGATAAGTAGCGGGAAAATACCCGTTTCAATACCAATGTAGTAAACGTAGTAAAGCAAACCGCCAGGATCTGTAAACCCAGCATTTGGAATATTTGCTAATACAGCACCAAAACCAATAGGTAGTAGAAGTAACGGTTCAAATCCTTTACGAATTGCCAAAAACAACAATAAGCAACCGACCAACATCATACAGATTTGGCCAAACTCAAAGTTAGCAATACCTGTTTCAGACCATAAGGTCATCAATCCTTCCATGGTGCTCCCTTACGCTAAGCTTAGTAGTGGAGCGCCTACAGTAACTGCATCGCCTTCTTTTACATTCAATTCTTGAACGATACCACCACGAGCAGCACGAACTTCCGTTTCCATCTTCATCGCTTCCAAGATAAGTAGAACATCGCCTTCAGCCACTTCAGAACCCGGCTGAACGATAACTTTAAAGATGTTGCCAGCTAATGGCGCAGGAACCGCTTCAGCGTCAGAAGCCGCAGCAGGTGCTGCTTGAACCGCTTGGACTGGTTTAGCGGATGGAGATACAGATGTAAGTTGACCTTGAGGACCAACTTCAACATCATAAACTTGACCATCAACTTTTACGCTGTAGCTTTCAACTCCGCCAGAAGCAGGTTGTGGTGCCGCAGCAACAGGAGCTGCTGCTTCTGCCGTTGGTGCAGGTTCAAACGCTTCAGGGTTACGACGGTTCTTAAGGAACTTAAGGCCCACTTGTGGGAAAAGTGCGTAAGTCAGCACATCATCAACGGTATCTTCTGCCAGAGAGATACCTTCTGATTTCGCTTTCTCTAAAAGGTCGGTTGTGAGTGTATCCATTTCTGATTTAAGTAAATCTGCAGGACGGCACGTAATTGGTTCTGCACCATCTAACACTTTCGCTTGCAGTTCAGCATCAACCTCTGCAGGAGCTTGACCGTATTCACCTTTAAGAAGACCAGCAGTCTCTTTCGTGATGCTCTTGTAGCGCTCACCCGTGAGAACATTGATAACTGCTTGAGTACCTACGATTTGAGAAGTTGGTGTTACTAGAGGAATGTAGCCAAGTTCCTTACGTACGCGTGGGATCTCTTCTAGAACCTCATCCATACGATCGGCTGCACCTTGCTCTTTAAGCTGGCCTTCCATATTCGTTAACATGCCGCCAGGGACTTGAGCAATCAAGATACGAGAATCTACACCTTTTAACTGCCCTTCCCACTTCGCATACTTTTTACGTACATCACGGAAGTAAGCCGCGATCGGTTCAATCTGATCAAGCTTAAGGTTCGTATCGCGCTCTGTACCTTCTAACATAGCAACAACCGTTTCAGTTGGTGTATGACCATAAGTGCAGCTCATTGAAGAAATCGCAGTATCTAGAATATCGATACCCGCTTCAACGGCTTTAACCGCTGTCGCTGTCGATAGACCCGTTGTCGCGTGGCTATGCAGCGCTAAAGGAACATCACACGATGCTTTAATGCGTGTAATCAACTCTTCCGCTTCATAAGGCTTTAACAGACCTGACATATCTTTGATGCACAAAGAATGGCAGCCTAAGTCTTCTAGGCGCTTGGCAAGGTCAACCCATGTATCTGAGTTATGTACAGGGCTCGTCGTGTAAGAAAGTGTACCTTGAGCGTGACCGCCAACATCAATAGTAGCTTTCACTGCTGTTTCAAAGTTACGAACATCATTCATCGCATCAAAAATACGGAAGACATCCATACCATTTTTGTGCGCACGTTCTACAAATTTTTCTACAACATCATCTGCATAGTGGCGGTAACCCAAAAGGTTTTGACCACGAAGTAGCATTTGCATTGGGGTGTTTGGCATTGCTTTTTTCAGCTCACGCAAACGCTCCCATGGATCTTCTCCTAAGAAACGGATACATGAATCAAATGTCGCCCCGCCCCAAGTTTCAAGAGACCAGTAACCGACTTTATCCAGTTCTGCCGCAATTGGCAGCATATCTTCGATGCGCATACGAGTAGCGAATAGTGACTGGTGTGCATCACGAAGTACCACATCTGTGATAGCTAGTGGTTTAGACATGCTCATAAACTCCTTTTTAATCCTTTTAAATGCTACTTAGCAGTAGACACACGGTATTGACGCACCGCGGCCGAAATTGCTGCCACAACCTGTGGACTAACAGCAGAAGGGTTTGATTGTTTTTTTTGAATTGTTTTAGGTGCTGCGATCGGCTCTGGTACTTCTTCTGGCACCAGTTTAGACATCAACCGAACGAGATAAACTAGAATAGTTAGGAATATAAAGACTACAGACATCCCCGTTAGCATTAGGGTTGCTGCATCTCCTAGCAGGCTTCCAATATTTGTCATGTTGCTTCCTTTCTTCGTCATCCTGACATACGTACAGGACTCAACGTATTTAATCCCGACCCATGGATTATCTCGATTGGTAAAAGTTTGTCAATTTTGTTTAATGCTCTCTTATAGATAACGCACATATAAGGTCAATAATTCGCCACTGATATCACATAAATCTAGTAAATGGGTGGTTTTTAGTTATTTAAACTGTGAGTAAATATGCAATAACAAAGAAAATTTAATGAAGATCAAAAAAAAACATAGGAAGCGTTAGAAATGCTGAAAATACAATAAGTTAATTAATTTAAGTTAACATTTTTGCAACATTTTATTCTGGACATAAAAAAACCTCGAATAATCGAGGCTTTTTTATAAATGTGGCGCGCTCTGGAGGATTCGAACCTCCGACCGCCTGGTTCGTAGCCAGGTACTCTATCCAGCTGAGCTAAGAGCGCACGGGTTTTAGTATCACTTTGTTGTACACAACAATTCAATACAAGGATTTTCATTCTTATAAGAAACAAACCCTTAAATGGTGGCGCGTCCTGGAGGATTCGAACCTCCGACCGCCTGGTTCGTAGCCAGGTACTCTATCCAGCTGAGCTAAGGACGCACGGTTTTAGTATCACTTTGTTGTAAACAACAATTCAATACAAGGATTTTCATTCTCATGAGAAAGAACCCTTTAATAGTGGCGCGCTCTGGAGGATTCGAACCTCCGACCGCCTGGTTCGTAGCCAGGTACTCTATCCAGCTGAGCTAAGAGCGCACAGTTTCGACATTAATAGTCGTTAACGAATTATTAATATCAGGATTTTAATTCATATAAGAAATAAACCCTAAAAGTGGCGCGCTCTGGAGGATTCGAACCTCCGACCGCCTGGTTCGTAGCCAGGTACTCTATCCAGCTGAGCTAAGAGCGCGCGGGTTTTAGTATCATTTCATTGTAAACAACAATTTGTTGTAAACAATAATTCGTTGTAAACAATAATTCAATACAAGGATTTCTACTCTTACAAGAGAAAACCTTAAATAGTGGCGCGTCCTGGAGGATTCGAACCTCCGACCGCCTGGTTCGTAGCCAGGTACTCTATCCAGCTGAGCTAAGGACGCACGGTTTCGATATTAATAACTGTTAAACAAATCATCAATATCAGGATTTAAATTCATATAAGAAATAAACCCTAAAAGTGGCGCGCTCTGGAGGATTCGAACCTCCGACCGCCTGGTTCGTAGCCAGGTACTCTATCCAGCTGAGCTAAGAGCGCACGGTTTTAGTATCACTTCGTTGTTAACAGCAATTTGTTGTAAACAACAATTCAATACAAGGGTTTTCATTCTTATAAAAAAGAAACCCTTAAATAGTGGCGCGTCCTGGAGGATTCGAACCTCCGACCGCCTGGTTCGTAGCCAGGTACTCTATCCAGCTGAGCTAAGGACGCACGGTGTTCATTCATTGAGAATGAAGTTGTGAAACATATCACACTCTTCTTGCTATGAAGAAAAAAAAAGGCCATCGGCCTATAATGAATGGCGGTGAGGGAGGGATTCGAACCCTCGATGCGGCTACAAACCACATACTCCCTTAGCAGGGGAGCGCCTTCGGCCACTCGGCCACCTCACCTAATTCATTATTCTCAAGCTACTTAAAGTAAAAAGAGAATGGCGCGCTCTGGAGGATTCGAACCTCCGACCGCCTGGTTCGTAGCCAGGTACTCTATCCAGCTGAGCTAAGAGCGCACATTGTTACTTCTGTGTTTGTGTGCAAATTCAAACGTGCAAGAAATGGCGGTGAGGGAGGGATTCGAACCCTCGATGCGGCTACAAACCACATACTCCCTTAGCAGGGGAGCGCCTTCGGCCTCTCGGCCACCTCACCGTCTTGCGGAGGCACATATTACGTTTTACCGAAAATATGTCAAACATTTTATTTCAAAAAACTGCCTAAAATCGACTGAGTGTTGCAAAATCAATCAAAGCGATTGTAAATTAAACTTTAATCACTATAAAAACGTTTTTTTCTTAAAAATGAATGAGAAGAACACGCTATCAAAATTTAAAAAATTCTGACATTTACCTCTCTCAGTTCTTCCGGGTACTGTTATATCAGAGTTAAGCTGTTCTTAACAATCGAAATCATCAAAAAAGGCTAGCAAAATGCTAGCCTCTTCTTTCACGCAGAAAGTATTAGTAGTTGCCAGGTGCAACGTTACCATTACCTTTTTCAGCTTGAATGCGCATATAGATCTCTTCACGGTGAACAGATACTTCTTTAGGTGCATTTACACCGATACGTACTTGGTTGCCTTTAACGCCCAGTACAGTAACTGTCACTTCATCACCAATCATTAGTGTTTCGCCAACACGGCGAGTCAAAATTAGCATTCTTTGCTCCTTGAGTAATTCTCTAAATTTATCTAGCTACGCGGGCATTATCCAACAAAAGTTATATTTTCGTAAACTATCTATTTAGTTTATTTAACCAAAATGCACTTCTTTTTGAATATGACTGCTCTCTCCGCATGCTGTAATGTATGCATCATGTAGTATGTTAGCCGCTGTATCAACTTGAGTTGGCGATAGCACCAACATTAAAGATTGTTGTGCGAGAGAGTAATGACGTATATCAATATCATTCTTAGACAACAACTCCTGAGAGCTGACCACAATTCCTTGCGCTCGATTACCTACTACAGTCAACAAGCTAACCTGTTCACTATTACGGATTTTCTCATCAAAAACTAGCTTTAATTTTAGACCTGCGTCTTGTTTAATGAGAATCGCTACTCTTTCTGTTTCCTCGATCACACTCCAAACTTCAATACCAAGTAATTGGCACTGTCTTAGCAGTGTATCAAGGTCTGTGGGCAAGCATTCCAATTCCAACATGCCATCTTGAATGGCGATTCCCGTGATCTCATTCAAACAGTCATTACCCGCAATAAGAGTTCCCTCGCCTTCTTCAAAGCTCGAAAGCACTCTCAATGGTACATTGTGTCGCCACGCATGCTGAACACATGGAAGGTGCAAAACCTTAGCGCCTCTGCGAGCCATTTCTTCCATAGAAGGAAAGTCTAAGGTATCTAATTTCTTAGATTGCTTAACGACTCTAGGGTCGCAGGAATATACACCATCAACATCGGTATATATCTGACACTCTTTCGCTTGAAGCGCGCCCGCTAATGCAACAGCCGTGGTGTCTGAACCACCTCGCCCTAAGGTTGTGATATCACCTTTCGCGTTAACGCCTTGAAAACCTGCAACAATGACAATCTGATCATCATCTAACAGCGCTTTAATAGGAGCGGTATCAATACGCTCAATCGTCGCATTATTATGATTAGAATCGGTGTGTATCTTGGCTTGATAGCCAGTCATCGATGTCGCTTCATAACCCAACTTGTGCAACGTCATCGCTAACAAAGCCATGGAAACTTGTTCTCCAGCCGTTAACAGCACATCCAACTCTCTAGCATTTGGGACGCTATCAACTTGTGAAGCTAAGTTAACTAACCGATTTGTTTCACCTGACATAGCAGAAACGACAACCAGGATCTGGTTCCCTTCATTTTTCGCTTCAATGATTTTTTCTGCTACATGATGGATTCGTTCTATTGAACCCACCGACGTTCCACCAAATTTCTGCACGATAAGAGGCATTTTCACCCTTCCTCACCTTCCCAAGACCAATGTCTATATATGACAAAAAAACACACACTCCGCGTCATGGCGAAGCAATAAAAAATTAACCAAGGAGTCTAACGTTACCATTAGACTTCTTGGTTAATCTCAATCAAACCTTTTTCAGACGCTCTTCCATTAGGCAAAATAAAAGATGCCCAATCAGTTGATTGGGCATCTTTGTATCAATTACTTAAGCTTAAAGACGCTCTTCTAGCCAAATACGTACCGATTTAAGCGCTTCAGGTAGTGCTTCAACGTCTGTACCACCCGCTTGAGCCATATCTGGACGACCACCGCCTTTACCGCCAACTTGCTCAGCAACCATCTTAACGAGGTCACCGGCTTTTACTTTGCCGATAAGGTCTTTGGTTACGCCAGCAATTAAGCCAACTTTACCGTCTGCTACGTTCGCAATCAGGATGATGCCGCTACCCACTTGGTTTTTAGCATTATCAACCATAGTTCGTAGGTTCTTGTTGTCTGCGCCTTCAATTGCAGCAACCAGAACTTTAGTACCTGAGATGTCTTCCACTTTACCCATGATGTTTGCGCCTTCAGCTGCAGCCATCTTTTCTTTAAGTAGTTGGATTTCTTTCTCTAGCGACTTCGCTTTCTTAGCTGATTCAGCCAATTTCTCTTCGTAAGCGTTATTCTGAGCATCAACTGCATCTAGAGCAGCTTCACCCGTTACCGCTTCAATACGACGAATACCCGCAGCAATACCACCTTCAGAAGTGATCTTGAATAGACCGATATCACCCGTGTTGCTCGCGTGGATACCACCACAAAGCTCAGTAGAGAAATCGCCCATAGAAAGAACGCGAACTTCATCATCGTACTTCTCGCCAAACAGTGCCATCGCACCTTTTTCTTTCGCTGACTCGATGTCCATGATGTTCGTTTCAATCACATGATTCTTACGAACTTGTGCGTTAACTAGACGCTCTACTTCTTTAATCTGTGCTGGTGTTACCGCTTCAAGGTTAGAGAAGTCAAAACGTAGGTTGTCTGGCTTAACTAAAGAACCTTTCTGAGCAACGTGCTCACCTAGCACTTCGCGCAATGCAGAGTGAAGTAAGTGAGTTGCAGAGTGATTCAGTGAGATAGCAGCACGACGCTCAGCATCAACGCGCGCTTCTACTTTATCGCCTTGAGCAAATACGCCTTCAACTAGCTCACCGTGGTGTGCAAATGCATTACCTAGCTTCTGAGTGTCTTGTACTTTGAATAGACCCGACGCAGTGCTTAGCGTACCCGCGTCACCACATTGACCGCCTGATTCAGCGTAGAATGGTGTCTCTTCAAGGATGATGATTGCTTTGTCGCCAGCCGATAGTGAAGATACTTCTTCGCCGTCAACGAATAACGCAGAAATTTCACCCGCACCTTCAGTACCTGTGTAACCACAGAATTCAGTGTTAGTGTCTACTTTGATCGTTGCGTTGTAATCAGTACCGAACTGACCCGCTTCACGTGCACGCTTACGCTGCGCTTCCATCGCCTTCTCAAAGCCTGCTTCATCGATAGTAAAGTCGCGTTCACGAGCTACATCATTAGTAAGGTCAGCTGGGAAGCCGTATGTATCGTAAAGTTTGAAGACTGTTTCACCGTCAAGTTCTTTGCCTTCAAGTGCGTCTAATGCGTCGTTCAGGATAACCATGCCGCGCTCTAGCGTGCGACCAAAGTTCTCTTCTTCGATGCGAAGTACTTTTTCAACAAGCTCTTGCTGTTTCTTAAGCTCTTCAGCCGCAGAACCCATCACTTCAGCCAGTACACCCACAAGTTTGTGGAAGAACACGCCTTGTGCACCAATCTTGTTACCATGACGAACTGCACGACGAATAATACGACGTAGAACGTAGCCACGACCTTCGTTTGAAGGCATTACGCCATCAGCGATTAGGAATGAACAAGAACGGATGTGGTCAGCAATAACACGCAGCGATTGGTTAGATAGGTCGTCGTGACCCACTACTTCTGCTGTCGCTTTGATTAGCTTTTGGAATACATCAATTTCGTAGTTAGAGTGAACGCCCTGCATAATTGCAGAGATACGCTCAATACCCATACCAGTATCTACAGCAGGCTTAGGTAGCGGTTCCATAGTGCCGTCAGCGTGACGGTTGAACTGCATGAATACGTTGTTCCAAATCTCGATGAAACGGTCACCATCTTCTTCAGGTGTACCAGGACGGCCGCCCCAGATGTGTTCACCGTGATCGTAGAAGATTTCAGTACATGGACCACAAGGACCTGTGTCACCCATTGTCCAGAAGTTATCAGATTCAAACTTCTTGCCGCCTTCTTTGTCGCCGATGCGAACAATCTTGTCAGCTGGGATGCCCACTTTCTTGTTCCAGATATCGAATGCTTCGTCATCTGTCTCGTAAACCGTTACTAACAGACGATCTTTTGGCAGACCGAGCGTTTCAGTCAGGAATTCCCAAGCAAACCCAATCGCTTCTTCTTTGAAGTAATCACCAAAGCTGAAGTTACCTAGCATTTCGAAGAATGTATGGTGACGAGCCGTGAAACCTACGTTTTCAAGGTCATTGTGTTTACCACCCGCACGTACACAACGCTGAGCCGTAGTTGCTCGAGTGTAGGCACGTTTTTCGGCGCCTAAGAAGCAATCTTTGAATTGGTTCATACCTGCGTTAGTAAATAGCAGGGTTGGATCGTTATGTGGAACTAACGATGAACTGTCTACGATTTGGTGTTCTTTGCTCTCAAAGAACTTAAGGAACGCGTTGCGAACCTCATCAGTGCTCATGTACATGCAGCTCTTCCTGAAAATAGTCGAGTTAGAATTTTGCCGTATTGTAGAACATGGTTAAGGCGTAGACTAGTTTTCTTGTGTAAATTCCCCGAAATCCCACATAAATACTGCAAATACAACAAAGCCCCGCAATGCGAGGCTTTTAATTTGATCTTTCAGAAAAGCTTAGTCTAGTGCTTATAGCTCTTCTTGAGGCTCTTCTTCAGAACCAGCTTCTTCAAGAACAGCAGGTGTAAGTAGTAGCTCACGTAATTTAGTATCAATTTCTAAAGCAATTGTTGGGTTTTCACGAAGGTACTTACAAGAGTTAGACTTACCTTGACCAATCTTATCGCCATTGTAGCTGTACCAAGCACCCGCTTTATCTACAAGCTTGTTCTTAACACCTAAATCAATCAGCTCACCTTCACGGTTAAAGCCTTGACCATACAAAATTTGAGTTTCAGCTTGCTTAAATGGCGCTGCAATTTTGTTTTTAACGACTTTGATACGAGTTTCGTTACCAACGATCTCGTCACCTTCTTTGATAGAACCTGTGCGGCGAATATCAAGACGAACAGACGCGTAGAATTTAAGTGCGTTACCACCCGTTGTGGTTTCAGGGTTACCAAACATTACACCAATTTTCATACGAATTTGGTTAATGAAAATAGCCATACAGTTAGATTGCTTCAGGTTACCTGTTAACTTACGCATTGCTTGAGACAGCATACGAGCTTGAAGACCCATGTGGCTATCACCCATTTCGCCTTCAATTTCAGCTTTTGGAGTCAATGCAGCAACTGAGTCAATAACTAAAACGTCAATAGCGCCAGAACGAGCAAGTGCATCACAGATTTCTAGAGCTTGTTCGCCAGTATCAGGTTGAGATACAAGTAAAGCATCAATATCTACACCAAGTTTTTGAGCGTAGATTGGGTCTAGAGCGTGCTCAGCATCAACGAATGCACATGTCTTACCGACTTTCTGTGCAGCGGCGATAAGCTCAAGAGTCAACGTTGTTTTACCTGATGATTCAGGTCCGTAAACTTCAACAATACGACCCATAGGTAAACCACCAGCACCTAGAGCAACATCAAGAGATAGTGAACCAGTAGAGATTGTTTCTACATCCATTGTGCGGTTATCACCTAGACGCATGATCGAACCTTTACCAAATTGCTTTTCAATTTGTCCAAGAGCTGCGGCTAACGCTTTTTGTTTATTCTCGTCCATTACTATCTCCACGTGATCCGCTTGTTCGTCAAGCGATCTAGAATCTGTTTCAACCCTATATAAGGGCGGCTAATTGGTAGTTATTATACTGTTGATTCATACAGTGTCCATACCTGTATGAAAACTTTTTGTTTAATTCGTTATCAAATTAGTACAAAGCTAAGCACAGCAATGAGTTACTAACGAGTTTCTGATAGGTAATCATAAATAACTTGAAGTGCATATTGAGTCGCCTGTTCACGCACTTGTGATCTGTCTCCAGTAAAATGGCGCGTTTCAACTTTCTTCCACTCAATAGAATCTGCCCAAGCAAAGCATACGGTGCCTACTGGTTTTTCTTTGCTTCCCCCGCCAGGACCAGCAATACCACTTACTGAAACTCCCAATGTCGCATTAGAGTTATGTAGAGCGCCTTCAACCATCTCTTCAACAACCGCTTCACTTACCGCTCCATTCGCCTCTAATGTCGACAGCCTCACCCCGATCATTTCTTGCTTTGCTTCATTGCTATAAGTAATAAAAGCTCGATCAAACCAGGCCGAACTCCCAGCTATATCTGTAATAGCAGCAGCGATAGCTCCACCAGTACAAGACTCAGCCGTAACAAGTACATGCTTTTGTTCAAATAACTGATGACCTAACTGTTCACTAAGCGTTTGATTTACTGACATGCTTACCTTCCTACTTTCTTGTATACAACTCGATTGTTTCAGCTCGATTTAGAACTTTTCGCCAGAGCGTCTTTTCGCATCAATAGCTTTCACGTATCCTAAGCCGCAATAGAAACAAACGAAAGAAGTTAACTGTGAAAGCCGATCAAAAACACACTCCCATGATGCAGCAATATTTAAAGTTGAAAGCAGAAAACCCAGAGATTTTGCTCTTCTATCGCATGGGAGATTTCTACGAGCTTTTCTATGATGACGCAAAGAAAGCCTCTCAACTGTTAGATATATCGTTAACTAAGCGAGGCTCTTCAAATGGTGAACCTATTCCTATGGCTGGTGTTCCATACCATGCCGTAGAAGGCTACCTAGCAAAACTCGTGCAACTCGGTGAATCAGTAGCAATATGCGAACAAATCGGCAACCCTGCTACATCAAAAGGTCCTGTTGAACGCGCTGTTGTCCGTATCGTTACACCAGGAACGGTAACTGATGAAGCACTTCTTTCTGAACGTGTAGATAACTTGATTGCCGCTATTTATCATCATAAAGGTAAGTTTGGCTACGCAACCCTTGATATTACTTCTGGTCGATTCCAACTTTCAGAACCTGAAACTTCTGAAGCAATGGCTGCTGAACTGCAAAGAACTTCCCCTCGAGAATTATTATTCCCCGAAGATTTCGAACCTGTAGATCTCATGGCAAGTCGAAATGGTAATCGCCGTCGCCCAGTATGGGAATTTGAGTTAGATACCGCGAAGCAACAACTGAATCAACAGTTTGGAACTCGCGATCTTGTTGGCTTTGGTGTCGAGAAAGCTCACCTTGGTCTTTGCGCTGCAGGTTGTCTCATTCAATACGTTAAAGATACACAACGTACTGCGCTTCCGCACATTCGCTCTCTAACATTTGATCGCCAAGATCACTCTGTCATTCTAGATGCTGCAACTCGTCGTAACCTTGAAATTACACAGAATTTATCGGGCGGTTTTGACAACACCCTTGCTGAAGTACTTGACCATACAGCAACTCCTATGGGCAGCCGCATGCTCAAGCGCTGGTTACATCAACCAATGCGCAATCTTGAAGCGTTAAATCAGCGACTTGATGCCATCACTGAATTGAAAGATCTTTCTTTATTTTTAGACTTACAACCAACGCTCAAACAAATCGGTGATATTGAGCGTATTCTTGCTCGCCTTGCCCTGCGCTCTGCTCGACCACGAGATATGGCTCGACTGCGTCAAGCTATGGAATATTTGCCTGAACTTGCCGATACATTACAACCGCTTCAGCACTCTTACTTAACTCAACTCACAGAATATGCAGCTCCGTTGCATGAAGTGTCTGAACTTCTAGAAAGAGCAATCAAGCAAAACCCGCCAGTAGTTATCCGTGACGGCGGTGTGATCGCAGAAGGCTACAACGCAGAATTAGATGAATGGCGCAGCCTAGCAGCTGGTGCTACCGAGTTCTTAGATAAATTAGAGCAGGAAGAACGCGAACGCCACGGCATTGATACTCTAAAAGTAGGTTTCAACAATGTTCATGGTTTCTTCATTCAAGTGAGTCGTGGACAAAGTCACCTAGTCCCACCTCATTACGTTCGCCGTCAAACCTTAAAAAATGCAGAACGATACATCATTCCAGAGCTCAAAGAGCACGAAGATAAAGTTCTGAGTTCAAAATCTAAAGCATTAGCCATTGAGAAACAGTTATGGGAAGAATTATTTGACCTTCTTCTGCCACATTTAGAGCGCTTACAGAATATTGCTTCTGCGATTTCACAGCTTGATGTTCTTCAAAATATGGCAGAGCGTGCAGATACATTGGATTACTGCCGCCCAATATTGAAAAAAGCGCCGAGCGTCCAAATACAAGGTGGTCGCCACCCAGTGGTAGAACAAGTTATGGATGAACCATTCATAGCTAACCCTATAGAACTGAATGAACAACGTAAAATGTTGATCATTACAGGTCCAAACATGGGTGGTAAGTCTACCTATATGCGTCAAACCGCTCTTATTGCATTAATGGCACATATTGGCTGTTACGTACCTGCAGAGTCAGCAACGATTGGCTCGATTGATCGTATATTCACCCGAATCGGCGCTTCTGATGATCTTGCTTTAGGTCGCTCAACTTTTATGGTGGAGATGACAGAAACCGCGAATATTCTTCATAATGCGACACCAAATAGCTTAGTCTTAATGGATGAAATTGGTCGTGGTACCAGTACTTATGACGGCTTATCTTTGGCGTGGGCAAGTGCGGAGTGGTTAGCCAATCAAATTGATGCCATGACTCTGTTTGCTACGCATTATTTCGAGCTAACGGAGCTGCCAAATCAACACCAAAAATTAGCCAATGTTCATCTAGATGCCGTAGAGCACGGCGATAGCATTGCCTTTATGCATGCAGTTCAAGAAGGTGCAGCAAGCAAATCTTACGGTCTCGCGGTTGCTGGGCTTGCCGGTGTGCCTAAAGCTGTAATAAAGAATGCTCGTAATAAGCTAACGCAGCTTGAGGCATTAGGTACTGACAACCTAACAAGTAAGTCAACAAACGTTGATATTGCTAATCAACTGAGCTTAATACCCGAACCAAGCGAAGTAGAGCAAGCTTTAGCAAACGTTGATCCTGATGATCTTACGCCTCGCCAAGCATTAGAGGAATTATATCGCTTGAAGAAACTACTTTAGCGTAATTATCGGTCATCTATTTATTACAAAAAAAGCACTAACTTGAGTTAGTGCTTTTATTTTATCTCTTAATAATATGATCCGTTAGCAGGTTAATCATTCTCAACATTAAATAGATTTTCCATACTAAGACCTTGTTTAATCAAAATCTCTCTTAAACGACGCAGCCCTTCAACTTGGATCTGGCGAACACGTTCACGTGTCAAACTGATCTCACGACCTACTTCTTCTAGAGTCGATGGCTCGTAGCCAAGTAAACCAAAACGTCTAGCTAGTACTTCTTTTTGTTTTGGATTCAGTTCATCTAACCAGTGAATCAGTGAGTTTTTAATGTCATTATCTTGTGTTGAAACTTCAGGATCTGAATTATTAATATCTGGGATAATATCAAGTAGAGCTTTTTCACCATCGCCACCAATAGGTGTATCTACGGAGCTTACTCGCTCATTTAGACGAAGCATCTTACTCACATCATCAACCGGCTTATCCAGTTTAGAAGCAATATCCTCAGCGGTTGGTTCATGATCAAGTTTTTGAGCTAGCTCTCGAGCTGTGCGTAAATAAATATTCAGCTCTTTGACGACATGAATAGGCAAACGAATTGTACGAGTCTGATTCATTAGGGCTCGTTCAATGGTTTGACGGATCCACCATGTGGCGTAAGTAGAAAAACGGAAACCTCGTTCGGGATCAAACTTCTCGACGGCACGAATTAAACCTAGGTTGCCTTCTTCAATAAGATCTAGTAATGCAAGACCACGGTTGCTATAACGGCGAGAGATTTTTACAACAAGTCGCAGATTACTTTCAATCATACGTTTACGTGCTGCTTCATCTCCGCGTAGAGCTCGTCGTGCATAAAGCACTTCTTCTTCCGCAGTTAAGAGTGGTGAGAAACCGATTTCGCCTAAATAAAGCTGTGTGGCGTCTAAATTTTTAGCGCTAACTTCAACTTCTTTTTCTTTAGCTTCAGTTTTTTTACTTTTGGGTTGATTGGCTTGTTCATTGCACTCCGATTCCATGGCTGCTTGATCAAGTGTGAATTCTTCTTTAACTACTGCACTGCTTATACTCATAACGCCTCCCCCTGGCGATATAGCATGACATTACAACTTAATATGCCGCTAAATGACTATTAAAGAATACAATACGTCATTGCAACGTATAGTATTTAAGGTAAATATCGTTTCGGATTAACCGATTTACCTTGATAGCGAATTTCAAAATGTAGCCTAACGCTACTAGAACCTGAGCTTCCCATTGTGGCAATTTTCTGCCCAGATTTAACATTTTGTCCTTCTGACACGAGTAGCTTGTCGTTATGCGCGTATGCACTTAAATAATTATCGTTATGTTTAACTATTACTAAGTTTCCATAACCTCGGAGTGCATTCCCCGAATAAACAACAGTGCCTCCTGCTGTTGAAATAATGGCTTGACCACGCTGTCCTGCGATATCAATTCCTTTATTCCCTTGTTCTCCTACAGAGAAGTTTTTAATCACTCTCCCTTTTGTTGGCCAAAGCCATTTCGATACTTTTTCGTTTTTTGGCTTGTTGGCAGTTGTAACATTTTGTTTACCTTTAGAACCAACATACTCCTTTGGTTTAGATTGTTCAACCTTCTTAGGTGAATCTTTTTTAACCACACTCACCGGAGGTTTCACAGGTTCTTTAACAGCTTGCTTACTTGGTGATGATGGTTTGGTAGTCGTTTTTTCTGTTGATTTAGAAGACGTTTTGGCTGTTACCGCTGGGGTGCTAGCACTAGGTACTACAACAGGAGCAACAACAACCGGGGCTGCTTTTCCATGGCTTGGAGCAACATAAGCTGGTCGCCACAACTTAAGCTTTTGACCAGGGTGGATAACATAAGGGGATTTAAGATTATTGAAACTAATTAGATCGTTTACATTCTTATTTGTGACGTACGCAATAAAGTATAAGGTATCGCCCTTCTCCACCTCATAGTAGCTACCTCTATAACTGCCTCTTGGAATAGAAGAATAATCCTTATTGAGTCCGGATACGGGAGCTGGTGACTGAGCCGCACACCCAACAAGTATGCAGCTTAATCCAATCAGAAGTCCTTTTCGAAAACCTAAACTCATTAACTTATCATCCAACCTTTAATATCAAATTCAGTACTATGCGAGCTCACCAGCAACCAATGGAACAAAGCGAACCATTTCAATTACCGTTGATAAGTATTCATCACCTTGTCGCACAATCTTTAGAAGCTGTTGCTCTTCATCACCAACAGGAATTAGCAAACGTCCGCCATCGGTTAACTGCTCTAGTAAAGCTTGAGGAATGGATTCAGCAGCAGCTGTCACAATAATCGCATCAAAAGGACCTTTGTGAGGCCAACCTTTCCAACCATCAGCATGCTTTGTTGATATGTTATAGAAATCAAGTTGCTTCAGCCTACGCTTTGCATCCCACTGCAAAGATTTAATTCGCTCTACGGAATACACGTGGTCGACGAGTTGAGCCAGTACAGCAGTTTGGTAGCCTGATCCGGTGCCAATTTCTAACACTCGGCTACTTTGCTGCAACTCAAGCAATTCAGTCATTCTTGCAACTATATATGGCTGAGAGATAGTTTGTCCCTGACCAATAGGAAGAGCATTATTATCGTAAGCTTGGTGGTACATAGCTTGGGATAAAAAGCTTTCTCTAGGCAGACGATAAATAGCATCCAATACTCTTTGATCTCGAATACCATTATCCACCAGAAAAGTAATTAAGCGTTCAGCTTGGGGATTGCTCACTTACTTACCTCCTAACCAATCAGCCATCACTCTCAGTGATTCGTGTGCTGTTAAATCAACTTGCAACGGTGTGATAGATACGAAGCCATTATCCACAGCGTAAAAATCTGTGCCTTTACCAGCGTCTTGTTGCTGCCCAGGAGGACCAAGCCAGTAAATATCATGACCTCTTGGATCTTTTTGCTTAATCATATCTTCAGAATGGTGACGAGCACCTAAGCGAGTCACTTGAGTTCCCATAAGGCTCTCCAAAGGGAGATCTGGAACGTTCACATTTAACAAACGATTAGTAGGAATCGGATTTTGTATGTGTTGCTCTACAATTTGCCTAGCAATAGTGGAAGCGGTTGTAAAATGGTGTTTACCTACAAGAGAAAAAGCAACCGACTGAACCCCTAAAAAATGCCCTTCCATTGCTGCAGCGACGGTGCCTGAATAAAGCACATCATCCCCAAGATTCGCTCCATGATTTATCCCAGTGAGGACTAAATCAGGCATATCATCTTTCAACAATTCATTTAACGCAAAATGAACGCAGTCTGTTGGTGTACCCTGTACTGAATATGTATCTTCAGAAATAGCTTGAACTCGTAATGGTTGCTCAAGCGTTAATGAATTCGATGCGCCAGACCGATTTCGGTCAGGCGCTACAATTACTATTTCAGCAAGATCACGTAACTCTTTAGCAAGCTCATGGATACCTTGAGCATGCACACCATCATCATTACTGAGTAAGATCTTCATTTAGTTTCCTTTCTCAACTTCAGCTATACCTCACTTCTTTAATCGAAGTGACGTTCTACATGAATTTCTTCAACTAACTCGCGAACAATCGCTGTAGCAAAGCAACCGGCATCTAATGAGAACTTCAATACCACATTATCCTCATTAACTTCCCAAGTAAGACCAGTAGGTTTAAGCGAGACTTCACGGCGATCATGACGCATACGATTACCACGAATCAATGCCATAAGATCAGGTTCAGAATCTAAATGTACTTGTTCGATCTCTAATGCTTTACCTTCTGTTGGTAGTGCGTTATCACCAGCTAAAGCAACCGTTAACTCAGAAGCACCTTGCTCAAGATCTTGGTTAATTGCGTCTTGGTTTTCTGTAGTGACTTTTAGATGATTATTAGCAGAAAAAACAATATCGCCCACCACTGCCTTATCAAATACACTTTTCTGAATTCGATCAGACAAAATTAGATTATAAATCCATGAGCGTGCAGCTGATAAATATAAGCTTCGCTTGTTCTGATTTCGAGTACGCACATTGTCACGCCCCCAACGACGAGCTTCAGATAAGTTATTACCTTCATTTCCAAAGCGCTGAGCACCAAAGTAGTTAGGGACACCAATCTTAGCCACTTTTTCCAAGCGACGAAGAACATCATCAGTATCTGTTACTTCAGACAAGGTCAATTCAAATTGGTTACCAATTAAATCACCAGGACGTAATTTTTTGTTGTGTCGAGCCGTCGCTAATATTTCAATACTTGGGTATTGCGCTAAAAATGCAGAGAAATCAGGTGTCTCACCTGTAGGCAAGTGAACACTTAACCATTGCTCTGTCACCGCATGTCGGTCTTTTAATCCAGCCCAGCTAACATCTTTCGATTTAACACCACAGGCCTTTGCAAGCTCATTTGCTACGAAGCTCGTGTTTTCACCAGTCTTGCGAATTCGAACCATTAAATGTTCACCGTTACCGGTAAACTCAAAACCTAAATCTTCGATTACAACAAAGTGTTCGGCTTTTGCTTTTAATTTTGCTTTAGCTGTTGGCTTGCCATTTAAGTAAGCCAATGAAGATAGAATATCTGGCATGCTGTTCTTTTCGTTGATGTGCTTATGCACTTTTAGTAATTAAGACAACCGCTTCACACGCGATGCCTTCTTTTCGGCCAGTAAAACCTAAGCGCTCTGTTGTTGTCGCTTTAACGTTTACATTTGTAATACTGGTTTCTAAATCTTCTGCAATAGCTTGACACATAGATTCAATATGTGGCGCCATTTTAGGAGCTTGAGCCATAATAGTCACATCGGCATTACCGATCACATATCCTTGCTCTTTTACTCGACGGTATACGTCTTTCAATAATTCTCGGCTATCTGCGCCCTTCCACTCATCATCAGTATCAGGAAAATGACGACCAATATCACCAGCAGCAATAGCACCAAGTAATGCATCACATAAAGCATGAAGAGCTACGTCACCATCAGAGTGAGCAATTAATCCTTGTTCATAAGGGATGCTGATACCACCAATGATAACTGGACCTTCTCCACCAAATTTATGCACGTCAAAGCCATGACCAATACGAATCATCATTATTCCTTATTTTTACTTAGATAAAACTCAGCCAGAGCAAGATCTTCAGGTTGAGTAATTTTAAAATTATCACTGCGCCCAATCACTAAAGCTGGTGATACCCCTTTCCATTCTAAAGCAGAAGCTTCATCGGTGATCTCTACTTCTTGCTCAAGCGCTTCACTTAAAGCTGTATATAAGTCATCGGAGCGAAACATTTGAGGGGTCAGAGCATGCCATAAGTCAGCACGTTCAACAGTTTGTTTGATCATACCGTTCATACCGCGCTTCATTGTATCTCGAACTGGCGCTGCAAGAATAGCTCCAACAGGATGAGAACGAGCTGAATCAATCAACTTATCAATATCAGCCGAAGATAAGCAAGGTCTTGCTGCGTCATGAACCATAACCCAACCACTTTTTTTCTGCTCATTAAGAAAATCCAAAGCAGAAAGCACCGAGTCAGCACGTTCTTTCCCGCCAGAAACCCTAATCACTCGCGAGTTTTGACTGATTGATAAATCCGAAAAGTACGGGTCACGGTCATCCACTGCAATCACAACACATTCAACCTGAGGGTGAGAAAGTAATTTAGCAACGGTATGTTCTAAAATTGTTTTACCATGAATCATTAAGTATTGCTTGGGGCGGTCAGCCTTCATTCGGCTCCCCACACCAGCAGCTGGTACAATGGCTACAACCTGGTCAACTTTAATAGACATCAGTTAGTTCCCTCGCCGATAATACGATAAAAGGTTTCGCCATCTTTAACCATTCCAAGTTCATGTCTTGCTCGTTCTTCAATCGCATCCAAGCCTTGGCTTAAATCATCAATTTCAGCAAACATTTCAGCATTACGGTTATGAAGTTTTTCATTTACTTGGCGCTGTATCTGAATTTCATTATTAACACTGTAATAGTCCGAAATACCATTTTTTCCTAGCCATAATGTGTATTGCAGCCAGCCCAATAACACTATGAGTACTAAAGCAAAAATTCGCATAACACCTTTCGCTGATTGAAAAAGAAGGGAACATTTATTAAGGCACATATATACCATAATGAGCAAAATGGTGCGAGAAGTGTGATGTAAGAGAAGCCTAGAGTTTCTGCCATTCACTTTTCTATAGACAAAAAAATGCCCCGCATTAGCAGGGCATTCAAAGCTTTAAGCTAATAATTCAAAGGTATGAATTATTGACCTTTAACTTCTTTAAGACCGTTGTAAGGAGCTTTAGAACCTAGAGCTTCTTCGATACGGATTAGTTGGTTGTACTTAGCAACACGGTCAGAACGGCTCATAGAACCAGTTTTGATTTGACCTGCAGCTGTACCTACCGCTAGATCAGCGATTGTTGCATCTTCAGTTTCGCCAGAACGGTGAGAGATTACTGCAGTGTAGCCAGCGTCTTTAGCCATCTTGATAGCAGCTAGAGTCTCTGTTAGAGAACCGATTTGGTTGAACTTGATAAGGATAGAGTTAGCTACGCCTTTCTCGATACCTTCAGCAAGAATCTTAGTGTTTGTAACGAACAGATCGTCACCAACGATTTGAAGCTTGTCACCTAGAAGTTCTGTTTGGTGCTTGAAGCCATCCCAATCAGACTCGTCAAGACCGTCTTCGATAGAAACGATTGGGAAGTTGTTCGCTAGCTCAGCTAGGTAGTGGTTGAACTCTACAGAAGTGAAAGTTTTACCTTCGCCCTTCATGTTGTAGATACCAGCTTCTTTGTCGAAGAACTCAGATGCTGCACAGTCCATAGCAAGAGTAACGTCTTTACCTAGTTCGTAACCAGCAGCTGCAACAGCTTCTGCGATAACTTCTAGAGCTTCAGCGTTAGACTTAAGGTTAGGAGCGAAACCACCTTCATCACCAACTGCAGTGCTGTAGCCTTTAGACTTAAGAACTTTAGCTAGGTTGTGGAATACTTCAGCACCTACACGTAGAGCTTCTTTAAGAGTTTTAGCACCAACTGGTTGGATCATGAACTCTTGGATGTCAACGTTGTTATCTGCGTGCTCACCACCGTTGATGATGTTCATCATTGGTAGAGGCATAGAGAATACGCCTGCAGTACCGTTTAGCTCAGCAATGTGCTCGTATAGAGGCATGCCTTTCGCAGCAGCAGCAGCTTTTGCGTTAGCTAGAGAAACAGCTAGGATAGCGTTCGCGCCAAACTTAGACTTGTTATCAGTACCGTCTAGGTCAAGCATGATTTGGTCAACGTCAGCTTGTGCTTTAGCATCAGTACCAACTAGAGCTTCAGCGATTGGGCCGTTTACAGCTTCAATTGCTTTAAGAACACCTTTACCTAGGAAACGTGATTTGTCGCCGTCACGTAGCTCAAGAGCTTCGCGAGAACCAGTAGATGCGCCAGATGGAGCAGCAGCCATACCTACGAAACCGCCTTCTAGGTGTACTTCAGCTTCTACTGTTGGGTTACCACGTGAATCGATGATTTCACGACCTAGAACTTTAACGATCTTAGACATTGAATGTTTCCTTCTCGTTGAATATATATAAATGTCAAAATTAAATAGCAGCAGTACAACTTATACTGCTGCTTGTATTCTTTTACTTATTTAAGTTCGCCGCGCTGGTACTCACCAGCGGCTTTAACGAAACCTGCAAACAGTGGGTGACCGTCGCGAGGTGTTGAAGTGAACTCTGGGTGGAACTGAGCTGCAACAAACCACGGGTGGTTCGGATTCTCAATAACTTCAACCAGTTTCTTGTCCGCAGATAGGCCTGATACTTTTAGACCTGCTTTTTCGATTTGCGGACGAAGATTATTGTTCACTTCGTAACGGTGACGATGACGTTCATGGATCGTCGCGCTACCGTATAATTCGTATGCTTTAGTCCCTTTAGCTAAGTGACAAAGCTGTGAACCCAGGCGCATTGTGCCACCTAAATCCGAAGATTCTGTACGCTCTTCCACTTTACCTTCGCCATCGATCCATTCTGTAATCAGACCAACAACTGGGTATTTAGTTTCAGAACTAAATTCAGAAGAGTGTGCCCCTTCCATTTTCGCAACGTTACGAGCGTACTCGATAAGCGCCACTTGCATGCCTAGACAGATGCCCAAGTAAGGTACTTTGTTCTCACGAGCGTATTGTGCAGCAAGAATCTTACCTTCAACACCACGGTCACCAAAACCACCAGGAACGAGGATTGCATCTAGACCTTCTAAAACTTCTACGCCACGAGATTCAACATCTTGTGAATCTACGTATTTAATATTAACGCTTAGGCGATTTTTCAAGCCCGCGTGTTTTAGCGCTTCATTTACTGATTTGTATGCATCAGGCAGTTCAATGTACTTACCTACCATACCAATCGTCACTTCACCCGTTGGGTTAGCTTCTTCGTAAATAACTTGTTCCCATTCAGACAAGTCAGCTTCAGGAGCAGTAATGCCGAAACGCTTACATACAAGTTCATCTGTACCTTGAGCTTTAATAAGCTGAGGGATCTTGTAGATAGAGTCAACATCACGCATAGAAATAACTGCATTTTCTTGCACATTACAGAACAAGGCAATTTTCTTACGTTCGTTCGTAGGTATGTTGCGGTCTGAACGACATACTAGAATGTCAGGCTGAATACCAATAGACAGTAGCTCTTTAACAGAGTGCTGCGTTGGCTTAGTTTTAACTTCTCCAGCAGCTGCAAGATAAGGAACAAGAGTCAGGTGCATAAACATAGCACGCTCACGACCAAGCTCAACAGCTAGTTGACGGATCGCTTCCATAAATGGCAGAGACTCGATATCACCAACAGTACCACCAACTTCAACCAACGCAATATCATGGCCTTCAGCGCCAGAAATAACACGCTCTTTGATAGAGTTAGTGATGTGTGGAATAACCTGAATAGTTGCACCTAGGTAATCACCACGGCGTTCTCTTGCTAGAACGTCTGAGTAAACACGACCTGCAGTGAAGTTGTTACGCTTGGTCATCTTGGTGCGAATGAATCGCTCGTAGTGACCAAGGTCAAGGTCAGTTTCAGCGCCATCTTCCGTGACGAACACTTCACCGTGTTGAGTTGGGCTCATAGTGCCTGGGTCAACGTTGATGTAAGGGTCAAGCTTCATCATAGTCACTTTAAGACCACGAGCTTCTAAAATAGCCGCAAGAGATGCTGCAGCAATGCCTTTACCTAGAGAGGATACAACCCCGCCAGTAACAAAAATGTAATTTGTCGTCATGTTTAACCTGAAATTGGTTGAATGAGGGAAATGGACTACTTCTGGACGGGATGAAAATATACCAGAAGCCCCTTATCGCCACAACGTGAAATCTATCACACTGCTATTTTTTATTTTTTGCTTCAAATCAATTCATCGCTAAAGGCTTTATCTCATTTTCTCTTCAACCTTGACTTCATCCCACATAGAATCAAGCTCTTGAAGTGAAAAATCCGTTAATTCCTTACCTTTATTTATTACTTTTTTTTCTACACTTTGAAATCTTCTTTCAAATTTCAAATTGGCTTTATTAAGGGCTGATTCTGGATTTTTCCCTAAGTGACGCACTAAATTAACCGTCGCAAAGAGTAAATCACCCAATTCTTCTTCCACTAAGTCTTCATTTGGAGTCACTTGCATAGCCTCTTCAAGCACTTCATCGACTTCCTCAATAACCTTCCCAGCAACAGGACCTATCGTGTCCCAATCAAAACCATATTTCGCAACTTGCTTTTGTATTTTATGAGCCTTGGAAAGTGCAGGTAAAGATTTTGGTATTGAGTCTAGAATACTTTCTTGAGTTTTTCCTATTTGAGCTTTTTCTTTAGCTTTCTCTACCTCCCAATTTGCATTTATTTCTTCGTCATTCTCAAATTTGGCATCAGAGAATACATGGGGGTGACGACGTGTAAGCTTTTCATTCACTCCATCAACCACATCCGAAAACTCAAACAAACCTTGTTCTTTGGCTAGTTGGCTATAAAAGATCACCTGAAACAATAAATCACCCAGTTCTTCTTGAAGATTAGGCCAGTCCTTATTATGAATTGCGTCCACCACCTCATAGGTTTCTTCGATAGTATGTGGAACAATGGTTTCAAAATTTTGTTTTAAATCCCAAGGACAGCCACCTTTTGGATCGCGCAGCTTAGTCATGATCTGTTCAAGTTGTTCAATCGGGTGATTCATCGTTTTCTTCCTATTACTGTCTTTGTTTTTAATAATTTAAAACATCGATTAAAACTAAAAAAGGTGAGCAGCCAAAACCACTCACCTTTGTTGATACTATCTAATCTCTAATTACGTATCTTTCACTAAGCAGTTGTTACTTTAACAAGGCAACAAGCTTTCGCGATTCCATCACATAGCTTGCCTATGTGATGGAACAAGAAAGCGAAGTTAACGCAGTAAAAGTGACTAATGCAACGTGAAAGTTAGCCGAGGCGTTTGACGCTCATTACATCTTTAATTTGTTCGACTCGACTCGTCACTCGACTCAGAATTTCAATATTCGTTACTTCTAAATCAAAATCCATAACCGACAGCTGACGTTTATAGTCAATACGGCTCTTCATCGTCGTTACGCTGACTTTTTCATTCGCGAACAATGATGTGATGTCTTTCAATAAACCATTACGTTCTAGGGCTTCTACACGCAAAGTCAGAATATACGAACCAACAAAACCGCTTCCCCATACCGTATCAATGATTCGCTCTGGCGCATGTAAACTCAGCTCACTTAGCTGTTCACAATCACTGCGGTGTACTGAGATACCACGACCTTGAGTAATATAACCTTTGATATCATCGCCAGGGATCGGCTGACAGCAACGTGCTAAGTGATTCATCAGGTTGTCGACCCCTTCCACCACAACCGCATCTTTACGAGGTCGGCTTTGCTGCGCGGGTTTTGCCTCTGACTCTCTGAGCTTCTCTAGCGCTTTTTGATCTTCTTCTTCTGCGGTCGGCTTATTAACTAATGCGTTAATATGATTCACAACTTGGTTTACACGAAGATCGCCGCTACCTACGCCAGCATAAAGCTCATCTGGGGTATTTACGTTAAAACGCTTTAGAGCGTATTGTTCGGCATCTTTTAGTGTTGCACCGACTTTCGCTAATTCCACATCGAGAATATCACGACCCGCTTCTAAATTTTTCTCTCGACTTTGAGCACGGAACCACGCGTTAATTTTTGCACGAGCTCTGCTTGAGTGAACAAATCCAGTTGTTGGATTTAACCAGTCTCTGGAAGGATTCGGCTCTTTCTGAGTAATAATTTCGACTTGATCGCCCATGGTAAGCTTATGGGTGAATGGTACGATTCGCCCCGCCACTTTGGCACCGATACAACGGTGACCAACCATTGAGTGAATATGGTAAGCAAAATCTAATGGCGTTGCGCCCATTGGTAAGTCGACAACATCACCTCTCGGTGTAAACGCATAGACTCTATCATCAAAGACTTGGCTTCGGACTTCATCCAACATCTCACCCGAGTCAGACATTTCTTCTTGCCAGTCAATCAGCTTACGTAGCCAAGTGATCTTCTCATCGTATCCACTGCGAGCAGCTGTTGCGCCTTCTTTGTATTTCCAGTGCGCAGCTACACCCAATTCAGAATCTTCATGCATTTGCTTGGTTCGAATCTGAATTTCAATGGTTTTACCTTCAGGACCTAAAACCACGGTATGGATAGACTGATAGCCATTAGGTTTAGGGTTGGCTACGTAGTCATCAAATTCGCTTGGTAAGTGTTTATATTTCGTATGAACAACACCAAGAGCGGCATAACAATCTTGTAATTGATCGGCAATAATACGGACAGCTCGCACATCAAAAAGCTCATCAAAATCTAAGCTTTTCTTCTGCATTTTTCGCCAAATACTGTAAATGTGCTTGGGGCGACCACTCACTTCAGCATTAATATTTGAGCGACCCATCTCTGAAGTTAGGTCATCAACAAAATCTGTGATGTATTGTTCACGAACAATTCGGCGCTCAGAAAGTTGTTTTGCTATCTGTTTATAGGTATCTGACTGCTGGTATCGAAAAGCATAATCTTCAATTTCCCACTTAAGCTGACCGATACCTAAACGGTTAGCAAGTGGCGCATAAATGTTGGCACACTCTTTTGCTGCTGCTCGACGCACTTCATCTGGCGCTTTTTTTACTTCAATTAGGTTACAAATACGTTCTGCAAGTTTGATAACCACGCAGCGGAAATCATCCACCATAGCCAGTAACATACGACGAACATTATCAACTTGCCCGGATGCCGCGCTGCCTTCTAAGGTGACATTTAATTGACCAAGAGCTGCCATTTCTTCAACGCCATCGATCAATTTAACGGTTTCTCGACCGTAGCTTTCTTCAAACAGATCGCGTGCAAATACCCCGCTGGATACAACTGGGAATAGCTGTGCAGCCACTAAAGTCGCACGATCCATCGACAGCGTGACCAAGATTTCAATCATCTCGCGTCCACGCCATAACAAGAGCGATGCTTGCTCGTGGTCTTTTAATAACTCTTCACAATGCCGATAAACCTTCGTGAGTTTATTCGATGTTTTGGCATCTTGGTTAAGTGATTTAATCCAGTTTTCTAGCTCAAACTGTTCGCTTGGGTTTAAATGTGCGCTTCGTACCGCAACCATCATTTCTTCCTAGTTATTATGTTTTATACCCAAATTGGTATGACTAACTGATTCCAAGTTAGTTCTATCCATACCAATAACAATGCAAACTGACTTTGCATCTTAAAAAATTATTAAATGATTTATTTGCCTTAAAATCATAGCATTTTACCAATACTACTTCTTAACAAACAATGCCATGGATTCAAGGTGACTGGTATGCGGAAACATGTCCAACATACCTAGCTTTCTTAAGTAATAACCTTGCTTTACCAAGCTTTCACTGTCTCTTGCTAGAGTAGCAGGATTGCATGAAACATAAACCACACTCTTAGCCCCTAAGCCTGAAAGTTGATCAACGATCCCACTCGCTCCGGCTCTTGCCGGGTCTAATAGTACTTTATCAAAACGTTCTTTAGCCCACTCTTGTGAAGACAACTCTTCTTCAAGGTTAGCTTGGTAAAACGCTACATTGCTGAGCTTGTTCACTTTGCCGTTTGATGTCGCTTGTTGAACCATCTCATCAACGCCTTCCACCCCAACAACATATTCTGCTTTCTGAGCAATCGGTAAGCTAAAGTTCCCCAATCCACAGAACAAATCCAAAACACGCTCGTGGTTTTGAGGGTCTAGCCACTCAATCGCTTGAGAAACCATTTTCTGATTCACAGCTTGGTTGACTTGAATAAAATGATTAGGCTCAAAAGGCAGTATCGCGCCCACTTCATCATAGCTAGGCACTTCACCTACTAATCGTTCCAACGTATCGGACTCAGGCATCGAATATAGCGTTGAGTTTGTCTCTTCAGCGAGTGTAATTAAAGCTTGTCGATCTTTATCTACAAGAGGCTTTAAATGGCGTAAAACGATCACTGGACCAGACTTAGAAAGAACTAACTCTACGTGCCCTAATGAAGCTTGGTGGGAGAACGTCGATAAGAGTGACTTAAGTTTTGGCAGTAAGGCATTCAAAGCTGGCTCTAGTACTGCACAGTCTGTGATATTTTCAATCTGTTTACTCTGTTTCTGACGAAAACCAAATTGAAGTTTTTGAGATTTTTTATCAACAAACAAGCTGATTCGAGCACGGCGACGATAACCCTTATCACTTCCGGTGACAGGCGCTACTACATCTGTTTGCTTCGTTTTATAGATATTCATCAAATGACTTAGAGATTGAGATTTATGCTCTAACTGAGAGGCATAATCTAAATGCTGTAAGTGACAGCCACCGCACTGATTGAAGTGCAGACAAAACGGTTCTAATCGCAGCTCACTTGGTTTCAATATTTTGATCAATTTAGCGCGCGCAAACTTGCTCTTACTCTCTGTAAGTTGGACTACGACCTGCTCGCCAGGTAATGCGCCATCAATAAAAACAGGTTTTTTATTTTGGTGAGCAATACCTGCTCCATTGTGATCCATTCGTTCAACCAACATCTGTTGATGCTTGGTCTCAAATTGAGTTTTCTTTTTTGGTTGAAAAAAACGTGCCATTGCTTGTGCCTAAATATCTATCAAATTATTATTTTCTATCCAAAACTCACTATTCTGCCTTGGAATCATTGTCGAACGTAGCGGCTTTGATTAAGCTAACCGTTCACTTAACCGCCGTAGTGCGCGTTATTTTCCCATATCCAGACCTCGATGTAATTAAAGAACATGACCAGATATGGCTTGAGAGCCCGTGTAATTACCCTAACTCTAGCTCCAACCCTAATTATTGGGTTGTTATTGAGCGCTTTTTTCTCATTTAATCGCTATCAAGACCTAGAAGGTCAAGTGATCAATACCGGAACAAGCATTATAGAGCCTCTTGCCATTGCAAGTGAGTCAGGTATGAAATTAGAGAGCAGAGAATCAGTTCGCCAACTGATTAGCTATGCTCACCGAAAAAATTCGAAGCTTGTTCGAAGTATTGCTGTATTCGATGAAAGACACGAACTGTTTGTGACCTCGAATTTTCATCCCGACTTTGAAAGCCTCACTTACCCCAAAGACAAACCTATTCCTCACTTAGGATCTTCGATTTTACTCGATAATACATTGATTCTAAGAACGCCTATTGTAGCGGAAGGGCAATTCCTCAACTCAGCTAATGGGCAGTCTCAGTCTAATCAAGCTATTGGCTACATTGCCATTGAACTCGATTTATCTTCACTTCGCTTACAGCAATACCAAGAAGTCTTTTCCGCCTTTCTAGTACTAATTTTAGGGCTTGGTCTTTCCGCGGTCTTCGCTTTCCGGCTAATGCACGATGTAACCCAACCCATTACCCATATGAAAAACATGGTTGATAGAATTCGTCGCGGTCACTTAGATGTGCGTATTGAAGGAAAGATGCATGGCGAACTCGATTCACTAAAAAATGGTATTAACGCAATGGCAGTTTCACTGTCGGAATACCATGTGGAGATGCAGCACAGTATTGACCAAGCGACTTCTGATTTACGAGAAACATTAGAGCAGTTAGAAATTCAAAACGTTGAATTGGATATTGCAAAGAAACGAGCTCAAGAAGCTGCCCGTGTTAAATCTGAATTCTTAGCCAATATGTCACACGAGCTAAGAACGCCATTAAATGGGGTTATTGGTTTTACACGCCAAATGTTGAAAACCCAGCTCTCTAATAGTCAAACCGATTACTTACAAACTATTGAACGATCGGCAAACAACTTATTAAATATTATCAACGATATTCTCGACTTCTCTAAACTTGAAGCCGGTAAGTTAGCATTAGAAAACATCCCATTTGAGTTCCAAAGCAGTTTGGAAGAGGTAGTTAACCTCCAAGCCACCAGCGCCCATGAAAAAGGATTAGAGCTTACTCTGAAGATCGACCCTAAAGTGCCAGCAGGTCTTGTTGGCGATCCACTTCGTATTCAACAAGTTCTAACTAACCTCGTTGGTAACTCAATCAAATTCACTGAACGTGGCAACATCGATATCAGTGTGGAAATGAGGTCTCAAACTGCAGACAGTATTGAGCTGCAATTTATGGTTCGAGATACAGGTATCGGGATTTCAGAGCGGCAACAAGCGCAATTATTCCAAGCCTTTAGTCAAGCCGACGCCAGTATTTCTCGTCGATACGGTGGTACAGGGCTCGGTCTAGTCATCACTCAGAAACTGGTTAGCCAAATGGATGGTGAGATCAGCTTGACCAGTCGTTTACACCAAGGCTCTACCTTCTGGTTTACATTGAGACTGTCTGCTACCGATATGCCAATGACGGATGTCGTAGATACTCAAACTCTTCAAGACAAACAACTTTTGCTTATTGAACCAAACATGCAAGCAGCCTCAATTACCCAGCAAGTTCTCACCCAGGAAGGGCTGGTTGTCACTTATCGTTCAGCTATGCCAGAAGAAACAACACCATACGATTATGTACTGCTTAACTTAGCGGCTAATCAAGAATATGAACTTGAGACAGTGAAATCTTGGGCTAAGCATGCTCGTGAAATATCCCAAAATGTTATTATCGGCACTCCAAGTACAGAGCTTGCACTAGGCGATCAACTGATGAATCAGCTTGATGTTCACTGTATGACAAAACCTTTGTCTCGTAAGAAGTTACTGCAAACTTTAGTATCTAACCAAACGCCGATCTTAAATGCTCCCATTGTAGAAGTTACAACTGAAGAAAAGTTACCACTTACAGTACTTGCTGTAGATGACAATCCAGCCAACCTAAAATTGATCACCGCTTTGTTGCAAGAAAGAGTCGAAACTGTCGTTAGTTGTACAAACGGTCAGAAAGCCATTGATAAGGCCACGCTCACTAAATTTGACATTATCTTCATGGATATCCAGATGCCACACATGGATGGCGTTACCGCCTGCCAACGTATCAAAGAGCTCGCCAACAATGCAGATACACCTGTTATTGCCGTAACCGCTCATGCCATGAGTGGTGAAAGAGACAGGCTGCTTGAAGCTGGCATGGATGACTATTTAACGAAACCAATTGAAGAACATGTGCTGCAGCAAGTGTTACTACACTGGAACCCAAACGCAGGCGAAATTCAGATAGAGAAGATAGATCCTGAACATCCAGTCATGACAGCTGAAGTTATCCAAGATAGTCATATTGAGCCGGAAACCAAAGAACACAAAGACATCATTATTGATTGGCAAGCCGCAATGAAGCAGGCTGCTAATAAAGAAGACCTAGCGAAAGATATGCTGCAAATGCTAGTCGATTTTATCCCTGAGGTTTATGACACTACGGAAAAAGCGATTGAAGACAGCAGTTACCCTGTGGACGACTTACTCTACTTCATACATAAGATGCACGGCAGCAGCTCATATAGCGGTGTACCTAGACTCAAATCGATTTGTGCTACTTTAGAAAAGGCACTTCGATCTGGAGAATCGATTGAAGATGTTGAGCCGGAACTATTTGAGCTACAGGATGAATTAGATAAGGTTCAGGCAGCAGCAGTACATTACTTGCCACCGCAACATTCTGATTCATTAGATGCTGGTTCATAAAGCATCGATAATTTCTAAAGCTTAACGCAACCAAAATCAGAGCATGAAAATAAAAAACCGAACTATCACGTAAAAATGATAGTTCGGTTTTTATTAATCATAGCTCGGCTCTATTGACCAAAAAATAACAGCTGTGTGTTTAGAGTAATAACCACATCAGTTACGATTCAAACAGCACGGTTGCTACCGCGTAATGTCTTTCATCTGAAATAGTAATGTGAATTGAGTTCACTTTAGACGCTTGAGCAATCTGCAATGCTTTATTGCGTAGGGTAAGTAACGGCTTCCCATGTTCATCATTAGATACAACGAAATCATGAAAAGTCACTCCCATCGCAATCCCAGTACCCAGAGCTTTTGAAGCGGCTTCTTTCGCAGCAAACCGTTTTGCCAAATATCGACCTTGCTGCTTAATTTTTTGAAACGCAACAAACTCAGATTCTGCAAGAATACGCTTTGCAAATCCCTCACCACTACGAGCAAGAGCCTTTTCCACCCGAGCGATTTCTGCGATATCGGTACCTAGCCCAACAACAGCCATACACACCTTTTACTTCTTCTGATTACTACTTTGGCTGATTCAACAGAATCAACTTACTCTGATTATGCGTTGTTACGCGCGGTTTCCATGATAGCTTTCATGTCTGCAACAGCTTTGTCTAAACCATCAAACACAGCACGTCCCATGATCGAGTGACCGATGTTCAATTCGTAGATCTCAGGTAAAGCCGCAATTGGAGCAACGTTATGATAAGTCAGACCATGACCTGCATTAACAGTAATCCCAAGATCATTCGCATAGCTTGCACCAGCTGCGATCTTCTTCAGCTCATCTTGCTGATCTTCTTCAGTCTTAGCTTCTGCATATTGACCAGTATGAAGCTCAATAAACGGAGCCTTACATGCTTTCGCTGCATCAATTTGCTCGCGGTCTGCATCGATGAATAGTGACACCTTAATCCCTGCTGCAGCCAGCTTTTCAGTTGCGGCTTTCACTTTTTCAAGCTGCCCAACAACATCAAGACCACCTTCAGTTGTTAGCTCTTCACGTTTCTCTGGAACAAGACAAACAAATTCAGGTTTCGTCTCTAACGCAATACCTACCATTTCATCGGTTACTGCCATTTCTAAATTCATTCGAGTTTGAATGGTTTCAGCAAGGATGCGAACATCACGATCAACAATATGGCGGCGATCTTCACGTAAGTGAATCGTAATACCATCAGCACCTGCTCGTTCTGCAATTTCAGCAGCGTGTACAGGATCTGGATACTTAGTTCCGCGTGCATTACGCAATGTTGCAATGTGGTCGATATTAACGCCTAAAAGGATTGAGCTCATTTACCAATACTCCGTGCTCTGGGGAGACCTGTCCTTGGTAGAAACAGCTCTCTACTTTTCAATGGTTTGCCGCCAAGATACGGCTTTAAGGCTATGCGTGTAAAGCGTTTTGCCGCTTTTAGCTGCTCTTTAGTGATAAACCTTCGTTCACTTATCGCTATTAATTCATCTCCAGTAAAAGAGAGATTATCTCTTCGCACTGAAGCAATGAAGCCTTTTTGTTCACGGTAACGGTAAGTCATATTAGGATCAACAGGCTCACCAGTACCGGCACAGTGTAAAAAATCGACGCCATATCCCATCGATGAGAGTAAAGCTAACTCAAAACGACGTAGAGCGGGTTCAGGGTTATTATTATGAGCAAGCTCAGTTAAAGCATGAAGATAATCATGAAACAGCGCTGGCATGGCAACCTCAGCCATCAACACCCTTCCGACCAGTTCATTGACATACATTGCAGAATAAAGGTTAATCCCCGTAAGAGGTAAACCTAAACTAATCGGCTCTGCTTGGCGCAACGTTTTCATTGAGCTATTGCCTGACCACTTCAATAGTAGAGGCGTGAAAGGTTGCAACGCTCCTTTTAGATTGGAACGCTTACTGCGTGCACCTTTCGACATTAACGTTACACGACCGAACTCTTCACTAAACACATCCAGTATTAAACTCGACTCACTGTATGGTCTGCGGTGCAACACAAAGCATCGCTGTAACCCTTCACTCAATGATTAACCCTTCTTACAGATACAAAAAGAGAGAGTTCGCACTCTCTCTTCTATTTACTCATTAGCTGGCTCTTTATTTTAAAAAGAGATTGGCTATCAATTATAGATCGTCGATATAACCTAGTGAACGAAGTGCACGTTCATCATCAGCCCAACCAGATTTAACCTTCACCCAAGTTTCTAAATAAACTTTACGGCCAAACAGTTCTTCCATATCGATACGAGCTTCGCGGCCAATGGTCTTGATTTTCTCGCCCGCTTTACCAATCACCATCTTCTTCTGACCTGTACGCTCAACAAGAATTAAGGCATTGATGTGGAAACCATCATTATCTGGATTGTAATCAAAACGCTCAATTTCAACCGTTACAGAATATGGCAGCTCTTCACCAGTAAAACGCATCAGCTTTTCACGAATGATCTCAGACGCCATGAAACGTTGCGAACGATCCGTTACGTATTCTTCAGGGAAATGGTGAGTCGCTTTAGGTAAAACTTCTCGAACATGCTTACGCAATACATCGATATTTTTACCTTGTTTCGCTGAAATTGGTACAACATCCAGGAAGTCCATCTTCTGAGAGACATCCATCATATGCTGCATAACATCCGTGCGATCCTGAACGTTATCAACTTTATTTATACAAAGTACAACTGGGAAATCTGTTTTTCTCAGCTTGTTCAGCACCATTTCATCGTCGTCAGTCCAGTGCGTACCATCAACTAGGAAAAACACTAGGTTCACATCACTTAATGAACTGTTTGCAGCACGGTTCATTAGACGGTTAATCGCGCGCTTTTCTTCAATATGCAGACCAGGAGTATCGACATAAATCGCTTGGTAGTCACCTTCAGTCTCAACACCCATAATACGGTGACGAGTGGTTTGAGGCTTACGCGAAGTGATAGAAATCTTCTGACCTAAAATATGGTTAAGAAGTGTTGATTTACCTACATTTGGGCGACCAACAATAGCAATAAAGCCACAGTGTTGGTTTTCAGGTAGGCTCTCTACTTTGTTTTCTGATGCAAAAAATGCATCAATATCGAATTCTTGCTTGTTATCAGACATTGCTTAGTCGCTCTAATGCTGTTTCAGCAGCCGCTTGTTCTGCCTTGCGGCGGCTAGTGCCTTTACCGATAACAGGTTTATCCGTACCTGCCACTTCACACTCAACCGTAAACTCTTGGTTGTGTGCTTCACCTTTAATATTAGTCACTGTGTAGACAGGTAGTGGATTTCTTCGACCTTGTAAAAACTCTTGTAGGCGAGTTTTAGGATCTTTTTGAGAAATACCAGGCTGAATAGACTCTAGGCGAGATTGGTACCAGCTTAAAATAATGCGACGAACGACTTCAGTATCACTATCTAAATAGACAGCACCGATGATCGCTTCTACAGCATCAGCCAGAATAGAATCACGACGGAAACCGCCACTCTTCAACTCACCTGGACCTAATTTTAAGTAATCTCCTAGTTCGAATTCACGACCTAGTTCAGCCAATGTATGTCCGCGTACTAAAGTGGCACGCATACGGCTCATGTCACCTTCATTTACCTTAGGAAAACGATGGTACAGATCATCAGCAATGACAAAACTTAAAATTGAATCGCCCAGAAACTCAAGACGTTCATTGTGTTTACCAGCGGCGCTGCGATGTGTCAGCGCCAAATGGATAAGATCGGCATCATTAAACTGATAGCCAATCTTTCTCTCTAGTTTATCTATTGGAGAATTCATGCTCTCTCGATGTGTTATGTGATCGATTAATGAATCCCACCGATGCGATTGAAACGCACACCAGTAGGAATCCAAGAAGGTAAAGCACTGTTCGCATCGCGTTCGAATTCAAAACTAATCCAAATCGCAACCGCTTTACCCACTAGGTTTGCTTCAGGAACGAACCCCCAGTAACGGCTATCTGCACTATTGTCACGGTTATCACCCATCACAAAGTATTGCCCTTCTGGAACGATCCATTCATTAACACCACTACGAGGTTGATATGCGTTGACGCGATCACGACGTAATGGGTTAACCAAGATTTGATGCTCGACACCATCTAGCTGCTCATTGAGCTGGATAAGTGGCACACCATCTTGAATAAATTGACTTTCTTCAACGTTGCTAAGCTTTACAGGAGCACAGCTCGATTGACCTTTAGTTTGGATGCACAACTCTTTATTGCTGTTGTAACGAATGGTATCGCCTGGCATACCAATCACACGCTTGATGTAATCAATATTTGGCTGAGGTGGGTATTTAAAAACAATAGAATCCCCACGTTCAGGTTTACCCGTTTCAACTAACTGAGTTCGCCAAACTGGGTCTTTAAGACCGTAAGCGTATTTTTCTACCAAAATGAAATCACCAACTAACAAGGTTGGCATCATTGAGCCTGAAGGTATTTGAAATGGTTCATAAATAAATGAACGCAATACCAAAACAAACGCGATAACTGGGAATATGGATACACTATTTTCAACCCACCAAGGTTGAGCCGTAATCTTCGCACTCGTATCAGAGTTCAGACCATTAGTTTGAGGCTCAATATTAGACAACTTTTGCTGACGTTTCTTCGCCCACACAAGCTTTTCTAATGCCCAAACGATGCCGGTCACTAAAGTTACGATCACTAAAATAAGCGAAAATGTATTAGCCATTTATATCCCTTAAATTTCATTTCTTTAAAAATAACGAAAGTGAAAGAGTAGCGAGTACTCTTTCACTTTTGGGTATTCATTTACAGCTGGTTATATTTAATCTTTACCAACATGAAGAATCGCTAAGAACGCTTCTTGAGGCAGTTCAACGTTACCGATCTGCTTCATACGTTTTTTACCTTCTTTTTGTTTCTTAAGAAGTTTCTTCTTACGGCTGATATCACCACCATAACATTTTGCGATTACGTTCTTACGCAGTTGTTTCACGGTAGAACGAGCAATGATGTGGTTACCAATCGCAGCTTGAATCGCGATGTCGAACATTTGGCGAGGGATGAATTCTTTCATTTTCTCAACCAATAGACGACCACGAGACTGTGCAATATCTTTATGCGTAATGATCGCAAGTGCATCAACCGTTTCGCCATTTAGCAGTACGTCTACACGTACCATGCTCGATGCTTCGTAGCGTTGGAAGTTATAATCCAGTGACGCGTAACCACGAGATGTGGATTTCAGACGGTCAAAGAAATCTAGAACCACTTCAGCCATCGGTAGATCATATGTCACTGCAACTTGGTTGCCGTGATAAACCATATCCACTTGAACACCACGTTTTTCAACACACAAGGTGATCACGTTACCAAGGTAATCAGAAGGAACTAAGATATTACAACGAGCGATTGGCTCACGAATCTCTTCTAAGTCATTTACTGCTGGTAATTTAGCAGGGCTATCAACGTAAATGATTTCACCATCTGTTTTTACAACTTCGTATACTACTGTAGGCGCAGTTGTAATCAGGTCGAGGTCGTATTCACGCTCTAGACGTTCTTGGATGATTTCCATGTGTAGCATACCTAAGAAGCCACAGCGGAAACCAAAACCAAGAGCTGCAGAACTCTCTGGCTCGTAGAATAACGAAGCATCGTTCAGGCTTAACTTGCCTAATGCATCACGGAAGTTTTCATAGTCGTCAGATGATACCGGGAATAAACCAGCATAAACTTGTGGTTTCACTTTTTGGAAACCGGGTAGACGTTCTTCACTACCACCTTTAGCTAAGGTCAGCGTATCACCAACAGGTGCACCTAGGATGTCTTTAATACCGCAAACAACCCAGCCAACTTCACCCGTGTTCAATTCAGTTGTATCAATTTGTTTCGGAGTGAAAATACCTAGACGATCGACACCCCAAACTTGGCCTGTAGACATCACTTTGATTTTTTCATTCTTCTTCAGCTTGCCGTTTTTAATACGTACAAGAGAAACTACACCTAGGTAGTTATCAAACCAAGAATCAATAATTAGAGCTTGAAGTGGCGCGTCAGGATCACCTTCCGGAGGTGGAATAGCCGTTACGATGTTTTCAAGAACATCTTCAACACCTAAACCTGTTTTAGCTGAACAACGTGTTGCTTCCATAGCATCGATGCCAACGATTTCTTCAATCTCTTCAGAAACTCGTTCAGGCTCAGCTGCAGGCAAGTCAATCTTATTCAAGATTGGCACAACTTCTAAGTCCATCTCGATAGCCGTGTAACAGTTCGCTAGAGTCTGAGCTTCTACGCCTTGACCTGCATCAACTACCAATAGCGCACCTTCACATGCTGCTAAAGAACGTGAAACTTCGTATGAGAAGTCAACGTGTCCTGGAGTATCGATGAAGTTCAACTGGTACGTTTCGCCATCTTTGGCTTTGTAATCTAAAGTCACACTTTGCGCTTTGATTGTAATACCGCGCTCACGTTCTATATCCATAGAATCGAGGACTTGAACGTCCATTTCGCGTTCACTTAAACCACCACATACTTGGATTAAGCGGTCAGAAAGGGTCGACTTACCGTGGTCGATATGGGCGATAATCGAAAAATTACGAATGTGCTTCATAGGCTTGGTGTGACTAAACTCTTTGAATAGGGATAATAAGAAGTGCCGCAGTAGTACTCATTTACACAAGTCACTAGTGACGGCATTTCAATCAAGTTGGCAGATTCTACCCAATTTAACTGCAAGACGCATCATAAATTAGATAAGGGGCTCACCGAGGACTCTAACAAGGACCACTTGTTGCTGCGATTTATCTTCTATTGGCTTGGCGAAATGCTTAGCTATCTGTATACCAATAATAGTAAAGATAGCAGCCATTAGTATGACGATACCTTCCCCACCAGCAAGAAGAGGTTGCAATACTAATTGCCCAATGGCTGCGCCTAACATCATCATAAATAAAGGGACGAGATAAACTAAAGCAGCCGATTGCAGCAAACTTTTTTCAGGAAAACCGATTTCAACAACTTGCCCTGCTTTTACTAAGCTTTTAGTGGTTAGTTGCCAAAATAGGGATTTATTCCCGACTGCTTTGGTAACAATACCTGTACCGCAACTCTTTTGAGACGAGCAGCCACTACAACTGGTTTGCTGCTCGCAGCTAAGGTGAACCAAAAATTGAGAACCTTTAGTCTCTACAGAGCTAACCGTTGCAAGCGCAGTCATCATTCGTTAGATACCTTAGCTTTAAACTTTACTGATTGGGCAATACGCTTAGCCGTTGCTGGCGGAATATCCCCAACAACAGAGATTTCTTTACTGCCACTGATAAAACTGTGTAACGTGCGTCTACCTTGGCGAACCAACTGCCCTTTTGGTGAGAATTCATCGCTATCAGAAATATAAACCGAAAAGCTGAATAGACCATCGCTGAATAATTGGCTTTCAACCATTTTATTCGTTGTTGCCATTTGATATCTACTTAACTCTTTAGAGTTGAAGCCGTCAGGTATCCAACTCACCGTCCAATCACTTTCACTCACTAAACCTTCAGGTAAAGATAAGACTGTTGGTAATTTCGCTGTTTTAAGCGCGCCCATCGCATCTGCAATTTGATCATTAACTATGTATGAGATGGTTCTGTATTGCTCTAACACCTCTCCATCACGATCAAGAAGCTCTGCTCTTAATGGTAAGTGATTTTTTTCATCTACCCATAAAACATAGGAATAACGTAACCCATCTTTAGGGACGATTCGTAAAACTTGAGTGATATTTCCAGCTTCTCGATCCCGGCCGACTTTTATATAGTCGTAATATTTACTGAGATTATCGACATTACTATTAAGCATCGGAATGACAGGCGCGACCATATTCCCCGAAGCTATGGTAAAAGGCTCAACCCCAGGTTCTATGTAGCTAACTTCGCTACCTCGACGAATCACTTCTCTTACTGGTCCACTTAAATACACCAAATGAGCGAGTTGCTGGTTATCACTAACAGCGTGTCGATATAAGAGAGGTTCAATACTGCTCTTTTTAATTAGGATATACGAGAGTTCGTAATTTAAATGCTGGCTGGCTTCGTTCATTTGATGCAACAGAGCCTTTGCAGTTGGTTCTTCTGCAAAGGCTGGAGGAGTCATCAAACTGAACAGTGTCAGAGCACTGATCAGAATTTTTTTCATTCAACTACCGATTCTAAATGCTCATCAGTCGACTGCAACGAATCACCGTTCAATCTTAACTGTAATTCGTAATCTTGCAGTAAGGCGTGAACACGTTGACGTTGCTCTTGAAGATTAGCTTCAGATGCTGATTTCTGAACTGACTCACGAGTCAGGCTTACCGGCTCTGCAGAACCAGGAAACGGGATGGTCTGTAACACTGGCAGCTGCTCATTTTGAGGTAAAGATGGATCCGTACCTCCATATTGTTGCACGCCAATAATTACAGCAAAAGAGACACATGCCGCAACCGCTACTTGCCCAAATTGTTGTAACCAAGCTGGAAGTTGTCGTTTAGCGACCTTCGGTTTAGGCTGTTCTTCAATTGGGGTTACCTTGGGATCCGTATGTACTTCCTGGACCTTAGGCATTTGAGTATGTGCAGGCTCTAACTCTAAGGCTGCAGCTACATTATTTGCAATATTCCAATCAACATTCTCTGGCGCATCACCTCGCATTACATCACCAATTAAATGGTAATCTTGCCAAGCTGTCATGCTTTCTTGATCGGATTCTAACTCTGCAATTAGAGCTTCATCGATCATTTCACCATCCATGAGTGCCGAAAGCTTTTCTTTATCTGCCATTATTTTCACCATAATAATTACAAGTTTTAGCGCTGCAAAAGAGGTTTGATTTTCTTTTCCACCGCCTCACGAGCACGGAAAATACGCGAGCGTACTGTTCCTACAGGGCAATCCATTACTTCTGCAATTTCTTCATAGCTCAAGCCATCAAGCTCTCGCAATGTCATTGCAGTCTTTAAATCTTCAGGTAGCGCTTCTATCGCCCCAAAAACAACTTGCTTCAATTCTTTTGACAGCGCTAAGTTCTCAGGGTTCGATATTTCTTTTAAAGCACTGCCAGTTTCATAATATTCTGCATCTTCAGCATCAACATCACTTGCTGGTGGCCTTCGGCTCTGCGCAACAATATGATTTTTAGCGGTATTCACGGCAATTCGATATAACCAAGTATAAAACGCACTTTCACCACGAAAGTTAGGAATAGCGCGGTAAGCTTTAATAAAGGCTTCTTGTGCTACATCAGGTACATCACCGGAATTATTCACGTATCGAGAGATAAGGTTGCACACTTTATTTTGGTATTTGACTACCAATAAATTGAAAGCTTGTTTATCTCCACTCTGAACTCGCTCAATCAACACTTGATCGGTTAGCTGCTCGTTCATTCGAGCGGGTACTCCTATTGTTATAACCCTCACCTTCTCAGATATGGGCACTAATTATGCGAAATGTAGTATTGACACCACCGGCTACAAGAGCACTATTGTGACTCAACGAAATTTGGAAAGTTCCAATTTTCTACAAATTATTTGCCATTATTGTTTCACAATGTGATGTAATAAAAAATTGGTCTATCCCTTAAAATTGGGGATGCTTAACTAAAAGCAATGGTTTTGACCAAAATAATTATTTTTAGGTTGCTGTCTTTGTTGCGCATTTGCACAACGTTTAGGGCATATTGGACGTGATTGTGACGATACTATAATTACGCTTTCAGTATTTATGTCACGTAAAGGACAGAATCAAAACGAGAGTGGACAACTCTACTATAGCCCGGGATTTTAAAAGTTTTATGAACGCAAACCGTGAGCATCAGTGTGATGTATTAGTGGTAGGCAGTGGTGCTGCAGGCTTGTCGTTAGCCTTACGCGTTGCTGAACATGCAAAAGTAATTGTATTAAGTAAAGGACCACGTAGCGAGGGATCGACCTACTACGCACAAGGTGGCATTGCCGCTGTTTTCGACGAATCTGACAGTATTGAGTCACACGTTGAAGATACGCAAATTGCAGGTGCAGGGCTATGTGAAGAAGACACGGTTCAATTTATTGCTGAGAATGCAAAAGAATGCGTTCAGTGGTTAATTGATGGTGGTGTTCCTTTTGATAGAGACGAAAGCAGCACTGAAGGTGACCCTAAATATCACCTAACCCGTGAGGGTGGTCATAGCCATCGCCGAATTTTACATGCCGCAGATGCAACTGGCATGGCGATGCAAACCTCATTGCAAGATAACGTCAATAACCACCCAAACATTGAAATCTTCGAGCGCCATAACGCATTAGATTTAATTACTGAAGATAAAGTTGGTGGTGATAAGAACAAAGTTATCGGCGCTTATATTTGGAATCGTAATCAAGAACAAGTAGAAACGGTACGCGCTAAGTTTGTGGTACTGGCGACTGGTGGCGCCTCTAAAGTTTATCAATATACTTCAAACCCAGATGTATCTTCTGGTGATGGTATTGCTATTGCTTGGCGTGCAGGCTGCCGCGTGGCGAACTTAGAATTTAACCAATTTCACCCAACCTGTTTATTCCACCCTGAAGCAAGAAACTTCCTGCTAACAGAAGCATTGCGCGGTGAAGGTGCTTATTTACGTCGCCCCGATGGTTCACGATTTATGAAGGATTTCGATGAGCGTGGTGAACTTGCTCCTCGAGATGTCGTTGCTCGTGCCATTGATTTCGAAATGAAACGCCTTGGTGCTGATTGCATGTATGTAGATATCAGCCATAAGCCTGAAGAATTCATTACTGCGCACTTTCCGATGATTCACACTCGCTTAATGGATTTGGGCATTGATATGACCAAAGAACCAATTCCAATCGTACCAGCAGCTCATTACACGTGTGGTGGTGTTATGGTCGATCAGCAAGGTCAAACAGATTTAACTAACCTCTATGCGATTGGTGAAGTCAGTTATACAGGCTTACACGGTGCTAACCGTATGGCTTCAAACTCTTTACTTGAATGTGTGGTTTACGCTTGGTCTGCTGCTAAGCATATTGTTGAAAATATTGACCAATCTCAGCTGTGTGCAGAATTGCCAGCATGGGATGAAAGCCAAGTAACCAACAGTGATGAAGAAGTTATCATTCAACATAACTGGCATGAATTGCGTTTATTCATGTGGGATTACATGGGGATAGTTCGTACCGATAAGCGATTAGAGCGAGCATTACGCCGTATTCAAATGTTGCAGCAAGAAACTCATGAATATTACAGTAACTTCAAAGTTTCCAATAATTTACTTGAACTTAGAAACTTGTTACAAGTCGCAGAGCTAATGGTGAAATGTGCAATGCAGCGTAAAGAAAGCCGCGGCTTACATTACACGCTTGATTACCCAGAGTTAGCAAAAGATAGTGGACCAACAATTCTTAAGCCGACTAAGCAAAGTAACTGATCTAATTGTAATTTCACCCATTCTAAAACTAGTTAAGAATTTGGGTTATTAGAACTAAGCTGCATTAACGATAAGTATAATGAGTCCTATCACCAAATAATAAGGGAGCCTTGGCTCCCTTTTTTATCTTAATTTTGCCAATATCTTCCGATAGCATTTTTCATCACAACTGTCTCTCCATAACAAAACATGCTTTTGATTACTTAACTTAAACGCAATGAAAAAGTTAGACCAAATAAGATCAGATCGAATAATGTCATGCGAATTGGAATTTATGATCAGTTTGCCACTGTCAAACCAGTCAACTGAGCCCACTAATGGAGAATGGAAAAAATCTGAGCGTGTTGAGTGAATAAGAATGAGATAAAGACAGTAAAGAGATATTGATATTGGAATGCTAGAAAAAACTACTAAGCACAAAAGGCACCATAAAACAGTGCCTTTTGCTAGTAATGCATAGTTTGAACGATGAAGCCGTAGCTTAACGCACCTTGCTGAGGTTATGTGCAACAATCTTATCTACCATTGAAGCAAGCCCTAGATTCTCACTACGGCCGTGACCCATAATCCAAGTGAACAAATCAGGATCATCAGATTCAAGTAGCGACACAAAATCACGCTGCTCTTGATCTTGCAGTGAGTCAAAACACTCTTCAAAAAATGGCATAATGACAACGTCTAGTTCGAGCATACCACGACGGCAGCCCCATTTAATTCGTGCTTTCTGCTCTGCAGTGTACATTGGTTATCCTCACCTAATATCTATTTGGGTGGAGTGTAACAAGACTAACCTTCAGCAACTACTATGTGAGTCACAGTCCCCACCTAAGCTCGCAAAAAACTTAAATATTCGAAAAGTCATGCCATAAAAAATTAATCTATTAAAAACCTAAGCTGACAAAGAAATCGAACAGGATTAACATAGAGGTAAATGAATTGTTTAGGAAAAGAAAATGGATTGGCAAAATGAATTTCAGCCACTAGCTTACGCACCCAATGAAACGCTTCCCGAGCTTATGGTGACACACGTCTCTGATTGGAGTGCGATTACCATGGTAGGTGATGATAAAAAGTCATACTTACAAGGTCAGGTAACCTGCGATGTGGTGACTCTTCCTAGCGATATGTCGACACTTGGTGCGCATTGTGATGCAAAAGGTAAAGTTTGGAGTATTTTCCGTTTCTTTCATCACAATGGTGGCTATGCATTACTTCAGCCTAAATCTGCCATTGAAGTCGAACTACCAGAAATCAAGAAATACGCTGTATTTTCAAAAGTAGACATCACAGAAACAGACGATCAAGTTATCGGTGTTATGGGAGCATCTGCTAACGCATTTATTGATACCCTTTCAAACGATACAGGTGACGTACGTGTGATTGAAGGTGGTACAGCAGTAAAAGTCTCTGATGAGCGTTGGGCTTTACTAGTCAGTAGCGCACAAGTAGAGGGGCTGGTTGCATCATCTAATGCAGAAAAAGTATGCCAAGATTTGTGGCAATATTTTGAGATTATTGATGCTCAACCTCGCCTATCCAGCACTAATCAAAATGAACATATTCCCCAAGCATTAAACCTACAAGCAATCGGTGGGATCAGTTTTACTAAAGGTTGTTATACCGGTCAAGAAACTGTTGCTCGTGCTAAGTACCGAGGAATGAACAAGCGTGAAATGTGTATTGTTTCTGGAAGTACCACTGAGCCGCTCAACCTCAGTGGTTCAATCACGCTAGAAAGAAGTGTTGGTGATAATTGGCGTAATGCAGGTCAACTACTTAACGTGTACCAGTTCTCAAATAACCAAGCAATTGGGCTAATTGTTTTACCGAATAACCTGGATGATGACGTGAAATTACGTTTGGTCGATCAACCAACTACCGAATGGAAAATCTTACCGCTCCCATACAGCCTAAATGATGAATAATTAGTGTTGCACGAAACCCTAATAACTCAATATCTTGATGAACAGCAAGTAGAATATCACTTGCTCGTTCAGAGCAAGCCCACGACTACCATTGAAGACACAGCCCAAGAAAGAGGGATAGACCCAGCCCAAATGGTGAAGTGTATTCTTCTTCGAGATATGGGCGGACAATTAGCGCTTGCCTGTGTGCCAGGTGATCGTTCTGTTGATCCTAAAAAAGTTCGATCAGCTTTGAAATGTAGACGCATGACATGTGTTTCTCTAAACGAAGTCGAATCCATTACAGGTTTTAAAATCGGAACAGTTGCGCCACTTAAATTAAAATCATCATTACCAATCCTTTTTGATCCCTCTTTATTACAGCAAAAGATCGTCACGATCAGTTCTGGTCATAACATGATTGGCGTTGCGATAAACTGTGAGGCGCTTATTAAATTATGTTCACCAGCGATCGTTCCTCTTTGTCGGGTTCAGGACTAGTCATTAGCTCACAGAATTAAATCTAAAGTATTAACATGTTGCATATGAACGTGAAACACATCACAAGTAAATAATATTAATATAAAATAATTAATCATTTTTACAACATAAGTAGTCACTTTTAGTTTTATGCGGTAATCTAAATTTACTGGTTAGCCTTTAAGAAAAAGAACTGACTAGTGCAAGTGAATCCACTGAGTAATATCAGTATCCACTTTTGTGTAATGCATCTGTGACTATTCGCCCGTTTTTCTAAGACGGGCTTTTTTTATGCCAAAAATTTACCTTTCTCTTACACAAACAAAAAAATTACAACTATTCTTAAAAGCGTAACATTCATAATGCTTAATACGGCGAGTAGAAATCAGGATGGTTCACTGGCGCGTATTCTTTTGAGAAGAACCTCACGTTAAAGTAGATATTTGCGGTAATAACTGCACAGAGCAGCACAAATATCTAATTATGTTCAGTTCAACTGCATTTTACTCCAGTTTAATCACAATTCTCCCTTCGGAGTTTTCTTATAATATGCAGTGCTAGGTAAATATAAGGATAATAGAATGAGACTGTTTAAGCGCTATACACCAGGTATGATTGCTAAACATGTGAGTCGACTTTTTAAAGGACGAATCTACATTTACGGCGTTGGAAAATTTGAATTCGATAACGGAAAGTTAGTTTTGCCGGAAAGAGCAGAAAAGCGCCACTTCCAAACAGTGAAAGAAATTAACAGTGAGATAATGAAATTACGCTGTGCTTATGCATAGAATTCATCCTTCAAACTAATGTATTAATTTCAGTTCTAAAATTCTAAAAATTGAATAGCTCAAAAATACAAAGAATTAAAAAAGGGTTGGCTCATTGCCAACCCTTTATCATATATAATTCACATTAATTTGGGGTAACCGGTCGCTTTGCTAGCTCCGGTAGGTGACCAGATAAACCCAGAGCTCGCTTCATGATCTCATCTTTGGCTCCTGGTAACTGACCAGCGAGTTTCATTCCAATACCACGTATTAGTTTCTTCGCTGGGTTATCCCCTTCGAACAAGTCTTTAAAACCTTGCATTGAAGCAATCATTTTGGCGGCTTCTGCTTTACGCCATCGCTCATAGCCGCGTAAGTTGCGCTTCAGACCAAGGTCTTCCCCTGCTCTCCATAAACTTAAAAGCTCCTGAGCTAGGCTTGCAGCATCCAATAGACCGAGGTTCACACCTTGCCCAGCTAATGGGTGGATAGTATGCGCTGCATCTCCAACCAGAGCTACACGTTCAACCACGAAGTCTCGTGCATAGCGCATACGCAAAGGAAAAGCAAAACGATCGCCAACCACTTCACATAGACCTAATTTAGAATCAAATTCGGAGGTCAGTGCTTTATTGAATTCATGTTCAGACATGGAAACTAATTTATCGGCTCTATTAGGCTCAGTAGACCAAACAATTGAGCTCATGTGGCTATCTTGCATTGGCAAAAACGCTAAAGGTCCTTGTGGAGTAAAGATCTGACGAGCCACTGACTGGTGAGACTCAGCGGTTTTGATATTCGCTACAATCGCGCTATGACCGTAATCCCAATGAGTTAGAGGAATATCTTGTTGTTTTCGAACCCAAGAATTTGCCCCATCGGCTCCAACCACCAATTTAGCTGTCAGTGCTTGCCCATTGTCTAACGTTAACCAAGCCTCGCTTTCACCAATAGCAAGTGATTGGCATGTTGAAGGCATAAACAGCTGCACGTTATCCTGCTTTTTAACTTGCTCCAAAAGTGCCAGCTGAATCACTCGATTTTCAACAATATGTCCTAAGTTAGGCTGCGCTAAACGAGTAGAATCAAACTCGATACGAGCAAAGCTGTCTTGCTCCCATACTTCCATGGCTTGGTATGGCGCAGCTCGTCTTTGCTCTATCCCTTGCCATACTCCAAGGTTACGTAGTATCACTTCACTTGAACGGCTCAAAGCAGAAACACGTACATCAGGTAAGTCATTCAGCCCTTCAATTGGCTCTTTACCTTCAATCACTGCAATTCTTAAATCGCTGTCTTTTAGCGCTGCAGCCAACGCTAATCCGACCATACCACCGCCTACAATGGCAATATCAACACTTTGCATCATTTTTCTACCTTATCTTTCTATTAGGCCAAGCGTATGACGCAAAAGTGGACCTTTTAGTGGAGGGACATTATCAATTGCTGCGAGCCCTAGGTTTCGCCCTATTCTTGCCGCCGGCCAGTCATTAGAAAATAAATGGACTAAATTCGAAGTTAGATTAATAGTGGATTCTCTATCATACTCACGGCGTTTTCTAAAACGAACCAAGCCAGCATAAGCCCCAACGTCATCAAGTTGCTTAGATAACTCTTCAGCTAAAGAAGCAACATCGCGAATACCCAAGTTAAAACCCTGACCAGCAATAGGATGGAGGGTTTGCGCGGCATTACCAACAACGGCGAAACGATGGGAAATATTATACGGTCTATGACGTAAAATTAATGGGTAACAGGCTCGCTGACCCGTTTTCTGTAACTTGCCAAGTCGCCAACCAAATTCGTTTTGAAGTTGCTCAATGAATTCATGTTCGTTTAGAGACATAACACGTTCAGCTTCACTTGGTGGCAAGCACCATACCAAAGAAAGACGGTTGTCACTCATCGGCAATAAAGCAACCGGGCCGTTAGCAGTAAAACGCTCAAAAGCTCGCCCTTTATGCTCTTGTTCTGCAATGATATTTGCTATCACGGCAACTTGTTCGAAATCATGTTCATCAAGCTGGATTTGTAACTGCTGACAGCATGCAGAAATTGCCCCATCAGCAGCAACAAGAAGCTTTGACGTCAGCTTTTTACCACTTTGTAATTCAATATCTACCGATTGATTATGACGTTCAATCCCCGTCACTGAGTCAGGGCACAATAAAGTGATATTTGAATCAGCTTCTAGTTTCTGTTGGTAAATTCGACCAACATCAGCCAGCTCAACGACATAACCTAATGCATCGACAGAGTAATTATCACTGCGAATGTCTGTCATTCCTGCGTGATTTTTATCAGACACATGAATATGTTTAATAGGTGTCGTAACCGGCTCGATTGATTGCCATAGATTCAAAGAATCTAATATTTGAACGGTTCCATAAGACAATGCTATTGAACGAGAATCAAAACCAGGGTGTGAAAGGTGATCAACCTGGTAAGGTTCTACCACGGCAATAGACAATGCGCCTTTACTTAAGCGAGTAAGAGCAAGTGCTAACGTAGCACCTGCCATTGCACCACCAGCAATAACAACATCAAATTGAGCCATCATGACCTCGGAGGATAATGAAGAAATTAGTGAATAGTTGGTGTCGATTCTTCAGTCGGACGAGCACCAAACTCTGCATGAATAGTCAAAGCACATACTTTTACGTGCTCGATAACATGCTCTAACAACTGAGCTTGCTCTTCTAGATCATCTTCTTCATCGATACCTAGTTTTGCCATCTCTTCTAGATCAGCTAATGCTTCTTTTGCTTCTGTGGATGCTTTGTTTAACTTGGCACCTACAAGACCCAGTCCTGATATAAAATGATTGATCCAATCTGATACACCATCAGCTAAATCAAAAACACTTGCGCTCGCCTCTTCATCTGGCAATAAAAGAGATAGCTCCATGCCAGAACCTGTGACTTCACCAGTCGTCACTTTTAATGCCGCTTCCGCTAACGTAAGAACACGATCTGGCCATCCCATTCCTTCATTTGTGTAATCAAAGATAAGTGGCTGCCAACTTTTATCGTCAAGGCTTAAACCACCGCTTAGCATACCGGTCAATAAACCGTGCATTTCTGCTGGGTTTACCGCTAGGCTTGCTGATTGAAGTTCAGTGGCAACGGTTAGATAATCAGGTAAAGTTTTCTCACTCATCAGATAGCTCGCTTATTAGTCTTTGATACGATCTCAATATTCATACCGATCGTTCTTAATAATGGTAATCGTACCATTTCACCATTATTCACGTAAGCGTCGAAATCGACCAAATAACAAGATAGTGGATAGCAATTGTTCAATTTGTTGATTTACTGTGTGCTCAAGCTCTCATTTGCAAACACGAGGTCTGAAAAGCTTGAATCTTAATAGCGCTTTACCTATAGTTCTTCTCCCAGAGGGTAATACTTTGTCTTGCAGGTAAAGAACTAAATCTTTCAAGTAAAGAGCGAAAGTGCCTCAATTATTGCACTTCCTTATGCGTCATTAATTTAAGGAATGGCAAAGAGCGACAACCTTAGACAGCGCGTTAAAGAGTTCATCCATCATGAGTAATCAAGCGGTAGACGTTGAAATTTTAGGAAAACTGACTCGAGTCAATTGCCCAGCAGGTCAAGAAGAGTCATTAATTGAAGCGGCTGCAGATCTCGATAATCGTTTGAAAGAGATGGCTGAACGTACTAAGGTAACCAATGAGGTAAAACTCCTCACGATTGCTGCTCTAAATATTTGCTATGAATTACAAACTAAGCAAAATGATAACAGCCAAAAACAAAACGCACTGACCGAGCGAATGGAACTGCTCACAACATCTCTTGAAGATGCATTAAGTAAGGTCAAGCTAGGACAGCAATAGCGTACACAAATTTACCCTGGAGTGTTTGTCAGAGGATTCACGTCCCCGAGCCGATAAGCAATCCCTAAGGGTTAGTACTTGAGTGCTATTGAGCATACTCGGCTTGTACCGAGAAGCCTACGGTAATCATTGCTGATCCGCCTTGAACTCGCTGGTTCAAGGGCCATCTATTCTCAACGGCACTTTGGGGTATTCCTTCTATGAATTCACTATCTCGTAGCGAATTTCGCAAACAAATTCGCCATACTCGAAATGCACTTCCAAGTGATGTTCAGCATCAAGCCAGTATTGATTTAATTACTCAAGTTTCCACGCAGCCTGAACTCATCAAATCTCAACATATCGCGCTCTATATTTCAGCTGACGGGGAGCTTGATACTCAACCTTTGATTGAATGGCTTTGGGCTCAAGGTAAACAAACCTACTTACCAGTGCTTCACCCTTTCTCCCCAGGGCATCTACTTTTTCTGCATTACAATTCGACAACACCGCTGACTTACAATAAATACGGCATTATCGAGCCAAAACTCAACCAAACATTAGTCAAACCCGTTTCTCTGCTTGATCTCATTTTTACTCCACTGGTCGCTTTTGATACTCAAGGGCAAAGGCTTGGTATGGGAGGGGGGTATTACGATCGTACTCTATCCAAATGGTTCGAAACTGGAAAGGGAGCAAAACCGCTAGGGCTTGCTCATGATTGCCAACAAGTCGAGCGCCTTCCTACTGAAAGTTGGGATATTCCGCTGCCGAAAATCGTGACACCAAGTAAGACTTGGCAATGGGAAATTCATCGTTAAAGCGCTATAATCCGCCCGCAAACGTTAACTCTAACGCTCGTTCTATTAATTCAAACGCACTATCGTATTCAGGAGATTGGCATGACTCAAGATGAAATGAAGAAAGCAGCAGGTTGGGCAGCACTTAAGTATGTTGAAGAAGGCAGCATTGTAGGTGTAGGTACTGGCTCTACAGTGAATCACTTCATCGACGCTCTTGGCACAATGAAAGAAAAAATCAAAGGTGCAGTTTCAAGCTCTGTTGCTTCAACGGAAAGACTAGAAGCTTTAGAAATCAAAGTTTTTGAGTGTAATGACGTATTCAAACTTGATGTATACGTTGATGGTGCTGATGAAATTAACGCAGAACGTGACATGATTAAAGGCGGCGGCGCTGCATTGACTCGTGAAAAAATTGTCGCTGCTATTTCAGATAAATTTGTTTGTATCGTTGATGGCACTAAAGCGGTAGACGTACTAGGTAAATTTCCGCTTCCTGTAGAAGTTATTCCAATGGCTCGCTCTTACGTTGCTCGTGAATTAGTTAAACTAGGTGGTGACCCGGTTTACCGTGAAGGCGTAATTACAGACAATGGCAATGTTATCTTGGATGTTTACGGCATGGCTATTAAAGAACCTAAGAAACTTGAAGATACAATCAATGCCCTAGCCGGTGTTGTAACCGTTGGTTTATTTGCACATCGTGGTGCAGATGTTGTTATTACTGGTACCCCTGAAGGGGCAAAAATTGAAGAGTAATAACATAAAGTGAAAGCTACTTTCTGTTACTTCATTACAAGCGGTGCCTAAGGGCGCCGTTTTTTTTACTTTGCATCGTTAAAATTATGGCTTATTCCGTAATTTTCTTACCCAAAACAATTTTTTTTTGTTACTTTATTGGTCAGAAGACGCACAGGGAAATCGTTTGTCTCCTAACAAAATGGTCAGTTTATTCCCCTTTCGCCATTTTGTAGCACGTGCGCCGCATTTGCCCACCTTTCCCATTTTAAAGGACGAGAATAATGGCTAAAGTTTCACTGGAAAAAGAAAAAATAAAAATTCTACTTCTTGAAGGTCTTCACCCATCTTCTGTTGAAGTATTACAAGCAGCGGGCTACTCAAACATTGAGTACCACAAAGGCTCTTTAGCGGAAGACGAATTACTAGAAGCAGTAAAAGATGCTCACTTCATTGGTATTCGCTCTCGAACTAACCTTTCCCAAGAAGTCATTGATGCCGCTGAAAAACTCGTTGCTATCGGTTGTTTCTGTATTGGTACAAACCAAGTTAATCTAAACGCGGCAGCTGAGCGCGGTATTCCAGTATTCAACGCACCATTCTCGAACACTCGAAGCGTAGCGGAGCTGGTACTTGGTCAAGTGCTGTTGCTTCTACGTGGAATTCCAGAAAAAAATGCCCTGGCTCACCGTGGTATTTGGAAGAAAAGTGCAGACAACTCAAATGAAGCTCGTGGTAAACGTCTAGGTATTATTGGCTACGGTCACATTGGTACTCAGCTAGGTATTATTGCTGAAAACCTTGGTATGCGCGTCTATTTCTACGACATTGAAAACAAGCTATCTCTTGGTAACGCGACTCAAGTACACACAATGACTGAGCTATTGAATAAGTGTGATGTCATCTCTCTTCATGTCCCAGAAACAAATGAAACGAAAGACATGATGGGTAAAGAAGAGTTTGACCGCATGAAGCCAGGTTCAATCTTTATTAATGCTGCTCGTGGTACTGTTGTTGATATCCCAGCTTTATGTAATGCCCTAGAATCAGGTCACCTCTCTGGCGCTGCTATTGATGTATTCCCTACGGAACCAAAAACCAATGCAGACCCATTTGAATCTCCACTCATGAAGTTTGATAACGTGATCTTAACACCTCACGTTGGTGGCTCAACTCAAGAAGCACAAGAAAACATTGGTGTGGAAGTTGCCGGTAAACTAGCGAAATACTCTGATAATGGTTCAACTCTATCAAGTGTTAACTTCCCAGAGGTATCGCTACCACTACACACTGGTACTTCACGATTACTGCACATCCATGAAAACCGCCCAGGTATCTTGACTCAAATTAATACCATCTTTGCTGAAGAAGGAATTAACATTGCAGGTCAGTACCTACAAACCTCGGCAAACATGGGTTATGTAGTTATTGATGTTGAAGCGGACCGCTCTGAAGAAGCATTACTAAAGCTTAAAGAGATCGCCGGTACTATTCGTGCTCGTCTGCTGCACTAATCAGCCCTGATTATATCAAGCATAAAAAGGCTCTCATTGTGAGAGCCTTTTTAGTTGTATTTAGCCAAAGGTTATAGATTTTCAGCTTTTGGCCTATCGTAGTTAAAAGATCATTATGATCTCATTAGTCTTCTAACTGATAAACCACATCTACTCGATCACGAATAGTGATGGTCGAATCTTGGTAAGTGCTAGACTCAGTTCTTGCATCCATGGCCATGGAGCGCATGAGGACAGGCTGAACAGATTGGGCGTTATAATCAATTTTCCATACATCACCCAACTCTTTTTCAAAACCTGAAGCTAAAGACTTCGCTTTGTAAGAAGCATCTTTAATAGCTTCTAAACGCGCTTTCTCTTGATACTTAGCTTGGTCTCGAACTTGTAATTGAATATTATCAATTTGGTTGATGCCTTCACCCAATGCAATATCTAAATACTTATTTAGGTTAGTTAAATCAGTTACCTGAACGGTTACATTTCGAGATGCTCGGTATCCAACCAGTTCAGGTTTACCTGTTTTAGGGTAGTGATATTGAGGCGCCAGATAAATATTAGAACTATTAATACTCGCGTCTTCTACACCAGCACTTTGTAATTTAGTAAGAAAAGAGCTAACCACTTTATCAACTGTCGCTTTAGCTTGTTCTGCCGTCATGGTTGATTCCACCACTTTCACAGAAAATGTTGCCATATCAGGCTTTGCTACCACTTCACCATAACCGGTAGTTGAAATATGCGGAAAGTTCGGAGAATCAGCAAAAGAAGAGAAGCTCACTGCACTCAGAGCCGCGGTTAATGCACACGCTTTAACAATCACACTTGGAACAAACTTCATTTAAACAACCTTTATTGGTTAATAATACCCTTACATAATAGGCGATTTTTATCTGCAACCAATCCTATAAGTGAAGTTCTTACATAACTTTGACTATGTAAATAATGTCACTATTGGGGAAGGTTGTTTCGCGCATATTGTAATATTTCCTCTGATACTTCTTTTAATATCCCACTCTCAAGCTGCCAGTGGTGCCAATAGATAGGATATGACAAAAGAAAACCGGGAGTAATATCGATAAGTAAGCCCAAATTTAGCTCTTCGATAATCTGTAACCTAGGAATTAAACAGTAAGCAACACCTGATAAAGCTAACCGAACAAAAGCTTCGGAGCTTCCCACTGTATGGTTAATGATACTGTCGCGAGGCATATCGAAATGATCATGCAGAAACTTTTTATGGAGATCATCGTATTGATCATAAGAGACGGCAGGTGCATCTTTTAAACTAACATCGTTCACGCCTTTAGAAAAATATCGCTTATAAAAATCGGGGCTAGAAACGCAGACGTACTCCATAAGACCGAGATAATCAGCCCCGCAACCCGGTATGGATTGGGGTTCTAAACTGATAGCTCCTGCAACTTCACCACTTTTCAGTTTTTCAATCGTCCGAGATTCACCATGGATCGCAAGGTTAAGCTCTACAGATCGCGCCTTCATAACATTAGATAAAGCCGGTAATAGCCAAGTAGCTAAACTATCCGCATTGGTAGCAAAGGAAAGAGAAAGAGGACGCACTGTCTCTTCATTCATTATTTCAGGTAATACATCATTCTCGAGCAGTCGAACTCTTTGATAAAAAGCCAATAACTTCTGACCAACCTGAGTCGGCTTGGGTGGTGTTTCTCGAATTAATACTGGCTGAGCGAGCCATTTTTCAAGTTGTTTGATCCTTTGAGACACTGCTGACTGAGAGATATAAAGATGTTCAGCCGCGCGATCAAAGCTCCTTTTATTGACTACCGCATCTAGTGCTTCAATCCATTTATAATCTAAACCGCGCATCAAACTTCCCTTCTCAATCTATCGTGCAAACAACATTAGCAACTCTAATTAAACATTAAACTCATTAATTATACTTATTAATGAGTTCACGTTACTTTGCTTTCATTACGAAATACAACGATGGAATAAGTGAGACTGATATGAATTTTTGGATTCTTCTACAAGGGTTTGGTTTAGGCGCAAGTATGATCATTCCAATTGGAGCTCAAAACGCCTATGTTCTTAATCAAGGCATTAAGCAAAATCACCATTTAACGACTGCAACCATATGTAGCCTATTAGATACCCTATTCATTTCACTAGGTATTTTTGGTGGAGGCGCAATTCTTTCACAAAATGAATTTCTTCTGACTTCTGTCACTCTTGGAGGAATTACCTTCTTAACTATTTACGGTGTTCTTTCTCTAAAGAGTGCCTTCAGATCTAAAGAAAATGAAGAGTCTAAAGGTCAAATTACTGCGCGAGGAAAACGAACTGTCATTTTAGGAGCATTAGCTGTAACGGTCCTCAACCCTCACTTATATTTAGACACAGTGGTGATTCTAGGATCTATTGGTGGACAATTTGAAGGTAATGACCGTATAGCTTTTGCTATTGGGACAATTCTTGCCTCATTTACTTGGTTTTACTCTCTATCTATTGGCGCTGCTAAGCTAGGACCCGTCCTATCACGCCCTAACGTGAAGAAAGGAATTGATATTGCTGTCGCCGTTATGATGTTCTCTATTGCCTTGGTGCTAGCGAATGGTTTAATTGAACAATATGTAATTTTCACTTTCGAATAAGTGAGTAAACTGCACGAAAATGAAGAAGGCGGATAACCTAAGTTATCCGCCTTTAATTTTTCAAAGCTAATGTATGTCCAAGTTTACTTAGATAATTAAGCTTCTACTTTATTCATGTGCACATCCATTTGTGGGAATGGGATTTCAATACCTTCTTTATCCAAGCCTTCTTTGATTGCTTGCATCAGGTCGAAATACACATTCCAGTACTCAGCCGTTTCAACCCATGGGCGAACCACAAAGTTTACTGAAGAATCAGCGAGTGTATGAACACCGACTTGAACACCAGGAGTTTTAAGTACACGCTCATCAGATTCACAAATTTGAGTCAGAAGCGCTTTAGTCTTTTGTAAATCAGCGTTGTAAGAAACACCAATCATTAAATCAATACGACGAGTAGCATGACGAGAGTAGTTCGTAATTGGGCTACCAATAACGCTACCGTTTGGCACTACAACCATTTTGTTGTCAGGCGTTGTTAGAACCGTTTGGAAGATTTGAATTGAATCAACTGAACCTGCAACACCACCGATTTCCACATAGTCACCAGACTTGAATGGACGGAACGCAACAATAAGTACACCAGCTGCAAAGTTAGATAGTGAACCTTGCAGAGCAAGACCAACAGCTAAACCAGCTGCACCAATAACAGCAACCACTGAAGCGGTTTGAACGCCAAGACGACCAAGAGCTGCAATTAAAACAATAACAAATAGTAAATAGCGAACTAGACCGTGAATAAACTCAACGACAGCTCGGTCCATTTTCTTTTTCTGAAGAACCTTAGACACGCTATTCGCTACTGCTTTAACAATTAAGTTACCAATAAATAGAATAACGAGCGCTGAGATGATGTTTACACCGTATTGAATAAACAGATCTGAATTATTTGTTAACCACTGTTCTGCATGAGACAAACCATCCACAATTGGTGTCTCAATTGCTGTAGAACTATCAGCCATAATGTGCATCCTCTATAATATGCTATGAGCTAAACTGCCTTAAGCTAGAATTCTTTTTAACTAATTTACTAGAGTATTTTCTAACAAATCATCACGTTAAAAAAATCTAAACCAAGTCCTTTTTATAAACTGAACCACGTTCAATTTTTCGGCACGATATCCTATCTTTGTCAGATTTCAAAGTCATATTTATGTAAGTTATTGGATAACAATCACTTACATAGAAAGCCTCATATCGATGAATAAAAGACTACGCAATTTATTCACTTGAGGCTAGGGTTTTCACATAAATAGCACAACTTTTTATCACGCATAAAAAAACCCGCTCAATGAGCGGGTTTTCAAAGCTTAGATGTGTACTAATTTAAACGAATTATAGTACGTCTACAGCGTTAAGGTCAGCAAATGCTTTCTCAAGACGAGTAACCATAGAAGACTGAGCAGCACGTAGCCATACGCGTGGATCGTAGTACTTCTTGTTTGGCGCAGCTTCGCCAGTTGGGTTACCGATTTGACCTTGTAGGAAATCGAAGTTTTCAGCAGAGTACTGACGGATACCATCCCAAGTTGCCCACTGTGTATCAGTATCGATGTTCATTTTGATAACACCGTAACCGATAGACTCTTGGATTTCTGCTTCAGAAGAACCAGAACCACCGTGGAATACGAAGTTTAGAGCGTTAGGTGCAATACCGAACTTCTCTGCACAGTATGCTTGAGAGTCACGTAGAATAGTTGGAGTAAGTACAACGTTACCAGCTTGGTAAACACCGTGTACGTTACCGAAAGATGCAGCGATGGTGAAACGTGGGCTAACAGCCATTAGTTTCTCGTATGCGTATGCTACGTCTTCTGGAGAAGTGTAAAGCTCAGATGCGTCCATATCAGAGTTATCAACGCCATCTTCTTCACCACCAGTACAACCAAGTTCGATCTCGATTGTCATGTCCATTTTAGCCATGCGAGCTAGGTAAGTAGCACATGTTTCGATGTTCTCTTCTAGAGACTCTTCAGAAAGGTCTAGCATGTGAGAAGAGAATAAAGGCTTACCAGTTTGTGCGAAGAACTCTTCACCAGCGTCTAGTAGACCGTCGATCCATGGAAGAAGCTTCTTAGCAGCGTGGTCAGTATGAAGAATAACTGGAACACCGTAAGATTCAGCTACAGCGTGAACGTATTTTGCACCAGCTACAGCGCCAAGGATTTGTGGACCTTGACCTTCAAGTTTAACGCCTTTACCAGCGAAGAAAGCTGCGCCGCCGTTAGAGAACTGAACAACAACTGGAGATTTAACTTTAGCTGCCGCTTCTAGTACTGCGTTTACAGAATCAGTACCAACAACGTTTACTGCAGGAAGAGCAAATTTGTTTGCTTTTGCTACTTCAAATACTTTCTGTACGTCATCGCCAGAAATCACACCAGGTTTTACAAAATCGAAGATCTTAGACATGGAAATAGTCCTATTATTCTATTCGTTTTAAGATAAAAAACTTAAGTTTAAAAATTTGCAATCGTTTGCTCACAACTTATGCCATTCTAGCAAAAAACTGTGATGTGCAGCAAACGTTAAAAGGCGAGATTCACATCTCGCCTTTCTAAATCAATTATGCTTTTGCACGCTCTTCAAGCATTGCAACTGCAGGAAGTACTTTACCTTCAACAAACTCAAGGAAAGCGCCACCACCAGTAGAAATGTAAGAAACATCAGCTTTGATACCGAACTTATCGATAGCTGCTAGCGTATCACCACCGCCTGCTACTGAGAAACCTTCAGAGTCAGCGATTGCTTTAGAAATACCAGCAGTACCCGCTTCGAAGTTCTTGAATTCGAATACGCCTACAGGACCATTCCAAAGGATAGTTTTTGCATTCCCGATGATTTCAGCAAGAGCAGCAGTTGAGTCTGGACCAAGGTCGAAGATCATGTCGTCGTCTTGAACTTCAGAAACGTGCTTGATTTCAGCTTCTGCGTTTTCGTCGAATGCTTTAGCACATGCAACGTCTGTCGCTACTGGAATAGCACACTCTTTCATTAGTTTTTGAGCTGTTTCAACTAGGTCAGCTTCGTATAAAGACTTACCTACGTTGTGACCTTCAGCAGCGATGAATGTGTTCGCGATACCACCACCAACAACAAGTTGGTCAGCAATTTTAGAAAGAGATTCTAGAACAGTTAACTTAGTAGAAACTTTAGAACCACCAACGATAGCCACTAGTGGGCGAGCTGGGTTGTCCATTGCTTTACCAAGAGCTTCAAGCTCAGCAGCAAGAAGAGGACCAGCACATGCTACAGGAGCGTAAGTACCAACGCCGTGTGTAGAAGCTTGAGCACGGTGAGCTGTACCGAATGCATCCATTACGAAGATGTCACATAGTGCAGCGTATTGCTTAGAAAGAGCTTCTTCGTTCTTCTTCTCGCCTTTGTTAAAGCGAACATTTTCAAGAACAGTTAGTTCACCAGCGTTTAGCTCAAGACCATTTACGTAATCTTTCGCTAGTTTAACGTCGCAGTCTAGTGCGTCGTTTAGGTAGTTAACTACAGGAGCTAGAGAGAACTCTTCGTTGTACTCGCCTTCAGTAGGACGACCAAGGTGAGAAGTAACCATAACTTTTGCGCCAGCTTCTAGGCAAAGTTTGATAGTTGGTAGAGATGCAAGGATACGTGCATCTGAAGTTACTTTACCGTCTTTTACTGGTACGTTTAGGTCAGCACGGATGAATACGCGTTTACCTGCAAGTTCCAGGTCAGTCATCTTGATCACAGACATGATTTGTCCTCTCAAATTTAATAAATATAAAGTTTTGGAAACTCAGCAACCCTGCTAAGCCTATAAATTCTTCAACTGGTAACAATATGTGGACACAGCTCATTTATTTCAAGCCGAAAAATAAATAATCCTCATATTTGCTTCAAGGTATTACTTCTTACCTTCAGAAGCTTTCATTGCAAGTACCGTATCCAGCATTCGGTTCGCAAAGCCCCATTCGTTATCACACCAAACCAGCATTTTCACTAAATGCCCGTTACTCACTCGAGTTTGAGAACCATCAACAATCGCGCTATGGGGATCATGATTGAAGTCGATAGAAACGAGCGGCGCTTCAGTATAATCAACTATATTGTGTAATGTACACTGGGATGCATTAACAATGGTTTGATTTACGTCATTAACTTTCACATTTGTATTAATTGTGACACTTAAATCCATAGCCGTGACATTTACCGTCGGTACTCGCACAGATATAGCTTCAAATTTGTTAGAAAATTTCGGGAAGATTCTTTCAATACCTTTATGGAGTTTGGTATCAACAGGAATAATGGATTGGCTTGCAGCTCGAGTACGGCGTAAATCTGTATGGTAAGCGTCAATGACTTGTTGATCATTCATCGAAGAGTGAATGGTAGTAATAGTGCCAGACTCAATACCAAAAGCGTCATCAAGAACTTTTATAATAGGCACAATACAGTTTGTCGTACACGAACCGTTCGATACGATTCTATCATCAGATGTAATCGTGTCGTGGTTAACACCATAGATGATCGTGTTATCTAAATCATTTGCACCAGGATGAGAAAACAGTACTTTCTTGGCACCGGCATCTATATGGGCTAAGCCATCAGCTCGGCAACCATAAACACCAGTACAATCAAGTACGATATCTACTTCAAGATCTCGCCAAGGTAATAGTTCGATGTCAGCTAAATGAAGGATTCGAATCGTATCAAACTCACCTTTATCTTCAGCACCAATACCGTGATGAACATAGATGTGCTCTTGATCGTTAGATATTTTTTTACCAAAACGACCATGACTGGTGTCGTATTGCAATAGGTGAGCCATAGCGTCTGGCTGAGCAAGCTCATTAACAGCGACGACTTTGATCTGTTGGCTTTTGCCACTTTCATATAGCGCTCTGAGTACATTGCGCCCTATTCTTCCAAATCCGTTGATTGCGACCTTTAGCATAGTTCCATACATCTAACCAAAATTTCGTGCAACAGATAGTAACCGAATCGCACGCAAAGCGCATTAATTGAATACAAAAGGTGTCGTTGAAAATAGTCGTTTCGAGGAGATAAAACTGCCGACATTAAGTCGACAGTTTTATCAATATGGTTACTTTAACTTAGATTAGTAGACAACGAATCTGGCGTGCCACTTGTGTTCTCACTCATAATATCGGCAACAAATTGCGCTTTTGATCCAAGGATGATCTGTAAACCATTTGAGCCCACTTTAATTACCCCCATCGCGCCGAGATCTTTAATGGCAAGCTCATTCACTAATGTTTGATCTTTAATTTGTAAACGTAGCCTCGTAATACAAGATCCAATTGAGGTAATGTTTGCTTCACCGCCAATCAAGGTCGTGATTTCACTTGCTAGTGTTTCATTATCTAAAGTAATCGCCTTGCTTTGAGTATCTTCTCGACCGACCGTTTTCAAATTGAACTTTCGGATAGCAAAGCGGAACACAGTGTAATAAATCGCCGCCATCGTTAGTCCCCACAAAATGACATTGACCCAATTAGTTTTGAACCCATCCATTGCAGGCAACACACCAAACGACACAAAATCAATGATACCAGCGGAGAAGGTTTTACCGATATGGACATCCAACGCATAAGTCACCGCATAAGATACACCTGCCATTATCGCTGAGAATAAATAAAGTAATGGGGCAACAAAAATAAATGCAAACTCAACTGGCTCTGTTATACCAGTAACAAAGGAAGTCAAAGCTGCAGACCCTAAAATACCGGCTGCAATTTTTTTATTTTTACTGTTCGCTTCATGGTACATAGCCAAACATGCAGCAGGGAAAGCAAACATGTAAATAGCGAAGTTACCCGACAAGAATTTACCTGCTTCTTGGTATTCATCGGTTGAGAATGTTTTTACCCCGTCCTCAAGCATTTTGAACCAAATAGTATGGTCACCATTTACAATCGTACCGGCAGCAGTCGTGTACTCTCCAAAGGAGAACCAATAAGGGCTATAAAAAATATGATGAAGACCGACTGGAATTAAAGCTCGCTCCATAAATCCGTAGATAAAGGTCGAGATATACATGTTGCCGCCATTCGCCATATGTGAAAGCGCATCAATACCAGATTGAATGTATGACCAAATATGAGGTAAAACTAAACCGATGAGAAACGCTGAAAAGGCAGTAACAATTGGGACAAAGCGTTTTCCGGCAAAGAAGCCTAAAAAGTCAGGCAGTTTCGTATTATAGAAACGTTGATACATGACGGCGGCTAGAATACCGGCAATAAGCCCACCAAATACTCCTGTTTGTAAAGATGGGATCCCCATAACTATGGCATAACGACCACCTCCCATTGCCATCTCTGGTGTTATGTTTAGCGCTACTCCCATTGTCGCATTCATGACCAACATAGCGACAATGGCTGCTAAAGCTGCAATGCCTGATTCTTTGGTTAAACCAACCGCAGCTCCAACGGCAAACAAGAGAGCAAGGTTATCAAATATAACGCCACCAGCTCTCATCATTAGTGGAAGGTCGAGTTTGGCACCAAAGGCAAGTAATAAGCCTGCAGCAGGTAGAATAGAGATTGGCAGCATCAGTGCTTTACCAATTAAGGAAAGCTTAGATAAGCCACCTTTTAAACTATCGAGCATAATAAAGTCCTTTAATATCGATGGAATACCAACAAACTTTATCAATAACAACACGGCTCAAGGTTACAAATAGCAAGCAGTTTGTAACCCGTTTTTTACAATAGAATGAGATTGGAAAACATCAAGGAAGCAAGACGCAATTTAGTACTCAAAAGAAAATAAAAGATACGAGAATACGAGTAAAAAACTAGCGAAACACTTCATTATTAATGGCATGTAGATGACCAATAAGCGTTTCAGCACTAATCGAAGAGTCCATAAAATAACGGTATAACTCATTAGACACAGCATTCTGCAGTACCGGATTAACAGCCATTGAATCAGTCAAACTTGGCATGGATGCTCCCTTAGTACTCGCGTGAGTATAATCTTGATAAGATTTCTGTTGGCACCGAGATAATTCATTCACTGATATATTGGTTTGAGCTGGTATTGAGCCTTTCTTTTGACTGAATTTCAAAAGAAATTGAGGTGAGGATAAGGAAGACATAATCGGTACCATATTACGATCTTCCCCCGTTATTTTTGTAAAAAATGCCAAGCTATCTACGTTGTAAATAAAGCCTTTTTCCGTAGAAGGAAATGCACTGCACTCAATGTAATCTGGAATTTCACCCTCAAAACTGAACATCTCGCCCAAAGCCCAATCACCGGTGAATTGAAAGGCATACTCCCCATCAAGCAAGGCTTTGGTTCCTTGGTTCCAACTAATATTAGGTAAATCATTTCCTACAATATTAGCAAGAGCCCTAAAGCGGTTTAGCGCCTCTAGAGTTTCACTACTATTCAATGCATCAGGATCTAAATCGACAAAAGCCTGTCGATAATAATTCGCCCCTCCCACACCAAATGCAATATTTTCAAAAATTTGCACAATTTGCCAAGGGTCTTCCCCTAAAGCTAAAGGGCTCACACCATTAGCCTTCAAAGTTGTTAGTGCCAACAATAAAGACTCCCACGTCTGAGGAGATGAAAGTTGATGCTGATTAAGGACCTTTCGATTGATCCACATCCAATTCAATCGGTGAATGTTCAGAGGTATGGCAACATAATTGCCATCATATTGATGAATCGCTTTAATATCAGGGTACAGCGACTGATCCCACCCATGAGATGCAGCGACCTCATTAACATTATTTAAAAAGCCAAGTGCAGCCCATGACTGAATTGCCGGACCTTCCATTAAAGCAATATCAGGTGAGTACCCTGCAATGGCCCTAGCTTGAAGAATCGCTTTAGCCGGTCCCCCACCGCCACCAGTAATTGGTTCACTTTTTAAAGTAAACGGCAGAGAGTCAAACTGCTCTGCAACTACCGCCAAAGCCGACTCCTCTCCGTCAGCGGTCCACCAATGCAACATTTCAACTGATGGGGAAGAAAACGCAGGTTTCACAGACAACAACACACTTAACAGTAGCCAGTTTTTCATAAGGCATTAACCAAAATAACATCCACTTCAAGACCACCTTCAGGCGAATTAGATAATTGAATATCCCCCCCATGTGCTCTGGCGATACTACGTGAAATCGCTAACCCCAAACCAGATCCTTCTACCTCTGTATTATTTTCTCTGAAGTAAGGCTCAAAGACCTTTTCTAGCATATCCTCTCTGATTCCCTCCCCCGAATCACGCAACACGATTTGGATAGAATCAGAATGAGAAAACATAGTGATATTTACTGCATCACCATATTTAACGCCATTATCTACTAAGTTAAACAAGCAGCGCTTTATTGCCAATGGCTTACCATAAAGCTCGATCCTTGGCAGGTCGACAAGATGAACAGACACCCCATCTTTATTATGAACAGCCGCACATTGCTCAAGAATGTCATTGATATCAACCCACTCTAATTCTTCGTGAATATCATTATCTCGCATGCATTGTAATGCTCCATTTAGCATCATCTCGACTTCATTCAACAGCTTTTCAAATCTTAATTTTGTTGGTTCATCGCTCAGCATTTCAGTTCGTAATTTTAAACAAGCTAAAGGAGTTTTTATATCGTGAGAAATCGCGTTAAAAAACATATCTCTATCACGCAAATACGCTTTAATACGACGATTCATTTTATTGAAAGCATGAATAGCGGCTCTGGTTTCTGAGCTTCCTTCTTCTTTTATTTCTTCAATCTGCATTTGTGAGCCCATCAGCGTGGCAGATCTTGCTAAAGAACGAAAAGGACGAATTTCTTTCTGTAAGACGACATAAGAAACACCCATAAGCATAAAGGTCACGATGAGGAGAAAAATTATTTGCCTGCTATCAATAAAGTTATCGCTCAAACTATCAAAAGACAATGGAATAACCGTCGCTAAATAGAGCCACTCATTCTCTGAAAACTCCACCTGAATAACAGCGATGGGGAGATCCAGCTTGCCTAACACTAAGCTGTAGTCTTTCCACAAAGCAGGTAATTCATCGAGTTTGATTCCAGAATTAAACACCAGCAAATCTTCACGTTTAGCTAAATTGACATGCACTTTATGCGAACCTTTAAGTTGCTGCTCTAGGAGTTCAGTTGCTTGTGTTTCCATCTGAGGGACTAAAGAGTGATTAAGTAAAGAAGGGATCGGAAGTTGATGATTATTCATCGATATAAAAAACCTTGTTCCTCCAATGTTTCGTAACTGCTCTAACACCAAGTGGCGATAATTAATCGGCAGACCAGAAAAGTAGTTAATGGTGTCTGCTGCAGCTGATGATATAGCGGTCATAGCGTGGCTAGCCGATTCTCTTTTTGATGCAGATGTAGCAGTAAACCATACCGCACCGGCCAATATTTCGGCTAAGAGAATCACCAAGAATGTAGACAGAGTGATTCGTGCAACCATTGACTGAAAAATGTTTTTTTTCAAAATTGAATACGACTAATATGCGAATCGATCACTAACATGTAGCCACGATGCCTTACTGTCATAATCGTATTTCTATCTTCGTCCCTTAGTTGCTTTCTCAGCCTGCTAATTTGCACATCAATGCCTCTCTCTAGTGGCTCAGCATCCCTTCCCCAAAGGGCTTGCGCAATATCATTTCGACTTAATAGTTGGTTGGGAGAATCCAGCATAAGCGTAAGCAAGTTATAGTCGGCACTAGAAAGAGAGACCACCTCACCATCTTCATGTTTCAATTGTCGTTTAAGAGTGTCAAACGTCCAATCCATGAACTTTAATGTCCGTTCACCTTGGCTATGGCTAAACGTGGAACGCCTCAATAAAGCTTTAATTCTGGCTAAAAGCTCCCGAGGGTTAAATGACTTGGTAATATAATCATCAGCTCCAATTTCTAACCCAGCGATTCGATCAGCATCGTCAGTTACTGCGGTTAGCATAATGATTGGAACTTGAGATTGAAGACGTAGTTTTTGACATAAAGTTAACCCATCATCTCCGGGCAGCATAATATCTAGAATAATAAGATCTGGAGTGACGGTTTCGAGCTTCTTCCACATTTCATTGCCTTCAAGCGCTGTGATAACCGTAAAGCTAGACCGCTCTAGATATTCACTAAGAGCGTCGAGAATGTCCTGACTATCATCAACGACCAGGATAATCTTATTTGTCATTGCCAAGCCTTTTATATGAAAAAAGTGCACCAACATTCTCTTACTTCATTATATCTTTCAAGGGTGTTAGTGATGAAATGCGCTCAAACTCCTCAATGTAAGTTGCTCGTTACAAATGATTCGATAGAGATGCAAATTATCGGCGAGACCAGAAAGGCATAAGCAAACCTCCATCTAAAACATAAGATTTATTATCAAAATAAATAAAGTGATACAGCTCGACAAACAAGATTTATAAATCTAGCGAGTAACATGGCTATTGTGCAATTATATTGAGAATGAGTTTTACCTAATCCTACGGCTGTTTCTAACCTAGTTTTCTCAACCCAAGGAAAGGTTATGTCTGGATTCCCAGCAACTCATTGTTGTAAAAAGTGTAATGAAGAAACACCACATAGTGAAGTTCTTGTTCGCCAAACAAGCAGCTATGATACCGACAAAACTTTGTTAGGCAGAATTAAGCTGTTTGCTAACTCCATTATCAATGGTGGTCACTACTACAATATGGATCGTTACGTTGAATGTAAGGTCTGTGGAACTAGAGAGATCGATAATTGGGGAAAGGAATTCGAATAACTAATGCTTCTAAACACCAAATAAAAAACCGAGCCATGGCTCGGTTTTTTTCTGTTCATATTACCGCTGTTTATTAAGCTAGAAGCTCTTTTGCAGTGCTCACTACGTTTTCAGTAGTGAAACCGAACATCTTGAATAGCTCACCTGCTGGTGCAGATTCGCCAAACGTTGTCATACCGATGATCTTGCCACCGAAGCCAACGTACTTGTACCAGAAATCAGCGATGCCAGCTTCTACAGCGATACGAGCTGTAACGTCAGATGGMAGTACAGACTCACGGTACTCAGCGTCTTGCTTATCGAACGCGTCAGTTGCAGGCATAGATACTACGCGTACCGCTTTRCCTTCAGCTGTAAGTTCAGCAGCAGCGCTAACCGCTAGCTCAACTTCAGAACCTGTAGCGATGATGATTAGCTCTGGCTTACCAGCACAATCTTTCAGGATGTAACCACCCTTAGCGATGTTWGCYACTTGCTCAGCGTCACGGTCTTGCTGTGCAAGGTTTTGACGAGAGAAGATAAGTGCAGAAGGGCCATCTTTGCGTTCGATTGCTAGTTTCCAAGCAACAGCAGACTCAACTTGGTCACATGGGCGCCATGTGCTCATGTTTGGAGTYAGACGTAGAGAWGCGATCTGCTCAACCGGTTGGTGAGTAGGACCATCTTCGCCAAGACCGATAGAGTCATGCGTGTAAACTTGRATGTTCTGARYTTTCATCAGAGCAGCCATACGCATYGCGTTACGAGCGTATTCCATGAACATTAGGAAYGTTGCGCCGTATGGTACGAAACCACCGTGCAGAGCGATACCGTTCATGATAGCCGTCATACCGAAYTCACGTACACCGTAGTGGATGTAGTTACCAGAGAAGTCATTTGCTTCAAGAGACTTAGAACCAGACCACATAGTYARGTTAGAAGGCGCAAGGTCAGCAGAGCCRCCCATGAATTCAGGTAGCATAGCGCCGAATGCTTCTAGAGCATTTTGAGATGCTTTACGTGATGCGATGTTAGCTGGGTTAGCTTGAAGGTCAGCGATGATTGCCGATGCTTTCTCTTCCCACTCAGCTGGTAGTTCGCCGTTAGTACGACGTTTGAATTCTGCTGCTAGCTCAGGGTGAGCCGCTGCGTATGCGTCAAACTTAGCATTCCACGCTGCTTCTTTTGCTGCGCCCGCTTCTTTCGCATCCCATTCAGCTGCGATGTCAGCTGGAATTTCGAAAGGACCGTGTTCCCAACCAAGCGCTGCTTTAGTTGCTGTAATTTCATCAGTACCTAGTGGAGCACCGTGACAGTCGTGCGTACCCGCTTTGTTTGGAGAACCAAAACCAATGATAGTTTTAGTACAAATAAGTGTTGGACGAGGATCCGCTTTAGCCGCTTCAATAGCCGCGTTGATCGCGTCAGCATCGTGACCGTCAACCGCTGGGATTACATGCCAGCCGTATGCTTCAAAACGCTTAGGTGTATCGTCAGAGAACCAGCCTTCCACTTCGCCATCGATTGAGATGCCGTTGTCATCCCAGAAAGCAACCAGCTTACCAAGACCTAACGTACCCGCTAGAGAACATGCTTCGTGAGAGATACCTTCCATCAGACAACCATCACCCATAAATGCATAAGTGAAGTGATCGACGATGTCGTGACCTTCTTTGTTGAACTGTGCAGCAAGAGCTTTCTCAGCCATCGCCATACCAACAGCGTTAGTGATGCCTTGACCTAGAGGACCTGTCGTCGTCTCGATACCAGGTGCGTAGCCGTACTCTGGGTGACCTGGAGTCTTAGAGTGAAGCTGACGGAAGTTCTTAAGATCTTCAATTGAAAGCTCGTAACCTGCTAGGTGAAGCAGAGAGTAAATCAACATTGAACCGTGACCATTTGAAAGAATAAAACGGTCGCGATCTGCCCACTCAGGGTTTGAAGGATTGTGGTTCAAATGACCACGCCAAAGTACTTCAGCGATGTCAGCCATACCCATAGGGGCGCCTGGGTGACCTGAATTTGCTTGTTGAACACCGTCCATGCTAAGTGCGCGGATTGCATTGGCTAGATCTTTACGAGAAGGCATGTCTGCTCCTGGATGCGTAAGCGATTTAAGAAAAAGAGGATAAGGCTAAACTTTTCTTGTTATTTAGCCGCCAGTATTCTCTCAAACGACTATAGTGACTGCAAACGTTTTACAGGGCTTATAAGCGGCATTTTCTGCATTTTTATGACATTTATCCCTCTAAACCGTTGGTTATCCTTATTCATACGCAAACGTTTAGTTATGACATATCCGAAAAAAGAGCTTGTAATTCAACCTATGAAAACTAAAATAGACGTCTAGATGTAGAAACACCTACATAATATAATGTAATTATTAGCGACGACTTATAAATTTATCGGCGCTTTTTAACTATTTACGCCTCAACGTATTACGTTCTAAACTAAAAGTGGAGCTCTCATGGCTAAGCACCTTTTCACTTCTGAATCTGTTTCAGAAGGTCATCCAGATAAAATTGCAGACCAAATCTCTGATGCTGTTCTTGATGCCATCTTGGAACAAGATCCAAAAGCACGTGTTGCTTGTGAGACTTACGTAAAAACCGGCATGGTAATGGTTGGCGGTGAAGTAACAACGTCTGCATGGGTTGATATCGAAGAAATCACTCGTGAAACCGTTCGTGAAATTGGTTACGTTCATTCTGACATGGGCTTTGATGCTGACTCTTGTGCAGTACTAAACACAATTGGTAAGCAGTCTCCAGATATCAACCAAGGTGTTGATAAAGCTGACCCTAAAGAGCAAGGTGCGGGCGACCAAGGTATCATGTTTGGTTACGCAACTAACGAAACTCCAATCCTAATGCCAGCTCCAATTACTTACTCTCACCTTCTTGTTAAAAAGCAAGCTGAAGTACGTAAGAGCGGAAAATTAGATTTCCTTCGTCCAGATGCTAAATCTCAGGTAACTTTCCAATACGACCAAGGTCAGATCGTTGGTATCGATGCAGTCGTACTTTCTACTCAACACTGTGATTCAGTAACCACACCGGATCTACGTGAAGCAGTAATGGAAGAGATCATCAAGCCAGTACTTCCTGCAGAGTGGATCAACAAAGACACTAACTTCTTCATCAACCCAACAGGTCGTTTCGTAATCGGTGGTCCTATGGGTGACTGTGGTCTTACAGGTCGTAAGATCATCGTTGATACTTACGGTGGCGCAGCTCGTCACGGCGGTGGTGCATTCTCTGGTAAAGATCCATCAAAAGTTGACCGTTCAGCAGCTTACGCAGCACGTTACGTTGCTAAAAACATCGTTGCTGCTGGTATGGCTGACCGTTGTGAGATTCAACTGTCTTACGCTATCGGTGTTGCTGATCCAACCTCTATCATGGTTGAAACGTTTGGTACTGAGAAAGTAGCACACGAAATCATCATTGAAGCGGTTCGCCAAAACTTCGATCTTCGCCCATACGGCTTACAAGAAATGCTTAACCTTCTTCAACCGATCTACAAGCAGACAGCTGCATACGGTCACTTTGGTCGTGAAGAATTCCCTTGGGAAGCAACTGACAAAGCCGCTATCCTTGCGGACTTTGCAGGTCTAAAATAATTTAGATAACGCAAATCAGACTTTTAAAGCCCTTACTTTCTAGTAAGGGCTTTATTTTTATGAAGTTATTCAACTTAGCCACCTTCCCAGCTTTCCTTCTAAACATCCCCCCTCAAAAATAATCATTCAAAAAGCCTCTGTGTAAGTTGTATTTTTTGATACTACTGCCAATAGTTAATACTGTTCCTAGGCAATAATGTGCTTACATTAAATGCAAAAATGTTAGTTTCAGATTCAGAGTTTATCGACTCCCTCTCGCTAGCAAAATGCTTAAGAGTCTAGCTATACCATTAGCAACCACACCTTTTGCTAGTTTAGGTATAACAAACCTCTTTTATTGAAATTTGAGCACTGGTACTGCAGTACAACCTAGAACTCTAGCGTTGAAATAGTCGTGATAATGCATAGTTTGAAGTGCAGCAAATCAGCTACATTCAATGAATTTTAACTAGGATGTTATTAACTGGGGGGATCTATGCCTCGAACAGCACAACCAGCAGATTTTAATAATAAGAAAAAGCATAAGGTCAGCGATAGCGAATACGCACGAACGATTCCTTGCAATCAAGTCAGCGTATCAGCACCTTTCCATTGGCTTTCTCTTGCTCTACATGACTTCATTCGAATGCCTTTTATCAGCGCCTTTTACGGGCTTTGTTTTATGGCAGCCGCAGTTGCTATCGTTCAATTAGTGCAATGGCAAGGTACACACCTTGTTGTTATGCCAAGTTTAATTGTTTATATGCTTATTGGTCCCTTCTTAGCTTTAGGGCTTTATGATGCAAGCTGGGAAAGAGAGAAAGGTCATGATGCAAGCCTATTCCATTCAATTAAAGCCATTTCAAGGAACTCCTCTTCACAGTGGGCTTTTGCCATTGTGTTGATGGTTGCTATGATTTTTTGGATGAGAATTGCAGCATTATTACATGCCCTTTACCCTTCCGTTCAGGGGGCACCACTCACTGAGTTTGCTCCATTTTTAATAACAGGTTCAGTCATTGGTCTTGTTATTGCGAGTCTCATTTTTAGTATTTCTGCCTTCTCTATTCCGTTAATGATGGAAAGAAGAGTGGATGTAATGAGTGCTATATTTACAAGTTTTAATGCCGTTAAGTCGAATATCCCGGCAATGGTTGTGTGGGCAGCTTTGATAGGTATCGGCGTATTAGTTGGATTTGCAACTTATGGATTAGGAATGATAGTCACAATGCCATTGCTTGGTTACGGCACATGGCACGCCTATCACGACACTATAAAGAAAAAACATCATCCGTAGGTCTCCTACCTGTAGTCATTGTGATGATATTATTTGGTCTTAGCTCACCCTAAGGCCATTTTTTGGAGTTCATCAACTTGCCATACTGCTCTTTACAACACCGAGTGAATAAAAAGATCGTAGAATGCATCACTCAAGCGGATCAACACTTCTTACGTCAATTCCAAGTACCTAAGGTTTCTTTTCAGTTAAGAGGAAAAGCCGCAGGTAAAGCCTACTTGCAACTTAACGAAATAAAAATTAACCGTGTTTTATTCGAAGAGAATGTAGACGCTTTTTTGGCAGAAGTGATCCCACATGAGATCGCACATCTGATCACATATCAAGTGTATGGGCGAGTTAGACCGCACGGTAAAGAATGGCAATCTGTCATGGAAGGGATATTTCAAGTTCCAGCCAAAACTACACATAACTTTGAAATTAAATCGGTTCAAGGAAAAACCTTTGAGTATCAGTGCAGTTGCACTACATACCCTTTGTCTATTCGACGCCATAATAAGGTTTTACGTAGGCAATCAACTTACCGATGCCAACAATGTAGTCAGCTATTAACGTTTACGGGAATACAACTCAGTTAAAAGATCCTATCTAGTTGTACTCATTTTATCCTCGCATATTGCCTGTTATCCCTTTGTTCCCACACCTAACCATTCTCTTGGTCACAAGGTATTCAGCTAAACAAACGGTGCCTATGTAAAAATACGATATAGAATTTCATAAATTGAGTGCTAGACTGATATTTATCATACTTTTATCAGTCTTTATTTTATGAAACTCATAAGCTTGAAAGCAATTAGCCTATCAATATCCTTTTGCTTACTTCTAGGTTTTAGCCTCCCCCAAAGCGCCTTTGCCGCTCCTCCTAGTTCTTTTTCAAAAGCCAAGAAAGAAGCGGTGAAAATTTATCTTGATCACCCGACTTCATTTTACTGTGGTTGCGACATCACTTGGAAAGATAAAAAGAAAGGCATCCCCGACCTTGACTCATGCGGCTACGAAGTTCGAAAGCAGCTAAAACGCGCTTCTCGCATTGAATGGGAACATGTAGTGCCAGCATGGCAGTTTGGTCACCAAAGACAATGTTGGCAGTCAGGAGGGCGTAAGAACTGTACTAGAAACGATAAAGTATTTAAATCGATGGAAGCAGACCTGCATAACTTAGTTCCTGCCATTGGCGAGGTAAATGGCGATCGATCTAACTACAATTTCAGCCAGTGGAATGGGGTTGATGGTGTAAGTTACGGACAGTGTGAAGTTCAGGTTAACTTTAAACAACGTAAAGTAATGCCAACGGATCGCTCTAAAGGCGCAATTGCGCGTACATACCTGTACATGAGCCAAGAATATGGGTTCAAGCTATCGAAGCAGCAAACCAACTTGATGATGGCTTGGGATAAACAATATCCTGTGACTGAATGGGAGTGCACTAGAGACGAACGGATTCATAGCATTCAAAAGAACCACAACCCATTTGTCTATAAGCATTGTCAGTAACCACCGTTTCCTATCTAACAAAAAAGCACCGAACAAATTCATGTTCGGTGCTTTTTAATTTATATTCCAATAAAGAGTGGCAGTAAATTTACAGGATTAACCTACAAATCACTCCACTCTTGCTTGAATCTTTACGATTCAATATCGATATGAGTGACGCGCTGTAAACCTCTCGGTAGAAGCCCACCACGACGACCACGCTCACCGCGGAAGTTATCTAAATCAGCAGGTTTCAAACCTAGTTTACGCTTACCAGCATAAATGGTTAAGGTCGCCCCTTGCGGGATAGCCATCAAGTGGGAAACAAACTCTTCACGTTCCTTCGCTTTCGCAGATGGAATATTGATGATCTTATTTCCTTTACCTTTACTTAACTGAGGTAAATCTTTGATTGGGAATAAAAGCATTCGACCTTGATTGGTGATCGCTAATATTTCATTCGTTTCCAAATCATCAACAGAGCTTGGCAATAATACTTCAGCGGCTTGAGGTAAATTCACCAGAGCTTTACCGCTCTTGTTCTTAGACAATAAGTCACTACCTTTACAAACAAAGCCATAACCAGCATCAGAACCAACTAACCATAATTGTTCACTCTCGCCCATCACGACCTGGCGAATAGAACTACCAGGGCTAATGTTTAGGCGCCCTGTAATCGGCTCACCTTGGCTTCTTGCCGAAGGTAAAGAGTGAGATTCTAATGAATAACTTCGGCCATCACTGCCAAGGAACACAGCAGGTTGGTTACTCTTACCACGGGTGTGGGCTAAGTACTTATCACCTGATTTGTAGTTCAAAGTTTCAGCATCAACATCATGACCTTTCGCATGACGAATCCAGCCTTTTTCTGACAATACAACGGTAATTGGTTCACTAGGTACCAAATCACGCTCAGTCAGAGCCTTAGCTTCAGCACGAACTATTAGTGGTGAACGGCGGTCATCTCCGTACTTATCAGCATCAGCTTGAATTTCTTTCTTGATCAAAGTGTTTAGACGACGCTCTGAACCTAGCAGTTTCTCTAACTTGTCACGTTCAGCTTCAAGCTCTTCTTGCTCAGCTCGAATCTTAAACTCTTCAAGTTTTGCTAAGTTACGTAGCTTGATATCAAGAATAGCGTTTGCTTGAATCTCAGAAATATTGAAGCGGCTCATCAGAACTGGACAAGGTTCATCTTCAGTTCTAATTATTTCAATTACTTCATCAATATTAAGGTAAGCAGCCAGTAAGCCTTCCAAAATATGTAAACGAGCCAACACTTTATCTAAACGGTATTGCAAGCGGCGACGAACCGTTGAACGACGGAACTCAATCCATTCTTTTAATATCTGAACTAGACCTTTTACTTGAGGACGATTGTCTAAACCAATCATATTCAAGTTAACTCGGAAGTTTTTCTCAAGGTCTGTTGAAGCAAATAGGTGGCTCATCAACTGATCGCAATCGATACGGTTTGAGCGCGGTACAACAACGATACGAGTTGGGTTCTCGTGATCAGATTCATCACGCAAATCTTCAACCATTGGCAGCTTTTTAGCGCGCATTTGGTTGGCAATTTGCTCTAGCAATTTCGCACCGGATACTTGGTGTGGAAGAGCTGTGATAACAATATCAGAACCTTCTTTATGCCACACAGCACGCATTTTAATGCTGCCTTTACCAGTACGGTAGATTTTCTCGATATCCGACTTAGGTGAGATAATCTCAGCTTCTGTAGGGTAATCAGGTCCTTGAATGAACTCCATTACATCGGGGAGTTCAGATTTAGGCGTATCAATCAGGTGGATGGCTGCATTTGCCACTTCACGAACGTTATGAGGCGGAATATCTGTCGCCATACCAACAGCAATACCCGTGATGCCATTCAATAGGATATGAGGTAAACGCGCCGGCAACATTTGAGGCTCTTTCATCGTGCCATCAAAGTTTGGCTGCCAATCTACCGTTCCTTGACCTAATTCACCAAGAAGCACTTCAGCAAACTTGGAAAGTTTAGCTTCTGTATAACGCATCGCCGCGAATGATTTCGGATCATCCGGAGCACCCCAGTTACCCTGACCATCCACCAGCGGATAGCGGTAAGAGAAAGGTTGTGCCATAAGAACCATAGCTTCGTAACAAGCAGAATCACCGTGCGGGTGATATTTACCTAAAACGTCACCAACAGTACGAGCTGATTTTTTATATTTCGATGCGGCAGAAAGACCAAGCTCAGACATTGCATAGATAATACGACGCTGTACTGGCTTCAAGCCATCGCCAATATATGGCAATGCACGATCCATAATCACGTACATTGAATAATTTAAGTAGGCATCTTCGGTGAACTTGCGCATTGGCAACTGTTCAACGCCGTCATATGTAATTTCGTTAGACAKCCATTATACCTCGGCCATATCACCGTTATTTTGTAGCCATGCACGGCGATCATCTGCACGTTTCTTACCGAGCAGCATGTCCATCATTTCAATTGTCGCTTCGCTATCATCAATCGTTAATTGAACAAGACGACGAGTATTTGGATCCATTGTCGTTTCACGAAGCTGAAGTGGGTTCATTTCACCCAGACCTTTGAATCGCTGTACGTTAATCTTGGCTTTCTTCTGGGAAAGTCGCTCTAGCACGCCATCTTTTTCATCATCATCTAATGCATAAAACACTTCTTTACCGCAATCAATACGATACAAAGGAGGCATTGCGACATAGATATGTCCCGCTTCAACAAGTGCGCGGAAATGACGAGTAAACAGAGCACATAATAATGTGGCGATATGAAGACCATCCGAGTCCGCATCGGCAAGAATACAAATTTTGCCATAACGTAAACCGGATAAATCATCATTATCAGGGTCGATACCTAACGCAACAGAAATATCATGCACTTCTTGAGAAGCAAGAACTTGGTCTGCTGATACTTCCCAAGTATTTAGGATCTTACCGCGAAGTGGCATAACCGCTTGGAACTCACGATCGCGAGCTTGCTTAGCAGAACCACCTGCCGAGTCCCCTTCCACGAAGAAGATTTCAGTACGGCTTAAGTCTTGAACTGAACAATCCGTAAGTTTACCTGGTAATGCAGGACCTGAAGCTATCTTCTTACGAACCACTTTTTTGCTGGCACGCATTCGGCGATGAGCATTGGCAATACAAGCTTCAGCCAGTAACTCAGCTAGTTGTGGCTTTTCGTTTAACCAAAGACTGAAAGCATCTTTTACTACGCCAGAAACAAACGCAGCCGTTTGACGAGAAGATAAGCGTTCTTTTGTTTGACCAGCAAATTGAGGATCTTGCATTTTAACCGACAATACGTAAGAACAGCGGTCAAAAATATCATCACCCGTTAGCTTAACGCCGCGTGGTAAAAGGTTACGGAATTCACAGAACTCACGCATAGCATCAAGTAAGCCTTGGCGCAGACCGTTAACATGAGTACCACCTTGCTTAGTTGGTACCAAGTTCACGTAACTCTCAGTGATCATTTCGCCGCCTTCTGGCTGCCAAATAATCGCCCAGTTTGCCATTTCCTTTTCTGCGATGAATTCCCCAACATAAGGTTCTTCAGGCAGTAAGGTGTAGCCTTTTACGCCTTCTGCTAGATAATCTTTTAGACCATCTTCATAGAACCATTGATGTTCATCACCATTAACCTTGTCTGAGAAGGTAATTTCCAAGCCAGGGCAAAGTACCGCTTTTGCTCGTAAATTGTTGATAAGGCGTATGACAGAAAACTTAGCACTATCGAAATACTTGGCATCTGGCCAAAAATGCACAGATGTCCCGGTATTTCGGTGACCACATGTCCCTGTTACGGTTAAATCGGTAACAGTCACTCCGCCTTCAAAAGCGATTTCATTGACTTGTCCATCACGACGAACCGTCACTTCAACACGTTTAGACAGCGCATTTACAACTGAAATACCAACACCGTGTAAACCACCAGAGAATTGGTAGTTATTGTTGGAGAACTTACCACCCGAGTGAAGCTTAGTCATGATCAGCTCTACGCCTGAGATGCCCTTTTCAGGGTGAATATCAACAGGCATACCACGACCATCATCAATGACTTCAAGAGATTGATCGGCGTGCAGGATAACTTTGATCTTTTTAGCGTGACCCGCTAGAGCTTCATCCACAGAGTTATCGATAACTTCTTGTGCAAGGTGGTTGGGTCTTTCTGTCTCTGTATACATTCCTGGGCGATGTCGCACAGGGTCGAGACCTTCAAGAACCTCGAGGTCTTTTGCATTATATTGTTCAGTCATAATACGGAGTGTACTCAAAAAATTTACGTCGGTTCGCTTGTAGCAAAAACAACAAAAGATGAATTATTTGTTATGAACCTTCATAACAAAGCGAACGAGCGAAAGTATTGGAGAATATAGTCTGGAAGCTGAGGATTGTTGTCAAGCTAGTTCAAAAAGTATGGCGTCAAACTATGATATTTCCCCACTGATAGGTGAAATAACCGTCAGACTTTATTACATCACGTCATGATTGATGACATTAATTAAATATTTAAGAAAGCGAGGATTTGCTCTGGGTAACGTTCAAAGTTAACAAAGCTATGATCGCCACCTTGCTCTACTGTTTGTTTTGAACCTTGATACTTATCTACGGCTTGTCGGTAATCAAGCACTTCGTCTTCAACTTGTTGTAACAGCCAAAAGTCATTCACATCGTTCAACGTTTTCACTTCTAATACTTTCAGCTCATCAATATGTTTTGGTTCTAACAGGTATTTTTCATGAGTGTACGGGTTTTCTTGTTCACCCAAATAATCAGCCAAAAGCTCGTAAGGCTTAACTGCTGGGTTTACTACAACAGCTTTAAAACCATACTGAGCATTAAGCCAAGTGGAAAGGTAACCACCTAAAGAGCTGCCTACTAATGCTATTTGATAATCATTTTTGTATTGCTCAACGAGCTCTTTCAGATGAAGTGCGGCTTGCTGGGGAAAACTAGGAAGTTGAGGCGTTAATACTTTCACGTCAGCGCGGTGCGTTGCACAATAATCTCTCATTACGTTCGCTTTATGCGACAAAGATGAGCTATTAAAACCATGGATATACAAAAGAAGTGATGGTTTTTTATCAGCTGACAATACTGGCATGTCTAATAACCTTCTGCATTGAAATCAGGGGAGAAACTCCCATTAGGTAAACGCTTAACCTGAGTTTCAACGTATCCATCTTCTTTCAAAGTCAGCTCCCTCCAACCAGGGGTTAGAGTATCTAACGCAAAATCATCAGAATTAGGCTTAAACTGAACGCAGGTTGATGGCGTTGCCATGACTTGCACACCAAAATGCTCACGGTTCATGTCTTGATGAACATGACCACAGAGAATTGCGCGAACATTAGAATGCTTGTTTACTACATCCCAAAATTGCTCAGAGTCTTTTAATGAGTGTTGATCAAGCCAAGCACTGCCCACTAAAAGTGGGTGATGATGCAAAAGCACGAGAGTATGACGAGCAGAGTGTTCTGAAAGCTTGGTATCTAATAACTCAAGTTGTTGATCGCTTAAACGACCATGCGGAACGCCTACAACTTGTGAGTCAAGCATCACCATTTGCCAATGCTCACCAAGTAATACATGGTCAACACATTGGATTTGAGGAGAAGGTAATACACTACTCATATTAGGTTTAAAGTCATGATTACCAGGCAACCAGTAACAAGGCTTACTTAGTGGTTTGATTCCTGATTCAAACTTTTGGTACGATTCTTCACTGTGATCTTGAGAAATATCACCGGTTGCAAGAATCGCTTCAAAGTCAAAACTTTGCTCTAAGATCGCAGACACCACAGCATGAAAGCTGTCTTGTGTATTAATACTCAACAAACTGCCATTACTGGGCGCAAATAAGTGAGTATCAGTTAGCTGAACAAGCTTAATACTGTTGCCATCAAATTTTGAAGTGCGTGATAAATTCAAAATAACAAATCCAGATACATTACTGTGTAAACTTTACAATTGCTCTTAAAATAGCGTTATGAAAATGAGAGTGGTATGCGACTAATACCCGTTTTTAAACAGAACGTTAACCAATCACCAAGGAACTTATTAAGCTGATACTTTTCATCTTTTTGCATGAGTTTTGCGTTGGGATAGTCATAGCGCGCTTTTACTCTTGAAAAGTGCCCACTAGAACACACTTCTGCAACCCTAGCATCGTGATATAGCCTGACAGACATTTTAGGCAAAGGGAATACTGGCGTCTCATCACTCTGACATATATCTATTAATGTGGTGTATTTTGTGACCTCATTCACTGTCAGCTGATACACCATATTAACAGCTTGATAACAGCGAACATCTCCCACCTTGTGTCCCACCGGTAACAAGGCGTTCAACTTGGCATAATTTGTTTCATACACACGCATCAATTCTGCAAGATCAACGTGGTAAGGTTTCTTCGCTGCTATATTTGTCATTACTTTACTCTTTCCACTGTGATTGTAGATCTAAGTAGTTTAGCTGCAGCCATTGCATCGCAATGATTGTGGCACCATTCTCAAATTTACCGTCTTTCACATATTGGTAAGCTTGCTCTCGTTTCATTACCTGAACTCGAATGTCTTCACCTTCATAGTCTAACCCATGAACGCCTTTCGCTAATGAAGAATCCACTTGCCCAACAAAAACATCTAGCTTTTCAGAGCAACCTCCTGAAGATGGGTAATACGAAGTAATTGGTAACACCTTCTTCACCTCTAAACCCGCTTCTTCTAAAGCTTCTCTTCTTGCAACATTTTCAGCAGTTTCATCGGTATCAATAATTCCCGCTACGATTTCAAGCTGCCATGGATTTTCATGTTCTAAAGCACCTACTCGAATTTGTTCTATAATCACAACTTCATCACGAATAGGATCATATGGAACCAATGCAGCCGCATGACCACGCTCGAACATTTCACGTTCGATGGGCTGACTCCAACCGCCTTCAAATAATCGATGCTTGAAGGTGTATTTTACCATTTTGAAAAAACCACGGAACAATGTCTTTTTTGAGATTATTTCGACATCTTGTGGAGTAAATTCATTTGCTGGATTGTCATTGCTTTGCATTTGATACCTCACTCAGTGATTTTATAGTTTACTCATTGTCATCGATAACTACCAAGGATATGGCTCAACTTTTTATACAAAAATTATAACAATAGTTAAATTCTCAAAAAATATATTGCACAAGTGGATAATTAAAGGTAAAAAAGTGCAAATTTTCGAGTAAATTACCACCAAGTTGAGTTAAACTCTTGAGAAGAAACCTTATTTATAAAGGCAGGAATAGGAAAATGAAGAAACTGCTTCCACTACTTATCAGTGCAGCAATTGGTAGCCTTAGTACATCAGCGTTTGCTGATTCACTAGCTGAAGTTTATGACCTAGCAAAGCAGAATGATCCGCAACTTCTACGTTCAGCGGCTCAACGTGACGCTGCCTTTGAAGCTGTAACTTCAAGCCGCAGTACTTTGCTTCCACAAATCAATTTAACGGCTAACTACGATATCAATCGTGGTGAGCGTAATAGTCTTGATAACGATAGTAATGTTTGGGGTGCAGCAATTGGCTTCACACAAGAACTTTACCAACGTTCTTCATGGATAACTCTAGATTCAGCAGAGAAAACAGCTCGTCAAGCCGATTCATCTTATGCGGCAACACAGCAGGCTTTAATCCTTCGAGTAGCAACGGCATACTTTGAAGTATTACGTTCTCAAGATAACTTAGAGTTTGTTCGTGCAGAAAAAGCAGCGGTAGCTCGACAGTTAGAGCAAACTAAGCAACGTTTTGAAGTTGGTCTATCTGCTATTACTGATGTGCATGATGCACAAGCTCAGTTTGATGGTGTACTTGCCGATGAAGTTCTTGCTGAAAATACGCTAGTCAATAACTATGAAGGTCTTCGTGAAATTACAGGTCAAGAGCACTCTAACCTGAACATTTTAGATACTGACCGCTTCTCAGCAAGTAAAACTGCTGAGTCTGCTACAGCGTTAGTAGAACAAGCTCAAGAGAAGAACTTAAGCTTGTTGGCTTCTCGTATTTCTCAAGACATTGCGAAAGACAACATTGCATTAGCTGACTCTGGTCACCTGCCAAGCCTAACTTTAGATGGTAGCTACTCACTTGCTGATCAATCAAGCAGTCCAAATGACTATGATCAAGACAACTTAAACCTAGGTTTAAACTTGGTAGTGCCTCTATACACGGGTGGTAATACAACATCTCTATCTAAACAAGCTGAATACAACTATGTTGCAGCAAGTGAAGATTTAGAAGCGACTTACCGCTCTGTAGTAAAAGATGTTCGTGCATTTAATAACAACATCAGCGCATCAATTGGCGCACTACGTGCTTATGAGCAATCTGTAGTTTCAGCTCAATCGGCTCTTGAAGCGACTGAAGCTGGTTTTGATGTAGGTACTCGTACTATTGTTGACGTATTAGATTCGACTCGTCGCCTTTACGATGCAAACAAAAACCTTTCTGACGCTCGTTACAACTATATCTTAAGCGTACTTCAACTTCGTCAAGCAGTTGGTACATTAAGCGAACAAGACATTGTAGATGTAAACGCAGGTCTTAAAGCTGCAAGCTAATTTAGCTTATCGGGAGTCATTTCTCGGTAAAACCTAAAAACAAAAATGCCGCTCAATGAGCGGCATTTTTATTGCTTTTGATTAATCACTAGAAGAAAAATATTTTATATCGAGTGAATGATCTATCAGGGGTAACGCCTTATCGTAATTGACGATTTAGCCTCTACCACCTTTGATCGCTTCTATGATTTCAGTTGTTGAACAACCGTCTTCAAAGTTTAGAACCTTCACTTCGCCACCAGCAGCAATCACTTCTTCACCACCAGCAATATCTTCAGGTTTGTAATCACCACCTTTTACCAAGATGCTTGGTAAAACTTCAGAGATCAAACGTTGAGGGGTATCTTCAGAGAATGGAACAACCCAATCAACGGCACCTAAACCCGCTAATACCGCCATACGGCGATCAGTTGGATTAATTGGACGAGTTGGACCTTTCAAACGTTTAACTGAATCATCAGTGTTCACAGCGACAATTAATCGGTCACCTAGTTCAGCAGCATGGTTCATGTAAGAAACATGGCCAGCGTGTAAGATATCAAAGCAACCATTTGTCATGACGACTTTTTCGCCTTTCGCTCGAGCGCGTTTTACCGCTTCAACAAGCGCAGACTCAGAAATCACACCGAAATCAGTATCTTGGCTTCCGTGAATCGCTTCTGCTAATTCAATGATTGATAACGTTGATGTACCTAGCTTACCAACCACAACACCTGCAGCCGCATTCGCTAATGCACATGCTTCATCCAATGGTTTACCCGCAGCAACCGAAGCTGCAAGTACTGAAATAACGGTATCACCCGCGCCAGTTACGTCATACACTTCTTTTGCTAATGTTGGCAGATGGAAAGGTTCTTGCCCTTTACGTAGCAAAGTCATGCCATGCTCACTGCGAGTGACGAGTAGTGCTTCAAAATCAAACTCTTCAATTAAAGCTAAGCCCTTTTCGATAAGTTCTTCTTCTGATTTTACTTTACCTGCAACAAGCTCAAATTCAGCCATATTTGGCGTTAATAGAGTTGCGCCACGGTAGCGCTCAAAATCGGCACCTTTAGGGTCAATGAAAACAGGAACATTAGCCGCGCGCGCTTTTTGGATAAACTGCTGAACATGCTCTAAAGCACCTTTTGCGTAATCCGATAAGATCACAGAGCGAACATTAGGTAATGCCTGCTCCATACGAGAAAGCACTAATTCTGGGTCTGTATTCTCGAACTTATCTTCAAAATCTAGACGAATTAATTGCTGACCACGGCTCATCACGCGTAATTTCGTGATCGTTGGGTAATCTTTTAATTCAACAAAGTCACATTTCACTTTTAACGAACTTAATGTGTCTTTTAAAACTTGTGCAGGTTCATCAACACCCGTTAAACCAACGATATGCGCATAGCCACCTAGCGAAGCAATATTCATTGCCACATTGGCAGCACCGCCAGGACGCTCTTCGTTATTTTCTACTTTTACAACAGGTACTGGCGCTTCAGGTGAAATGCGCCCTGTTGGACCATACCAATAGCGGTCTAGCATTACATCACCGACAATTAGAACGCCTGATTGGCTGTAGTCTGGTAGAATTGGTTTCATTGTGGATCTCCAAAAATCATATCTGGATAGAGTTTAGCACACTGATTACAGCGGCTAAACCATAGAAAAATTTGATAAAAATGGGGTTAATCAACCATCCATTCTTGCCATGCTTGCTTCACCGCTTCCCTTTCTTGTGGGAATTTATCTATCGCGACATCGGCATCTAAGTTAAGTAAATTACGATGGTGGATTTCATCTCGTAAAGTAGTGTACGCATTCGTTAATGCTAAGCCTTGTGCTTCTTCCATAATGCCTTGCGATAACATGCTTTCAAAAACTCGGACATTGTCACACCAACGAGTTAATTTCGGTTTTTCATGGCTATAACGCAGCACTAAATATTGGGCTAAGAACTCAATATCCGTAATACCACCAGCATCTTGCTTAAGCATAAATCGGTCTGATTTCTTTCCACCTAAATGCCCACGCATTTTTTCACGCATATCCACGACATCTTTCTTGAGCTTCTCTTCACCTCGTTCAAGGCACAACACTTCATGGCGAGTTTTGTTAAACGCCTCAGCAAGCTGCCCATCTCCATAAATCATTCGAGCACGAGTCAGGGCTTGGTGCTCCCAGGTCCATGCATCATTATGCTGATATTCATCAAAAGCATCCGTAGGGCTAACCAGTAAACCCGAAACACCAGAAGGGCGTAGACGTGTATCGATCTCGTATAAGATCCCTGAAGCGGTTCGAGTGGAGAATATGTGAATGATTCGCTGTGCAAGTCTCAAGTAAAATTGACGACCATCAATCTCTTTTTTACCGTCAGTGTATACATTCACAGGGCAATCGTGCATGAACACAATATCAAGATCAGAGTTGTACCCTAATTCCCAACCGCCTACTTTTCCGTAACCGACTACAGCAAAACCTCGACCCTCACGATCTTTAATATGGGTAGGCTCTCCGAATTTAGCGGCAACTTGTAGCCAAGCTTGATTGATCCCTGCTTCTACAATGGCTTCAGCTAAATAAGTTAAGTGATCACTCACTTTCATTACTGGTAGAACCCCTGCAATGTCAGCCGCAGCAATACGTAAAATACAGGTTTGCTTGAATTGACGTAGCCCTTCCATTTGCTGTTCCATATCGTCTTCTGGAATACGAGCAAGGTAATCACGCAATTCTGTTTTGTAAGACTCTAAAGGGACTGGGTTATACAGTTGCTGAGGATCGATCAACTCATCGAGCAAAATCGGGTAACGCCCAAGTTGTTCTGAAATCATGGGGCTTGCTGTACATAACCGAACCAGCTGAGTCAGCGCAGCTGGGTGCTCGTCAAGTAATTCTAAATACGTTGTACGCGTAACAATACGATGCAATAAATGCAGAACTCTTGATAGACCAAACTCGGCATCCTTGGCGGTATACAAAGCTTGGAATACTTTTGGCATTAATCGATTTAGAACCTCTCTTCCACGTGGACCTAACGTTTTCTTGGCAAGATCGGCTTTGAATTGAATGATTGTTTTCGCGGCTTCTGGTGGATTAGCGATTGCAATGTCATTTTCTAGTACATGTTCTATCACATCTGGCTTATGTGCCATGTCCCAGAGTTCCGAAAAATGACTCGCAATGGGATTTGCATCTTCTTCTTCAACACCAATGAGATCTTCAAAAACAATATGTACTTTAGCCATGTGGTTTCGCGTTTCTTCGATTAAACCATCCCAATCTAAAAAATTCATCGCAACGGCTAATTGAAGCCGCTCTTGCTCACCATCAGGTAAAGTTTGAGTTTGCTTATCACCCATCGCTTGCAATAGGTTTTCAAGACGTCTTAGAAATAAATATGCCGAACTCAAATGCTCAACTTCTTTTGATTCTAATAAGCCAAGCGTTTCGATGGCAGATAGTGTTTCGAGTAAACCACGACCTCGCAAGCTAGGTTCTCGCCCACCGCGAATAAGTTGAAATACCTGGGCAATAAATTCAATTTCTCGGATTCCACCAGGACCAAGTTTAATATTGTTCGATAAACCACGGCGACGGACTTCGCTGCTGATCATTGATTTCATACGGCGCAAAGATTGAATGGCACTAAAATCAATATAACGGCGGAATACGAACGGGCGCAGCATTTGGCGAAGCTCTTGATATTCAGGGTACATTTCACTGCCCATCACTCTGGCTTTGACCATCGCGTAGCGCTCCCAGTCACGTCCTTGTTCTTGGTAGTAATCTTCAAGCGCGGCATAGCTCATCACGAGAGGTCCACTCTCACCGAACGGTCTTAAGCGCATATCTACACGATAACAAAAGCCATCAAAGGTGTGCTGATCAAGCGCCTTAATGAGCCTTTGCCCTAATCGAGTAAAGAACTGTGCATTTGCAATACTGCGCCTCGCACCCTGCGTTTCCCCGTTTTCAGGGTAGGTAAATATCAAATCAATATCCGATGAGAAATTCAGTTCGCCACCACCCAGTTTTCCCATACCAATAATAAGCATAGGTTGCGGCTCACCTTCACTATTACATGGAGTGCCCCACTCTTGGCAGCAGATATCATATTGCCATTGATAGGTTTCAAAGATCATAGCTTCAGCAAGCATCGACAGGTGAGATAAGCTCTCTTCTAACTTCCATGACGCTGTAAAGTCTTGCCATGCAATATAAGTCATCTCTCGATTTCGGAATTGACGTAAAACTCGTTGCCCACTCATTTCATCGCGGCATTCAGACAGTAAACCCGCTAGTTTTGCTCGGTACTGAGCTGATCTTTCATTCCCGCGAGTTGAGGCATCCAACATCGCTGGCAACTGCTGACAAAGTTCTTCATCTCGCTGTAGACAATCACCAATAAATGAACTCAAGCCTAAAACATAAGTCAGCTCATCAAGTCGCTCTGGTGACCATTGTTCAATATGTTCTTTTTGATGATCATATAAGCTCTCTAATGCGGACTGAGCATAAGGTACGAGTTGAGAAGGTAATTGCATGAGTCTTCCTTGTATTAAACCGATGACTGACTTGGCCTAAACTTTGTCTATTTAAGATTACTGTATTTTTCTTCCGAGCGAGTTTTATTTATATCAAACTCTTTGCGATTTGTATCAAACTCATCTTTGTTTGTATCAAACTTCAGCCAATAAAAAACGCCCACATCAACAATGCGGGCATTTTAATTTATCTATTCTAAATATCGACATCTAAGAAGGCTGTGATATTCCATTACACTTTGAATTGCTTGATTTTACCATCCAACTCTTCAGCATTTGTTTGCATGATTTCAGAGGTTTCTAGTAGCTCACCGACTACGGTTACAGACGCTTCTACTAGCTCTCTTACGTTAGTAAGGTTAACGCTCATTTCTTCAGCCACACTGCTTTGTTGACCTGCGGCCGTTGCAATTTGGAAGTTCATGTCATTTATTTGATTAACTTGCTCAACAATACCATCAAGTTCAGAACCGGCATTGGTTACCAGCTCTACACCATCTGCAGCTTCAACTACACTTTTCTCCATTAGTTCAACAGCTGAGTTCGCACTATTTTGCAAATGAGTGATCATCTCTTGAATTTCAACAGTTGCTTGTTGCGTACGTTGAGCTAGGTTACGAACTTCATCGGCTACAACCGCGAAACCACGACCGGCTTCACCCGCACGTGCAGCTTCAATAGCAGCATTCAATGCAAGTAAATTAGTTTGTTCTGAGATGCCTTGAATAGTACCAACAACGCTTCCAATAGATTCTACGCGCTCTTCTACTTGGTTCACGGCACCTGCTGACGCTGAAATATCTGTAGATAGCTCGCTCATCTTCGTCACAGTACCTTGTACAAACTTCTGCCCCGTTACGGCTTGTGCTGATGCTTGCTCGGTTAGTGCTGAAGCATTCTGAGCATGGTCTGCTACTGTTTGTACAGTAGAAGTCATTTCGCTCATTGCAGTCGCAAGCTGATCAATTTCATTGAATTCTTCTTGTGCCGAGTCTTTCGTTTCAGACATGCTGATTGTCATTACTTCCGTCAGCGCTGATAATTCATCTGAAGAGCTAAGCTGAGTTTTAATCATGTCATGAAGTTGAACGCGAGTTTTTTCTAACTCACGAGCAACATCACCATACTCATCTTTACAGTCCATACCAATAGGAACAGAAAGGTCTTTGCTTGCCATTACTTTAATTGCAGCGCTTAAGTACTGAGTTTGACGCAACATCACGTTAGCGGCCCCCATCAGCAGTACGATAAATACCGCAATCATAATTGCAGTTTGCCATGCCACCTGAACCAGGTAGGTTTCATAATGTTCTTGAGCAACTTGAGCGCTATTTGTGGCAGCAAGAAGCGCATCGTAGAATGTACTTGCATCCCACAATTGCTTAGCAATGATCAAAACCGTACTAAACACCATCAATACGATCATTTTCGGAACGAGACGGGTATCCGAGATAATCCTTTCCCAAGGCTTAAAGGCCAGTTTTGTCATTGTCACTTCTCCACTAAGTCTTATATATTAAAGTCTTTGCGTTAGTCGCAAGCACACTGTACAAAATTATAGTCGTGCGCTATTTATTTCGAGCTTCATAAGAATGTTAAATACTACCAAAGACACAGCAAAGCCGATGAGCTTATTGTCACTTATACTCTCTTTCATAGCGTTATTTGTGATCTCTAGCTTGTTGTTTGCCCCAATCGATCATGAGACTCGACAAATACTTATCGGCCTCGACTTTATTATCTGTAGTATTTTTATCCTACAGCTCACCATTGATCTCTTTCGAGCAGATGACAAAGTCCAGTACCTAAAAGTCCACTGGATCGATTTCATAGCCAGCTTGCCGCTCATTGAACCTCTGCGTTTCGCTCGAATCTTCCAGATCTTAAGAGTGATCCTGATATTAAGATCAGGAAAACGAGTATTTAGAAACCTGCTGAATAATAAGAAAGAAACAACACTAGCTTCTATTCTTTTGCTGCTCGTTATATTGCTTACCATCGGAGCTGGAAGCATTCTATTACTTGAGCACAAAGACCCAAGTGCGAACATCACCACAGGGCAAGATGCCTTATGGTGGGCATTTGTTACTATATCAACCGTGGGTTATGGGGATCATTATCCCGTCACAAGTTCGGGAAAATTGATCGCATCAATTGTAATTATTTGTGGTGTGGGTGTATTCGGTATGATCTCAGGGCTAATCACTTCACTCATCACCTCCCCTAACAGACAAGAAAACCTGCAGGCTGAGAATAATGATAAAAATATAGAACTGATCATCAAGCAGCAACAAGCAATATTAGAACGTCTGGATCAGCTCGAAAAACAGATAAAAAAATAGGGCTTTCGCCCTATTCTTCTATCTTGAACACTGATTTTCTCGATAAATTAGTCTTGCCAATACGGCTCAACTTCAACGCTAATCTGACGAGTTTGTTCCATTGCATGCAAGATTGATACTTCTTGCCGAGCTAACCAGCGCTCTAGCTGATCTTTTTCATCGCCTTCTAACTTCTCGATAAGTGGTGAAAGCGTTTTTAACATTAATAAATCATCAATACCTTGGATCATGTCAGCCCAAGGTAGCCTGAAGCTATTACGTTCTTCATCATCATAAAGGCTGGCAAACCCGACACCTGAGTATAAATTCCTCATTAATCGATATTGCTGCTCTATGTACGCTTGGCTAGACATTACTCTTTCTGGTGGGAAAGCTTCCATGAGCTCAGCCCAAGTTCTATCTAATTGCTTCACAGAGAACCACTCAATACCTCGAGCCATTTGCTCACGAGCTTTTTCATCTAAGAATGGTTGCCATCCTCTTGATAAGATCCAGCGACTCAAATCCAACAATAAGCCGGTGTAACGCGCAGAACTTAACAGTGTCAGCAACTCTTCACGCTCAGGCAGCTGTTGTTGCATCTCCTTCAATTCTGAAACCAAAAACTTACGTGCATCAAGCTTACGTAGTACGTGCCCTTTATCTTCAAGCAGGTCTTCAAGGTAATCGTACGTTTTTAGCCAGTTTAGTTCTTGCTCTAGCCATTTTAACTCTTGACGTAAAATAGCACTGGCTCGACGTGGAACGATGCCGCCGTAAATAGTAAAAGTTTGGCGAATAAAGCTGATTGAATGACTGATTTCATGCAAAGCTTCAATCGACTGACGCTCAGTAAAAATCTGTTCATGAGTATGCCAGTGAGATAAGGCATGCTCTAAAGACTGAATAAAACACGATTCGACTGTGTCATGTTTATCGGTATTCACCAATGTCAGTTCTTTCACTTCATCCCCAGCATAGCCTTGTGCAAGGCGATAACCTTTCGCAGCTTTGCTAAGATTACCTAAGCGCATGCCGCCATTTTCACAAAACTGGCGAGACAGAGTAAATAAAGCATCGGCTTGGCCGGATTTAAGTTCAAGCTCGACTTCGCAAATAGGATCTTGTTTATCACCTGAAACTACAAAGCCCTGATCAAAAGCAACTTCGATTTGACTTCCATCGGGCATCCCCACTAACCACTGCTCACGAGTAAAGTTAGTCGAGAAAAGGGGGAATAATTCGGATTGGACCGTTTCAATATCTTTTCCTTCTGGCCAAATGTCGGCAGGATGTAAAGATAAGTCGGGTTCATTACTGTTATGCTCGGCATTATATTCAGGTCTTTGATGTAGACCCGCGACAACTCGACCCGCCGTTTTTACGGTTTGTACAAATACGTCATCAAAACGTCGAATTCGTAAGCCAGTATCATGCTTACGTAGCCAGTTATCAGGGGTGTCGAAGTAGATGTTACCTAATTCACGACAACTGTGCTGAAGGACTTTAGTTTCAGCAATTTTATTGCGCAAAGTCTCTGAAAAGTCAGGAGAAACAAAAAACTTAAGCTCTATCTCGGTTTCCATAGTTATGCCTTTCTATAAAGATAAGAATAGGATATTGCCTATTTAGAATCCGGGCAAGAAAGAAATATCGCGATAATGATGATCTAAAACAGTTTTAATGAGAGATTGATTGGGTTAACATGCGCGACTTTGTAGCCATCGCTTAACATTTCACCACGAAAATGGTGTATGTTTTTTAGGTTATTATTTATTAGGTTGGATGACCATGCCAGTAAATACAATTATGGGGTTATTTGCAAAGTCCCCAATTAAGCCTTTGCAGCGTCACGTGGTTTGCGTGAATGAATGTTGTTCACATTTAGTCAATTTCTTTGAAGTTTCTTCAAAGGGTGACTGGGAAAAAGCATCTGAAATTCGAGCTCAAATTTCTCACTTAGAGAAAGAAGCAGACGTACTAAAACGTGAAATTCGCCTTAAACTTCCTCGCGGTTTGTTTATGCCAGTTGATCGCACCGATATGTTGGAGCTTTTAACTCAGCAAGACAAACTTGCAAACCTAGCGAAAGACATTGCTGGCCGTGTATATGGTCGTCAACTTGTCATTCCTGCTCCAATGCAAGAAAACTTTATTGCTTACGTTAAACGTTGCCTAGATGCAGCGAACCAAGCACAAAACGTAATCAATGAACTAGACGAGTTACTTGAAACGGGCTTTAAAGGTCGTGAAGTGACACTCGTTGCTGAAATGATTCATCAATTAGATGTAATCGAAGATGATACCGATGCAATGCAGATCGAGTTACGCCAACAATTAATGGCGATTGAAGGCGATCTAAATCCTGTCGACATCATGTTCTTATACAAAATTCTTGAATGGATTGGTGGTATTGCAGATCAAGCACAGCGTGTTGGCGCTCGTCTTGAAGTAATGCTTTCTCGATCTTAAATCATACGTTAACTATATAACGAAGAGCACTTTTTAACCAAACCACTTATGCGCTGAGTATTTCTCTCGCTGAGCGGTTTTTTGCGTCTAAATTTGTTCCGCTTGTTATCAAACAACTAGGTATTACGATGGATATCCTTGCTAATTACGGCACTGTCCTGATTATTGTTGCAGCAGCTTTCGGTTTCTTGATGGCTATTGGTATTGGTGCAAATGACGTTGCGAACGCAATGGGCACCTCAGTAGGCTCTAAAGCTTTAACCGTTAAACAAGCGATCATTATCGCAATGATCTTTGAATTCGCAGGTGCATACCTTGCGGGTGGCGAAGTAACTGACACGATCCGTAAAGGTGTTATCGAAACATCTCTATTTGCTCACCAACCTGATGTGCTTGTATATGGCATGATGTCTGCGCTATTAGCGGCAGGTACATGGCTACTTCTTGCGTCTTACATGGGCTGGCCAGTATCTACGACACACTCTATTATCGGTGCAATCATCGGTTTCGCTTGTGTATCTGTTGGTACTGAAGCGGTAGATTGGAATAGTGTTCAAGGTATTGTAGGTAGTTGGATTGTTACACCGCTTATCTCCGGCTTCTTCGCCTATGTGATATTTGTCAGTGCCCAACGATTAATTTTCGATACAGAGAACCCTCTGTTTAATGCTAAGCGTTTTGTTCCTGTATACATGTTCATTACCACGATGGTAATTGCACTTGTAACGATCAAGAAAGGTCTTAAGCACGTTGGTCTTCACCTAAGCAATACCGAAGCTTGGTTATGGTCTGCAGGTTTCTCTGGTCTAGTTATGTTAGGTGGTTACCTATACATCCAGAAAAAGTTTGCTAACCGCGAAGAAGATCATGGCTTTGCTGGCGTAGAAGGCATCTTCTCTGTACTTATGGTTATCACAGCTTGTGCGATGGCTTTTGCTCACGGTTCAAATGATGTAGCAAATGCGATTGGTCCACTTTCAGCGGTTGTATCAACTGTTGAGCACATGGGTGAAATTTCAGGTAAAACCTCAATAGCTTGGTGGATTCTTCCTCTTGGCGGTATTGGTATCGTTGTTGGTCTTGCGACTATGGGTCATAAAGTTATGGCAACTGTTGGTACTGGTATTACAGAACTAACACCAAGCCGCGGCTTTGCAGCTCAACTAGCAACAGCTTGTACTGTAGTATTAGCTTCTGGTACTGGTCTTCCAATCTCAACGACACAGACACTAGTTGGTGCTGTTCTTGGTGTAGGCTTTGCTCGAGGCATTGCAGCTCTGAACTTAGGCGTAGTTCGTAATATTGTTGCTTCATGGATTGTGACGCTACCTGCTGGTGCTCTACTAGCGGTTGTATTCTTCTACATGATTCAAGCTTTATTCATGAGCTTGTAATTTAGAATTAAGTCAGAGACATGTGAGTCAAGATATTCGTATGTAAATACAATGTCATTATTGACTCAAACGCACAGAAAGGGAGGCTTAGCCTCCCTTCTTTGTTGCACGAGCCAAAAAAACTAAATACTATTTGATAATTAAGGCTGACTCTCGCCTACCCCAAATTAGAATTGTTAAGGGAATTACTGTGAAAAAACTGATTTGCATGGTTTTATTTACAATGCTTGCTGCTCCTGCAGCATTCGCTCAAGATCGTTATATCGCTGACAAACTTTTTACTTACATGCACTCTGGTCCAAACAATACTTATCGAATTATCGGTAGTGTTGATGCTGGTGAGAAAATTAAACTACTGCAAGCGAACAAACAAACTGGATACAGCGAGGTTCTTGATAACCGCGGTCGTAAAGGTTGGGTTGAAAGTAAATTTGTTAGCCGTCAAGAAAGCATGGCATTACGCTTACCAAAAGTTGAAAAAGAACTCGCGGACGTGAAAGCAAAACTAGCTAATGCACGTCAAAGTGCTGATAGCGAAAAAGCTGGCTTAGCTAGCTCTCTTGATTCGCGTAACAAACAAATTTCAGAGCTTGAACAGAACTATAGTGAGATTAGCCAGCAGCTAACTTCATCTCAAACTGAGAATCGCGAATTACGTGCGAAAATTGATACTCAAAAAGACGACTTACTACTTAAATACTTCATGTATGGCGGTGGCGTTGCAGGTATTGGTCTTCTATTTGGTTTGTTGCTACCGCATATTATCCCACGCCGTAAGAAGTCACCAAACGGTTGGTCTTAAACGCTTACTCCTTCTTTAGCTACTTAGAGTATGCGTGAGTAGCTAAATTTCTGATGAGTTAATCAAGTAACAGACACCAAAAAGGGGCACATTGATATGTGCCCCTTTTATAATTATAACCGACCAATAATCGACATAAGCTATAGCCTTTAGCTGCCTCCTTAAACTGAAGTTTACCCCTGCCACTCATATAAGGCTGGAACTTCAATAAGCTCTTGCTGATATTCTATAATTATTGATTGAGGCTTGATTTCGATTAATTGCACGCCATTGGCAATCCAGTCACCCAGATACCTGTCTTTACCATTTACCTTCACCCAGCGTTTTGTCTGGTCACTAGAGTACATATGCGTTTGCAGGTTTAATTTAGGTAAAGAACCAGAAAAAAGGTGGGTATTTGATTCAAAGTCAATTGCACCGTTTTCTGCATTCCCGCGACCATCACTACTACCTGAATCACGATTATTCGTTGAGTCTTGCAATATAGATTCAATAGTCAGAGCTAGTTCTGGGGAGAACTCAGTTAAATCGATATCACCTAAATCCAGCTCAGGTTCATTTGGCTCAATCAGTCTTGGATTAGACCGTTCAAACTCTGACTTCTGATCGATTTCTGATGCACCTAAAGGCTCTGCTTGAACGATTAATTGAGAGCTTTCCTGTAAACCAGTTTCATCTTTTTTAGAAGTAACTCGAGAAACAATACTCGTTTCTGAGTATTCGATTTGACGAATCAATGGCTTCAAATCCTGAGCTAATATTGCCGGACGAACAGAGAATAAAGAAGCCCCTTCTGGTTCAATCCTAACTTGTTGAAGCTCGCGACTCTCCATCTCCATAACTGGAGCTTTATCTTCTTGCCATTGATAATACTGAGCACCAATAACCAATACAGAGGGCACGACCAATAGTGAACACAGCAAAAGCTTTGAAGTACTTTTAGTTTTATTAAGGTGGGTTGGCGAAGCCTGAAATTGATCCACAGGTTCTCCAGCCGAATGGAAAGTAGATTGCTGAAGCCCTGGCTTTCTTAATTCTGATTGCTTTAACGCATCCATAATCTGAGACATTATTTTTGTTCTCCAGAGTTAATGAGAAGCGCAGGGGCATCTAATTGAGTCAATTTTTGTAACCGAGCTAAAGTGCGACTACCTGCAATTCCATCAACTGTCATACCTTGCCAACTCTGAAAAGCGGCGACTTTAGATTTTAATTCTTCATCAAACACATCGCTACCCGACACCTCTTCACCAAGAGCCTCAGAAAGCAATAAGTCCAGCATGGTAACGGCTTCACCTTGATAGCCATATTTTAAGGTTTGCCTTAAAGGTTGCTTCCAAATAGCAACATAATCCCCACTCCATAACTCATTTAGAGCACCTATTGGAAGTTGTATCAGTTGTTCTCGAATGAGTAACTCAACTGAGTCTGATGAGACACTATAAAGCACACCAAATAATGGCACTTGGTTCAACTCAAGGTTTAGTACAACAGGCACATTCTCATTGATTAGTTCACTTAACGTTGCTTTTTGCTGGCGACAAATAAACTCACTCTGTGGCTCACTCAAACAAAGCCCATCTCGTACTGAAGATTTATATCCCCATAGTCCATATAGACTCTGTATCGCTAAAGAACGCTGCTTACCAGCTTCTAATGCTTCTTTAATATCATTAGGTATTTCACTTTCTTCTTTTACCGCTATTGCAGATTTAACAGCAATTTCAATTTCAGGCTCATTTGCTATTTCTAGCTGACTAAAAGTGAGCCTTTCAAAGTACTGGGGGCTGTAAATATAGGCTCCATAAGCCATCCCTAAACCACATAACGTTGCAGCTATGTATTTCAACCACTTAGGACGTTGGTATGTACGATTTACTTGTGGAGAATGATAAACTTCCGCTTGAAATGACATGACCTGTTGGCAAGCTCGTTGAACCGTATTACTAGGAATAGATCGACTTCGACCCTGTGAAGCTTCACCCGCATGAAAGCTCAGCTGTAATGCTTTATCACAAACTAAATTAATCAAGCGCGGGATACCATGAGTATGCTGAGCGATTGACTTAATTGATGCATTCGTGAAAAGCATGTCGCTGCCCCCCGCCATTTCGAGACGAAAAGCGATATATTTCCCGGTCTCTTCCACATTGAGAGGTAGTAAATGATAACGACCAGTAATTCGTTGGGCTAATTGGCGCAGCTGAGTGGTTTGTAAATGCTGTTGTAGCTCAGGCTGACCAACCAGCAGAACCTTTAACAGCTTTCGATGATCCGTTTCTAGATTGGTCAGCAGGCGTAACTGTTCTAGCACATCAGCAGCAAGGTGCTGGGCTTCATCAATAACAAGGAGGGTCTGAATATCTTGAGCATGATTATCTAACAAAAAATGGTGTATAGCCTGACTCAGCTGTTTCAGTGATGCTTGCTCTGGGTACGACACTTCAAACTCATCACAAATAGCTTCTAATAAATCAGTGTTAGAAAAAGTCGGGTTTAAAATAAGCCCTGCACAAGTATCTTCATCTAGCCCTGTTAGCATTGCTTTTGCTACGGTCGTCTTACCGGTACCTACTTCTCCAGTAAGCATTGCAAAGCCCCCACCTTCTCCTAAGCCAGCCTGTAAGTTCTGCATCGCCTCTTGATGACGTTGACTAAGAAACAGATAGCGAGAATTTGGTACAATCGAAAATGGCATCTCTACGAAGCCAAAATATTCCTTATACATGTGCAGCCCTATTATTACGATTATGGCAAAGTACCACTGCGCACGATAAAGTCCAGTAGTGATAAAAATTTCGAGGTGTTAGCTTGCAAATTACAGACAACCTGCAAAAAAATAAGCCATTACAGAGATATCTAGTAGGTGGTGCGGTTCGCGATAAACTTCTGAGTATTAAGTGCGAAGATCAAGATTGGGTTGTAGTAGGCAGCACACCAGAAGAAATGGAATCCTTAGGGTTCCTTGCCGTTGGAAAAGACTTTCCAGTATTTTTGCACCCAACGACCAAGCAAGAACATGCACTTGCTCGGACTGAGCGAAAATCTGGCACTGGTTACACAGGGTTTGAATGCCACTTTGCCCCTGACGTTAGTTTAGAAGAAGATCTCATGCGCAGAGACTTAACGATCAATGCAATGGCTCAAGATGAAAATGAAACCATCTATGACCCTTATAATGGGCAACAAGACCTAAAAGATAAAATTCTAAGGCACGTATCTCACGCATTTACAGAAGACCCTCTACGAGTATTACGCGTCGCTCGATTTGCCGCTAAGTTACATCACCTAGGCTTTAGTGTTGCTGAGGACACCCTATTACTCATGAGAGCGATTGCTGAGTCAGGTGAGCTTGCTTATTTAACGCCTGAGCGTGTATGGCAAGAATGGCACAAATCACTAAGCTCTCATCACCCAGAAATTTTTATATCCATTTTAAGAGAGTGCGGCGCTCTTAAAATTGTCTTACCTGAGTTAGATGCATTATTTGGGGTTCCTCAACCAGAAAAATGGCACCCAGAAATTGATACTGGCATTCATACATTAATGGTTGCTCAGCAAGCCGCAATACTGAGTTCAGCATTGCCGGTAAGGTTTGCAGCCCAAGTTCACGATCTAGGTAAAGGTATCACTCCTGAATCAGAATGGCCTAGCCACAAAATGCACTGCCACACTGGGCTAAAAATCATTAAACAACTTTGCGAACGAATTCGTATACCAAACGAATTCAAAGAACTTGCTTTGCTTGTTTGCGAGCAGCACTCAAATATCCACCGAGCGAGCGAGTTAAAAGCATCAACTTTTCTTAAAGTACTCAATAAATTCGATGTCTGGAGAAAACCAGAAAGGCTGAACGACATCCTACTATGCTGCCAAGCAGATCACGCCGGAAGAAAGGGGCTAGAGAAAGAACCTTACCCTCAAAAAAAACGTTTTGAAACTGCTTACCAAGCCGCTTTAACCGTGCAAGTGAAGAACATCATAGATGACGGCTTTAAAGGTAAAGATATCCGAACAGAGCAAGAAAGACGCCGTATTGAAGCGATCCAATTAACTTTATAAAAAGGTCATAAACTGCGGTAGGCACTGCTCCGTTCAATGTTTGGGTTAATGAAACCTAACATTACAGTTCATTTGAAAATAGATAGAATCAGGCATAATTAAGAACTAGGCTAGATCTTAAAGATACCACTACTCTTTAAAATTAAAGTAATACATTTTCATAGGTGCTTTATTATATCTCCAGACATTTTCACTAAGTTAATCGCAAGTATTGAATCATTTGGGTCATACTGACTAACGCTTTTCTATACAAAATGAATAAAAACACCCCATTAAGTATAGAAAAACATCAAACGATACTTTTTTTGCAATTTAAAGTTGACCAGAAAGCCGAAAACGCGTTTAATACACCTCGTCGCCCGGATAGCTCAGTCGGTAGAGCAGAGGATTGAAAATCCTCGTGTCGGTGGTTCGATTCCGCCTCCGGGCACCACAATTTATTTGTTGGTGTCTTAGACAACAACAGTAAAGCACAAAGAAATATTATGTGCCGACTTAGCTCAGTAGGTAGAGCAACTGACTTGTAATCAGTAGGTCACCAGTTCGACTCCGGTAGTCGGCACCATTTCTTTAAAGCTTTAAGAATAATTCCCCTTTAGTTCAGTTGGTAGAACGGCGGACTGTTAATCCGTATGTCGCAAGTTCAAGTCTTGCAAGGGGAGCCAAGTTCATCATTAAGCATTAGCTTTTTGATATATGATGCCGACTTAGCTCAGTAGGTAGAGCAACTGACTTGTAATCAGTAGGTCACCAGTTCGATTCCGGTAGTCGGCACCATTCTCTGATTAGAGATTAAACCATCAATTCCCCTTTAGTTCAGTTGGTAGAACGGCGGACTGTTAATCCGTATGTCGCAAGTTCAAGTCTTGCAAGGGGAGCCAATTAAAAAAGGCCGCATCATTGATGCGGCCTTTTTACATTTCGAAACCCAAATTTATATATCCACATCTCCGCACCCCAACAAATTTAGAGATAAGTACATATCTATTCTTTAATAGCAATCAGAGCTAACAAACAAAACTTATTCATACTCTAGACATAACAAGACGCAACTAATACCCTCTAATAACGATCGATTAATTTACGAAGGATTAGGTAATAGAATCTTTCAATAGGAGCCTCAGAAGGCTATACGTTGTCTATTTTTATAGTAGTGATCTATATTGACTCTTCAGCTGACTATTCACAAAACAAAGAGCATCATTACACTAAAAATTACAGTTATGATTCAAGAGATACAGTAGCTCGAATATCTAGGGTTAATTAAAAATAGGTAGTGATGAAAAGATCCAATAAGAACAGGAGTGGTAGTACTAACCTATTCGACTAATTATGTTTGATGAATAATCAAATTGATTACAGCTTATTTGGAATGAAATCACCCAAGCCCAGCTCTATCAAGTGGGTAAGCCGATCTAAGGGGCTAATTTATTTGAGATTAAAAGCTGTTATATCTATTCTTGGGATGAATAAGATCTCTCAAAGCTTCAGATTGAAGCGCTAGCTAAATTTACAGCCTTCTTTTCATATAGATAAAATCATTCACATTTATACTATCAAAGCTACTTTCACCTAAAAGAACATTCTCACTTAACCAATCACCAATCACCAATCACCAATCACCAATCACTACATATGATAGGCTCTACACTGGTGTAAAAGCGTAATTAGAAGTACTTAAGGAGTTTCGTAGAGTTAAGTGGTGTGATACATCAAAAAAGCTTATACAGTCAAACCATAAGATTCTGCAGTACTTCTAACCTTCAAGAAGTTGAGCTTATTAACTGGTATAGGATTGAGAATTAAATGAAGAAAACATGCTTTGATGCCTAGACTTGGTTTATCCTTCTTAAAGGTACAAGCAAGCTCACGCCTTTAACAAACGATTAATCAAGATGTTTATAACGAGAAAAGAAGGTAACAACACTACCGAAAATGACTCCTAAGCGAGTATTAAAGTAATGAGAACTTATAGAAAGATAAGCTAGGCATGTAAAAAAGCCCTGCTATTTCTAGCAGGGCTTTTAAATAAGTGGCGGAGTGGACGGGACTCGAACCCGCGACCCCCGGCGTGACAGGCCGGTATTCTAACCAACTGAACTACCACTCCGCAGTGTCTATTCAGCTTAAAGCAATTTGAGCCTGACGATGTCCTACTCTCACATGGGGAAGCCCCACACTACCATCGGCGCTATTGTGTTTCACTTCTGAGTTCGGCATGGAATCAGGTGGGTCCACAATGCTATGGTCGTCAAACAAATTCTGTAGTTAATTTTAATAATAAAATTAACTAAATTCTGGTGCTGATACCCAGACTCGAACTGGGGACCTCACCCTTACCAAGGGTGCGCTCTACCGGGCTGAGCTATATCAGCAAATCAAAGAACCGTTTAAAACGATTCTTAAAATTTAAAGCCTGGCGATGTCCTACTCTCACATGGGGAAGCCCCACACTACCATCGGCGCTATTGTGTTTCACTTCTGAGTTCGGCATGGGATCAGGTGGGTCCACAATGCTATGGTCGCCAAGCAAATTTTGCTTTTACTTYCAGTTTAAAAACTGAAGGCAAAATAATCTGGAAAGCTGTTTCGTTCTCTTCAAACTCATTCAAGGTCTGGTATTTCTATGAGTCCACAAAACCCCTTGGGTGTTGTATGGTTAAGCCTCACGGGCAATTAGTACAGGTTAGCTCAATGCCTCGCAGCACTTACACACCCTGCCTATCAACGTCGTAGTCTACGAC